>NZ_CP094494.1:3180967-3499064 GCF_022810765.1 Winogradskyella sp. MH6 | reverse complement strand
TAGTTAAATTAGATTTTTATGTTGTTAGTTAGATTAGCAAAAAAAAAGAGAATAAGGATTCTCTTAGCGTTTTGAACATGACAAATATGTGAACAAAAAATTTAAAAAAAAAATCAATTCTCATTGAATTTTAAGAATTTTTTTCTCATGTTTAAAATCTTCTAAAACTACAAATTTTTTATTAAAAAACATCTTAAATTTTGAATTATAACGAAACAAAAATACGTGTTCGCTATGGCGAGACAGATCAGATGGGTGTTGTATACCACGCTAATTATGCCGTTTATTTTGAGGTAGGTAGAACTGAGTGGTTGCGCGAGTTTGGTCTTAGCTATAGTGCTATGGAGGCTGAAGGTATAATGCTTCCAGTAATTTCATTACATATAAACTACAAAAATTCAGCACGTTATGATGATGTGCTTAAAGTAAAAACTAGGCTAAAAAAGATGCCAACAGCTTCTATAGAATTTGATTATGAGTTAACTAATGAGAAGGGTGAATTACTGGCTACTGGTAACACAATTTTGGCGTTTATAGATGCAAAACGAAACAGACCTACAAGATGCCCAAAATATCTTTTAGATAAACTGCAAAATTATTCGTTATAATTCGCTGATTTCAACACCGTAAAATTGATTAAACAACTCAAATATTTTAGAAGCGTTACCTTTTCTGACAGATATTTCCAACAAACAATCAAGTTCTAGTGTTTGATTTAATATTTCAATCTGATTTTCTTTAAGAATACGCATCACTTTACTCATGTTTTTGTATTCAAATTTGAGTATGAATTGCTTGTTAATTGTTTTTTCTATAATATCTGAAGCCTCTAGAGCTAATTGAGCACCAGTTTTATAGGCATTAATTAATCCGCCTACGCCAAGTTTTACACCACCATAATACCTAACAACAATAACCAAAACATTTGTTACCTCAAAAGATTGTATCTGACCATAAATTGGCATTCCGGCAGAATTGTTTGGCTCTCCATCATCATTTGCTCTAAAAGTTGTTGTTTCTGTGCCTAATTGATAAGCATAACACCAATGCCTGGCAGAATAATGCTCTTTTTTTACTTCTTCAATGTGAGTTTTAATTTGATCTTCATTTTCAACATGAAAAGCATAACCTATAAACTTACTGTTTTTGTCCTTGAACAATTCACCAATTGAGGGTTTAGAAATAGTTTTGTATGTGTCTTCGGTTAACATTAATTATAGAGTTACTAAGATTATTGAAACTAGGGCTAAGCCAATACCAATCCAGTTTTTTGAAGAAATTACCTCTTTAAAAAGAAATAAGCCTATTAAACAAGACACAGCTACAATAGCTACGTTATTTATGGTAAATACAGTAGAACTTTCAAAACCATCTACTCGTAATGCTTTTATTAAAAAATACATAGAGCAATAGTTCACTAATCCTAAGGTAATTCCAAAAGGGATACTTTTTGGGTTGAATCTTTGTTTTGTTTTATTTGTTTTAAAGCTTACCATAACTAAACCAATAATACCTGCACTTGCAAAAATTATAGCTAAAAATAATGGCATATTTCCTTCTGGAGCAAAATGATTAACACTTGTATCGATCACACCAGAACCCAAGAATAGGATAATAGGTAGATAGATGGCTTTGGTGAGGACAACGTTAGATTTTGGTTTTATTGATGTGAGGTAAACGGCAATTAGGGCAAGAATAATACCTGTAATTTTCTTAAATCCAATACTCTCATTATACACTATTATACCAAATAGAATAGGAATAATTACACTCATTTTACTGGCTACAGACGCAACGGAAAGTCCGTTTTTTTGAGCTGTAAGCGCCATAACATTAAAGATACTTATGAACAAAATACCTAAAGCCAGTGCAGCATAAAACCAAGGCTCATTTATAAAATCAGCTAGGTTTATTGGCTTTTTATAGAGTAGGAGTCCGCAAGTGCATGCAATGATGTAATTAAAAACAATAGCTTGTAGGGTGTTTACATTGTACTTGTTAAACAGTTTAAATAGTACAAAAATAGCTGTTGACGATAAAACACTAAGAATCAGAAAAATCAAAAGAATTTGTTTTTAAGATTAAACATATTAATCACATCTTCATTGGTTTCATCAATGTTCCAAACCTTAATGCCTAAAGATTCTGCCATGTCTGTATTTTCCTTTGTGTCGTCTACAAAAAAGCAATGTTCTGGTTTTAGATTGTTACTTTCTAAAACAAAATCGAATATATCTTTATTAGGTTTTCTCAGCTGAATTTCCTGAGATAGATAAAACTGATCAAAACAACTTTTGAAGTCTTCATAAAAGCTAACATTAGATTTTATAAAATCTATATGCATATCGTTGGTGTTGCTCAACAAAATAAGCTTAAAACGTTTTTCTTCAGCCAGTTGTTGAATGAACTTTAATCGGTACTCAGGAAAATCTTTTAAGATATAATTCCAAGCTTCAATGATTTGATTTTTATTTAAATATGAAAATTTAGAGGTGTAGAAATCTATAAATTCTTCTGTTGAAACTTTACCAACTTCGTACAACATATTGGTCTTAATCATGTCGTCATCAAATGTATCTGTCTTAAACAAGTTGAGTGCGTTTTGCATTGCGCCTTGCTTGTCTAGATTAATAAAGACATCACCAAAATCAAAAATAAGTGTATCAATCATTCTCGTAGATTTTTAATAGATCTTCTTTTATGAGTTTTTCAGAAATTAATCTACCATTAAGATTAGGTGCTTTGATACCTGATTTAAATTCAGTTTTACCGATAAAAATTCTGGCTTCATCCCATAAACCTTCATCTATAAAGGTTTGAAGTATTTTTGCGCCACCTTCAATAATTACAGAATTAATATTGTACTGATGTAAAATTCCACAAATTTGGTATGTTAATGGCTGATTAAAATCTAGCTCATTTTTAGTGAGCCTAATCGTTTGAGCTGAGGCATCAAAAATTTTGTAACTCTCATCTAGCTTATTAGACTTATCAATAACAATTCTGATAGGGTTCTCGCCACTATAATCTCTAACGGTAAGACTTGGGTTGTCTTCAATAACTGTATTGGTACCAACTAAAATGGCTTGTTCTTCTGCTCGCCATTTGTGCACTAATTGCCTGGAGTATGTGTTTGTAATCCAAACAGGTTGTTGTTTATCTTTTGTTTCTGGTGCAATAAAACTGTCTTCCGTTTCAGCCCATTTCAATATAATATATGGTCGTTTTTTATTGTGGTAGGTGAAGAACCGTTTTAAGTGTTCTTTACATTCCTTCTCTAGTACACCAACAACCACGTTGCAACCATGTGCTTTTAATTTGGCAACGCCTTTGCCTGCAACTTCAGGATTGTCATCTATACAACCAATAACCACATTTGGTATGCTGTGTTTTATGATTAAATCGCTACAAGGCGGAGTTTTTCCAAAATGGCTACAAGGTTCCAAAAGCACATAAATAGTACTGTCTTTAAGTAAGGATTTGTTTTTAACAGAATTTACTGCATTGACTTCGGCGTGAGGTCCACCATAAGTACTGGTAAAACCTTCACCAATAATGCTATTGTTGTGTACAATGACTGCACCAACCATTGGGTTGGGTCTAGTGGTGCCCAATCCGTTTTTGGCAATTTGTAAGCAACGTTTTATGTAATATTCGTGGGTTTGCAACTATAATTTAATTTTTACGTCTTCTGTTTTATCAATGCTATAGGTAGAAGAATAGCCTAAAATTGTATATTTTATATCACCTTTATATTGCACTTTTAATTTTTTAGAGAGTAGGCTTCCGAGCAAACCGCTTAGATTGCTTTGGTTTACAATACTATCTGTAGCCACAGAAACAGTAAGCGGAATCGTAAATTTATCTTTAGAAGGCACTTTAAATTCTTTTGAACTAAATGTGGCTACTTTTTTATCATTTACATAAATGTTTAAGGCATTTGTTTGAAGCGTACCACCAACGTCATTAGGATTGGTAAATTCAGCATCTGCACTAATAGTTATATTCTCAATATTTGAATCTAAGACCTTAATGTTATTAATACCAATAAACTGCGGTTTTTCCTTTACAGTGCAGTTGAAAACAAGTGAACAAATCGCCAAAATGAATAATGTTCTTTTAGTCATAAAAAAGTATTTATAATTATCTTCATGCCGTAAAAACAGACAGTATAAAAGTTTTAATTAAGGTGGGTAAAGATACCATAGTTATTCGAGAAATAGAACTAAAGGACAATCCTAAAATAGCTAAAGCTGTTCGGAGTGTTTTAATAGAAATGGGAGTGCCTAAAGTCGGCACAGCTTATGAGGATGTATCTTTAGATTGCATGACAGAGACCTATAGTAATTCCAAAACCAAATATTTTGTTTTGGCTCAAGGCCAAGAGATTCTTGGTGGTGCTGGTATTGCACCATTAGATAATTATGAAGGCAATGTTTGCGAGTTGCAAAAAATGTACTTTTTACCTGAAGCCAGAGGAAAAGGCTTTGGGATAAAAATGATGGCTATATGTTTAGATTTCGCAAAATCCGCTGGTTACGAACATTGCTATCTTGAAACAATGCCTTATATGGATGATGCCCGAAAACTATACCAAAAGGTAGGTTTTGAATTTATTGATAAACCGATGGGAAATACGGGTCATTATTCATGTACGGTTTGGATGCTTAAAAAACTTTAAAATTGAAAGCAAAGGATTTAAAAGACATATTTCATAAAGAATTAGATGCTATTTATGGTAAAGATGAAGTGGCCAGCTTTTTTTATCTCAGCATAGAGCATCATCTTAATGTAGCTAGAATTCAGCTAATCTTAGATTCAGAGTTTACCTTAACTAAGGACGAAACGGATGTTTTTTTTACAATACTAGAAGATTTAAAACAGCAAAAACCCATTCAATATATTTTAGGCGAAACGGAGTTTTACGGATTACAATTTAGCGTGAATGAAAATGTATTAATTCCTCGACCAGAAACTGAAGAACTCGTAGATTGGATCATGAAGGATTCAAAATTAAAAAGTCAAAATTCAGAACCCATTAAGATTTTAGATATCGGAACTGGTTCTGGGTGTATTGCAATTTCGCTGGCAAAACACTTGCCAGAAGCTCAGGTTTTTGCAGTTGATATCTCAGAATCTGCATTAAAAATAGCCAAAGAGAATGCGGATAGAAATGGAGTTGAAGTTGAATTTATTAAAGCCAATATTTTAGAGTCTTCCCTTTGGGAAGATGTCGCTTTGCAGCAGATGGGTTTTTTCGATATCATCGTTTCAAATCCACCATACGTTCGTGAGCTAGAAAAGCGAGAAATAAGACCAAACGTTCTCGATAACGAACCACATTTAGCGCTATTCGTAGAAAATGATAATCCACTAATTTTTTACAAAGCTATTACTGATTTTGCTGTTGATGAATTGAGGTCTAATGGCTCACTTTATTTTGAAATTAACCAGTATCTTGGTCAAGAAACAAAGCAACTTTTAGTTGATGCTGAGTTTAAGGATATTCAGTTAAGAAAGGATTTAAACGGAAATGACAGAATGCTAAAAGGAACTAAAAAGTAATATGAATAGTATATCAGTTTTTTGTGGTAGTAGCGACGGAAATGACAAGGAAATTATTACTACAGCCTATGCCCTAGGTAAAGAATTTGCTCAAAAAAATATAACGCTTGTTTATGGTGCTGCTAAGATTGGTATTATGGGAAAAGTGGCGCAAGGTGTTGTTGAAAACGGAGGTAAAACCGTTGGTGTTATTCCAACTTTTCTTAAAACCAAAGAAATTGTTCATACAGAACTGACGGAATTGATTACTACAGACAACATGCACGATAGAAAAATCATCATGTATGAAAAAAGTGAAGGATTTATCATTATTCCTGGTGGTTTTGGTACTATGGATGAGTTTTTTGAAATCACAACTTGGGGACAACTTGGGTTGCACACTAAGCCAATAGGTATTTTAAACATCAATGGCTATTATGATGCTTTGATTGAACAATGTAAAATGATGGTGCAAAGAGGATTTTTAAAACAAGAGAATTTAGATGCTGTTGTTATAGACACAACGATTGAAGAACTTTTAGATAAAATGAATAATTACAAACCGCTGCCAGCTCCAAGATGGTTGAATAAAGAAGGATTATAGGAAGGCATTCAATTAGAAATATAAATCTTACTATATACACTGCGTTTTATGTTTAAAGAAGTATCCGAAGAATACATTAATAGATTATATAAAGTATTTGGTGTTTTAAACTTTATATTGAGTGTTTTCTTTTTGTTTCTAGGTGACGCTGGATTTGGTGAAAAGATTTTTGGTTTTATAGTTATTAATATTGGTTTTATTATGTTTTACTTTTTCTTTAAGATAATTGAAAATTATAAAGGCAAAGGAAATTTAGCTTGGCCTTTGTTTGGTGGGCTTTTCAAATTTATTTTTGGATTTATGTCAATGGTGATATCAATATCTGCGGTTTATATGTTTATTAATAGTACAATTAAATCTGGAGAAATAAATCATATTTTTTTGATAGGAATAGCTGTGAGTATTTTTCTTGGCGGTTTATCATTATTAGCTAATTATCAAAGAAGAAATTAATAGTTAAATGAACACAGAACAAAAAATACAATCCTTAAGAGACGAGTTACGTCAGCACAATTATAATTATTACATACTCGATAATCCTACCATTAGCGATTACGAGTTTGATATGAAGTTGAAAGAACTTCAAGCTTTAGAAGAAGCGCATCCAGAATTTTATGATGAAAATTCGCCGACAAAACGTGTCGGTGGTACTATTACCAAAAACTTTAATACTGTTGTTCACGATTTTAGAATGTATTCTTTAGACAATTCCTATTCTAAAGAAGATTTAACGGATTGGGAAAAGCGCATCAAAAAAATGATAGACGGAGAGGTGCAATATACCTGTGAGTTAAAGTACGATGGAGCTTCTATGAACTTAACTTACGAAAACGGAAAGCTGGTAAGAGCAGTTACAAGAGGTGACGGAGTGCAAGGAGATGAAGTTACGGCTAATGTAAAAACCATTAATACAGTACCGCTTCAACTAAAAGGTGATTATCCTGAGCGTTTTGATATAAGAGGTGAAATAGTTCTGCCTATTGAAGGCTTTTTAAAAATGAATGAAGAGCGCATTGCTAATGACGAAGAGCCTTATCGAAATCCGAGAAATACAGCATCAGGAAGCTTAAAGTTGCAAGACAGCTCAGAAGTAGCAAAACGACCTTTAGAATGTCTCTTGTATAGTGTAAAAGGAAATAATCTAAATGTTTCAACGCAATTTGAAGGTTTAGAAAAGGCCAGAGCATGGGGCTTTAAGGTGCCTAAAGAAGCCAAGTTGGTCAACTCTATAGATGAGGTTTTAGACTATGTGAATTATTGGGAGGAGCATCGACATAACTTACCTTACGAAATAGATGGTGTGGTGGTTAAGGTAAATAGTTTGTTTCAGCAAGATGAATTGGGCTATACAGCCAAAGCACCACGTTGGGCAATGGCCTATAAGTTTAAGGCAGAACAAGTTTCAACGAGATTAAACGAAATTACTTATCAGGTTGGTCGTACAGGAGCTATTACTCCAGTAGCCAATTTAGAGCCAGTACAATTAGCTGGTACTATTGTAAAACGTGCGTCTTTACATAATGCCGATCAGATTGAAAAGTTAGATATTAGAGAAGGAGATGCCGTTTTTGTGGAAAAAGGAGGTGAAATTATACCAAAGATTATCGCAGTAGACCTTACAAAACGTCCTGAAGATTCTAAACCAACAGTCTACATTACACATTGTCCGGAATGTCAAACCGAATTGGTAAGACCAGAAGGAGAAGCAAAGCATTATTGTCCTAATTATAATGGTTGTCCACCACAAATTGTAGGTCGTATTCAGCACTATATTTCTAGAAAAGCTATGGATATTGAAGGTTTAGGTGGTGAAACTGTAGCGTTATTAGTAAAAGAAGGCTTGATTTCAAACTATGCTGATTTATACGAGTTAACAGTGGAGCAAGTCATTCCGTTAGAGCGTATGGCAGAAAAGAGTGCGGAAAACTTGGTCAAAGGTATAAAAGCGTCAAAACAGATTCCATTTGAGCGCGTTTTGTTTGCCCTTGGTATTAGATATGTTGGCGAAACTGTTGCTAAAAAATTAGCAAAGCATTATAAATCTATTGATGCTTTAATGTTTACGTCTGTATTAGATTTGGTTACTGTAGATGAAATAGGTGAGCGCATTGCTGAGAGTGTTGTAGAGTTCTTTTCTTCAGAAGAAAATAAAAGGATTATAGAACGTCTAAAGACTTATGGAGTACAGTTAGAAATTTCTGCAGAGAAATTGGCAAACCAAACCGACAAGCTAAAAGGACAAACATTTGTAGTTTCAGGTGTGTTTGAAACCATTTCACGTAACGAGCTTAAAAAGCTCATTGAAGATAATGGAGGGAAAGTGTCGTCTTCAATATCTTCTAAAACGAGTTATGTGGTTGCAGGTGATAAAATGGGTCCAAGTAAGCGCACAAAAGCAGAAAGTTTGGGTATTACATTACTTTCTGAACAAGAGTTTTTAGAGTTTTTGAAATAAATTCTTACAATAAAAACGGTTTTTTATCGATAAAAAGTATTTTTTTATCGTTTAATTGTAATTTTTTTATATATTCGCTTCAATTAATAAGGGATTAATTAATGTTAGCGAATAAAATCTTAAAAGTATTGCTATTGCTTTTAGGTGGTATTTTTATAATACTTCAAGGTTTAGCTTATGAAGTTGAAGGTGCCGCTGTAAGTGCTTTAATGCTTGTGTTATTGACAATTTTATATTGTGGGTGGACGTCAGAAAAATCTTGGCATTTCTTTTGGTTTCTTGTGATTTTTGCAGTAGGTCATCTTTTGAGTTACTCAGGTTGGTTTATGCCTTTGTTAGAGGTAGATCAATTTGATATCCACTATTATAGTGCTAACATTCTTTTTATCATTGCCTACTTGTTTCTGATTATCAAAGTTTTAACTTCAATTAATGTTGGTAAGGTTTTTAGGGAGTTATTAATTCCTGTTATAATTCTTGTTGTGTTAGATGTGTTTTGTGTAATTATTGTAACAGATGCTACTGAAAATTCACTTACTACTTATGAGTATATTTTAGAGTTTGTTTATAATGGTGTTATAATGGCATTGTTATCTGTAGCTTTAATAGGGTATATGTATAGAAATGATAATAAATCTATGCTTTTTCTATTGGGTTCTATTTGTATAGTTTTTTCAGAAATTATACAATTAGCTTATTATTACATTTTAGAAGATAAAAATTTAGGGTTTATTTATTCGTTTTTCTTAGTTGTAGCCTTTGTATTCTTCTACTTACAATCGCAACTTAAGTACACAGGACCGCAACCAACATATTTGGATATGGACGAACAGTTAGAAGCTTAATTTTTTGCCTATAATTGGAATGTCTTTTCTATAATAATATAGAATTATAGTGCTTAGTAAAAAGGTGATTATTGCTGTGTAAAACAGAACACCTCCATCTCCTTTAACTTCAATACCTAGCTTTGTTAAATGCATTAGTATGGCGCCTCCAATGAGACCCATAGTAAGAAGAGCTCCTGCCCAAATGGTTTTGGGAATTAAGAGTAAAATTCCGGCAATTAATTCTAATGCACCAATTCCTATTCTTCCGTAAGGTTCTAGTCCTACGGTTTCAAAAATATAAACACTATCAGGATGTGCGGTAAATTTAAAGCGAAGCGTTTGAATTAATATGATCGCAACAGCAATTCTTAATACTAAAATGATTTTGTAAGATTTCATAATTTTTGGTTTAGTTGAAATCTTAGACGTTTCATTTTTAGAAACTTACACTATATGTTAAACAATTATAGCTGTGCTATCAGAATAAAGAGGTTTTCCTGGTTCAAAATAAAAATCGATTCTACCTAAATACAATCCGTAAGCACCAACCTGATTAACAAGTACGTTTTTGCCTTCGCTATTTTGCGCTATAGTTGGTTTAGGTAAAAATGTATGTGTATGTCCACCGATAATTAAATCGATACCTTTTGTAGCTTTTGCCAAATTTAAATCACTAACACGATCTGGACTGTTTTTATAGTGATAACCAATATGAGATAAGCAAATTACCAAATCGCAAGATTCTTCTTCTTTAAGGATGCGAGACATATCTTTAGCAATTTCAATAGGGTCGTGGTAAACCGTTTCTTTGTACATTTTTTTATCTACCAAACCATCTAATTGAATGCCTAAACCAAATACACCAATTTTTACACCATCTTTTACAAGAACCTTATAAGGTTTTACATGTGTATCCATTACGGTTTTAGAAAAGTCGTAGTTTGCTGAAACAAACTCAAACTTTGCATGTGGTAATTGTGCATATAGTCCGTCAATACCATTGTCAAAATCATGATTACCAATAGTCGCCAAATCGTAATTAAGCATGCTCATTAGCTTAAATTCTAGTTCACCTCCATAATAATTAAAGTACGGAGTACCTTGAAAAATATCACCAGCATCTAACAATAATGTGTTAGGATTTTCTTTTCTAATGTTTTCAACCAAGGTAGCACGTCTTGCAACACCTCCTTTGTTAGCATTTCTTTTGTCGTTTGGGCCAAAAGGATCTATATGACTATGCACATCATTAGTGTGGAGAATGGTAATATGCTTTCTGTTTGAAACACAAGATTGCAGGTTTAATGCTCCTAAACCAACCAAAGCTGTTGCTGCTGTTGTTTGTTGTATAAATTGTCTTCTTTTCATTATTCTGCAGTTAACTTTGTAAAACGGTTATCTATTTTAGGATTAATCGTGTCTTTCTTTTTAAAATAATCGACTAAAACGTTTCTAATTTTATAATCTAGTGTGTATAAACTATCGTTTGGTTGAAAGAATGTCATACGGTCACCACCATTGTACAAATAATCATTGGTAGCTACATAATAGGTTTCATCTTCTAAAACAGGTTTACCATCAACAAGTGCTTTTTTTATATTAAAATCGTTGTCTAACAATAACTCCACTTGTTTAGAAACAGGATGTGCGCGCTTAGCTTTAGAAAGGTAGCCGAACAACGCATTGATTTGCTTTCCTTTTAAAGCAACAACGACAACAGAATTTTCAAAAGGCATAACTTCGTATGCCGTTCTTGTTGTAATATTTCCTTGAGAAATTATAGCTCTAATACCACCGTGATTCAGCAAAACAAAATCTATATTTTTTCCTGTACGTTTATTGAAAACAGGATTACTTTCACTAAAAACAGCATCAGCCATTAAATTTCCGATGGCAGTATTAAATTCACCATCAGTTTTAGAATAGGTTTCTGGAGCATACGAAATTACACTATCAAGATTCTTGTTTACATTATCTCTGTATGGTGTTATATAGTCTTCAAGCTCTTTATTGGCTGGAATACTATCGTTAATTTCAATGCGACTACCTTCAATTCTGTTTGGTACTTCCTTACAAGAATACGCAAGGCTCAAAAATAGAATAATTAAAAGTGAGTTTTTTATCATGGTTTTAGTTGAAATAGTAATGAAAAAATGTTTGCGCTTTTGTTAAATTTGCATCAAAGGCTAAAGATAAATGATTTTAAAAGCATTTAAGGAAAAATCAAATCAAAAATATGTAAACAAATTGTTGTCTGCTCGTAAAGCAGCTGTAAACAACAATAAAGTTAAGGTGATTGCGGTTTTACTTAATGCAAACGAGTTTGAAGACTTTGAAGTCTTTAGAAATTACTTTAAAGCGCTAAACTTAACATCTCCAAAGCACAAAATAGTTGCTTTTACAAAAGATGATAAATATGAAGGAAGTCAATGGGAAACCTATTTTTCGCCAAAACATTTTGGATGGAAAGGAAAGATAAACAACATCGACTTACAAGCTTTTATAGATGAACCTTATGATGTCTTGGTGAGTTATTATAAAAATGAAACACCAGAGCTAGATTTAATAACTGCAGCATCTAAAGCAAACTTAAAAGTTGGACTTAGTCGAAAAGATGAACGTTTGTATGATTTAATTATAGACGTAAATCCAAAAGACATCAAGACATTTAAAACCGAACTAAAAAAATATTTAAACATTCTAAATAAATTATAATGACCAAATTTATAGGTACTGGAGTGGCACTAATAACACCATTCCACGAAGATTTAAGCATAGATTTTGAAGCTCTAGAACGATTAGTAGAGCATAATATAAACAATGGTACAGAGTACTTGGTAATTAGTGGTACTACTGGCGAGAGTGTTACTGTTACTGCTGATGAAAAGAAAGAATTAATACAATTTATATCTAATGTTAATAATGGAAGAGTGCCACTTGTTCTTGGTATTGGTGGAAATAATACAGCGTCAATCATAAATGAAATAAAGACTACAGATTTATCTGCTATAGATGCTATTTTATCTGTATCACCATATTATAGCAAACCAACTCAAGAAGGCATCTATCAGCATTTTAAAGCCATTGCAGGAGTGTCGCCAAAGCCAATCATTTTGTATAATGTGCCAGGAAGAACAGCGTCTAATATGTTACCTGAAACAACCATAAGATTAGCAAAGGATTTTGAAAATATTATTGCTGTAAAAGAAGCAGGTAACAATGTTCATCAATATTTAGAATTATTAAGAACCAAACCAGAAGATTTTCTAATCTTATCTGGTGATGATGATTTGGCATTAGGTGTTGCTTTAGCTGGTGGTTCTGGAGTAATTTCGGTTATTGGTCAGGCATTGCCAAAAGAATTCTCTGAAATGATTCGTTTGGGCATTGCAGGTAAAGCCAAAGAAGCCTACAAGACACATTTCGATTTAATGCCAATAACACGCTTAATCTTTTCAGAAAACAATCCTGCTGGTATAAAAGCAGTTTTAGAAGCGCTAGAAATCTCAAAATCTCATGTGCGTTTACCGCTTGTGGAAGCAACAGATACGCTAAAAAAAGAGATTAAAAATGCTTTAAAGGATTTAGGTAAAAGTTAAACTTAGTTTAAATTCCAAAGTGCAACTAAAACAACGATTATTTTAGCGTATAATTTTTGTTTTTAAAATCCGTTAATAATGCGTAGTTTTGCATCCTGTTTAAAATTTATGAAGCAAGCAATTTACATACTTTTTGCAACAATTTTGTTGGCCTCTTGTAGCGATTTTCAGAAAGCCTTAAAATCTGAAGATATTGCAGAGAAATTTACATTGGCTGATGAGTTGTATCAAGCTGAAAAGTGGAATAAGTCTAAGAGACTTTTAGATCAAATTCTTCCAAAGTATAGAGGGAAGCCGCAGGCAGAAAAGGTTACTTACATGCATGCTAACTGCTCTTACGAGATGGGAGATTACTACATTGCTAGTTATCATTTTGATAAGTTTACAGATGTCTATCCTCAAAGTGAAAAAGCCGAAGAAGCAGCTTTTAAATCTGCAAAAGGCTATTATTTCAATTCGCCTGTTTACTCTAAAGAACAAAAAGAAACAGTTGAGGCTATTGAGAAATTACAGTTGTTTGTAAACCAATATCCAAACTCTCAATACCTAGCTGAGGCAAACACTTTGGTTAAGGAGTTGGACTTTAAATTAGAAAAGAAAGCATTTGAAATTGCAAAACAATACGATTTAATTACAGATTACAAAGCTTCAATTAAGTCGTTTAACAATTTTTTGTTAGAGTTTCCAGGTACATCACTTAGAAACGAAGCTATGTTTTACAGATTAGATGCCGCATATAACTTAGCAATTTTAAGTATCGATCAGTTAAAAGAAGAACGATTAAAAGATGCTATAGGCTATTATAATTCATTTAAGAAGGCATTTCCAAATTCTGAATTAATGGAAGATGCAACTAAAATGAATGAAGAATTAGAACAAGAATTAAGTACATTTACTAAAAGTTAATCATTATAACGATGGATTTAAAAAAGACAGATGCACCTGTTTCAACGGTAACGTATAACAGAAATGAAGTTGATGCTGCAACAGATAACATTTATGAAGCAATTTCTGTTATCTCAAAACGTGCTGAGCAAATCAACACAGACATTAGACGTGAGTTAATAGACAAACTAGAAGAGTTTGCGACTTACAACGATAGTCTAGAAGAAATTTTTGAAAACAAAGAGCAAATCGAAGTTTCTAAGTTTTACGAAAAACTACCTAAGCCACACGCTTTAGCTGTAAAAGAGTGGTTAGACGGTAAGATTTACCACAGAAATACTGAGGATACTCAACAATAATCCTTAGATGTCTATTCTAAGAGACAAAAATATTTTATTAGGCATTACTGCTGGTATTGCCGCATATAAATCGGCCAGTTTAGTCCGATTATTCATTAAAGCAGGCGCTAACGTTAAAGTTGTTATGACGCCTGCTTCTAAAGATTTTATTACTCCACTTACACTTTCAACTTTATCTAAAAACCCTGTCTACTCATCTTTTGTTGATGAAAATGATAACAATGAGGTATGGAACAATCATGTAGAACTAGGATTGTGGGCCGACTATTTTGTTATTGCTCCTGCAACTGCAAACACCATGGCAAAAATGGCTAATGGCGTATGTGATAATATATTGTTGGCAACGTATATTTCTGCTAAGTGTCCTGTGTATTTCGCGCCAGCGATGGACTTGGATATGTACAAACATGAGTCTACAAAAACCTCTTTTGAAAAATTAACCGCTTACGGCAACAAAATGATTCCTGCAGGTACCGGTGAATTAGCTAGTGGTTTGGTTGGTGAAGGTCGTATGGCAGAGCCAGAAGATATTGTGAGTTTTATTGAAAAGGATATTTTAAGTCAGTTGCCATTACATGGTAAAAAAGTGCTTATCACTGCTGGCCCAACATACGAAGCATTAGATCCTGTACGATTTATTGGAAATCATTCTAGTGGTAAAATGGGTTTTGAAATTGCTAAAGCAGCTGCTAATTTAGGTGCTGAGGTTATTTTGGTTTCTGGACCAACGCATCAAACCATAACGCATAGTTTGGTTTCTGTAAAACCAGTGGTTAGTGCAGAGGACATGTATAATGAAGTTCATAAGCATTTTGAAACTTCTGATATTGCAATTCTATCCGCTGCTGTAGCAGATTACAGACCAAAAAATGTAGCCAGTCAAAAAATAAAAAAGAAGGATACTACGTTTACAATAGAGTTAGAAAAAACAAAAGATATTTTAAAATCTTTAGGTGAAATAAAGAACAACCAATATTTGGTTGGCTTTGCTTTAGAAACCAATAACGAATTAGAACATGCCAAAGGAAAATTAAAGTCTAAAAACCTAGATTTAATCGTCCTTAATTCTTTGCAAGATAAAGGTGCAGGTTTTGGAGTATCAACAAATAAAGTTACATTTATAACATCGTCTAACGATATTATTGAAAATCCGCTTAAATCTAAAGCAGAAGTTGCTAAGGATTTAATGCAACAGATCTTAAAACAGCTAAATGCGTAGATTATTAGTTTTATTCGCCTTTTTATTCTCAGTCGTTGCGTTTTCGCAAGAGTTGAATTGTACCGTTAATGTTATTGCTCAGCAAACAGGTAACGATAATAATGTTGTATTTAAAACATTAGAAAAACAGCTTAACGAGTTTATAAATAACACTAAATGGACTGAAAAGAGCTTTGGAGCAGAAGAGCGTATTAACTGTAGTATGGTTATTAATGTAACTGGCTATGAAAATGACAGTTTTAGTGCCACTTTACAGGTATCTTCATCAAGACCGGTTTTTAATTCTACGTACAGTTCGCCTGTATATAATTACAACGATAAAGACTTCAATTTTCAATATATAGAATATCAGAATTTGGTATTTAATCCATTACAATTTGAATCTAATTTAGTGTCAGTACTTTCCTTTCATGTATTTATGATTTTAGGTATGGATGCGGATTCTTTTGCATTAAATGGAGGAGATGAATATTTTGCTCAGGCGCAAACTATAGCCAATTATTCGCAACAGTTAAATGGCCAAGGTTGGAAGCTAGAAGATGGTTTGCAATCGCGTTTTGCTTTAATTGATAATTTGTTATCGCCAACATTTAAAGAGATACGATCTACCATGTATAGCTACCATATAGAAGGTATGGATGTTATGGCAGAAGATACCAAAAAAGGAAAGTCTAAGATTATTTCTACATTATCCGAACTCCAAAACATACATAGAAGACGTCCAAATTCTTATTTAATGCGTGTGTTTTTTGATGCTAAATCAGATGAAATTATGGATGTGCTTTCAGGAGGACCAAGTGTTAATATTGTAGAAGCGGTAGATATTCTCAATAAAATTGCGCCAATGCATTCTCAGAAATGGCGAAAAATTAAGTTTTAATTTTCTGTTTATTTTTTGAATAGCCATTCTCAACTTAACTGAGATTCTATATTTTTGTAAAAACAAATTATAGATTTTTGCTAACCTCTCTTTACATAAAAAATTACGCTCTAATAGATGAGCTCAATGTTCAGTTTAATAATGGGTTGACCATTATTACTGGAGAAACTGGTGCTGGTAAATCAATTCTGCTAGGCGGTTTATCATTGGTTTTGGGTAAACGTGCAGATTTAAGCCAGGTAAAGGATAAAGATGAAAAATGTATAATCGAAGCAAGTTTTGATATTGCTAACTATAACTTAAAATCCCTGTTTACAGAATTAGATTTAGATTATGATGTGCAAACCATTATTAGAAGAGAAATTTTACCATCTGGTAAATCTCGTGCTTTTATAAATGATACACCAGCAACGCTAGATAGTTTGTCTGAATTGAGTTCACATCTTATAGATATTCACTCGCAACATCAAACACAACAATTGATGGAAAACGATTATCAGTTTAGGGTTATAGATGCTCTTGCTGATAACAAAGAAAATCTGGAGGTGTTTTCAAAAAAGCTGCAAGAGTATAGAGCACTACAAAAGTCTTTACAGGCTTTAATGGATTCAAAAGCAGAACTAATAAAAGAGTATGATTACAATCTCTTTTTAGTGAATGAGCTTAATGAAATTAAGTTAGAATCTATCAATCTTGAAGATTTAGAAACGCAATACGAGCAACTTAATAATGTAGAAGTAATAGGAGAGAAGCTTGCCAATGCCAAGGGTATTCTAAGCTTAGAAGAACAAGGAGTTGTCGATCAGTTAAATACCATAAAACAAGAGCTTAATAAAATCTCAGGTTTTGGAAAAGCTTATGAAGCCATTGCTGAGCGAATTGCAAGTGTTCATATAGAATTAGATGATTTATTGGTAGAGTTAGATGATTTGGAAGAAGCTTTGTCAACAGATCCACAAGAATTAGATCGTATAAATTCTCAACTTCAAATTATTAACAACCTGTTTCAAAAGCATGCTGTTTCTCAAATCGAAGATTTAATTTCTATTAAGAATGAATTAGCATCAAAAGTATCTGATACAGAAGGTTTAGATGAGGCTATTAAAGCAAAGGAAGACGAAATATCTAATCTTCAAAAAGAGCTAAATAAATTAGTAGATCAAATTTCTAAAAAACGACAATCTGTGTTGCCAATCTTAATCCAAAAGCTAGAAAATTTGCTTTCGGATTTAGGAATGCCAAATGCTAAGTTTAAAATTGAATTAACAAATTCTGAACGTTTCTTACCAAACGGAAAAGATAATTTACAGTTTTTGTTTATGGCTAATAAAGGTTCTAGTTATAATGAATTGAAGAAATCGGCATCAGGTGGTGAATTATCTAGGATAATGTTGGCAATTAAATCAATTTTATCAGAATATATTCAGTTACCGTCTATTATGTTTGATGAAATTGATACAGGAGTGTCTGGAGAAATTTCAAATAAGATGGGAGATATTATGAAGCATATGAGCGGAAGAATGCAAGTATTTGCTATTACTCATTTACCGCAAATAGCAGCCAAAGGGAATTCGCATTTCAAAGTATATAAAACAGATAACAACGATATTACCGAGACTAACTTAAAACGATTGACAGAAGAAGAACGTATTGTTGAAATAGCGCAAATGTTGGGTGGAGCGGATATTACAGAATCTGCCATGGCTCATGCAAAGCAATTGTTGAATTAATACTATATTTACAGCATTAAAACTGACTAAAATAATACACTATGTATAACTTATTAAAAGGAAAAAAAGGAATCATTTTTGGAGCTCTTGATGAAAACTCAATAGCATGGAAAACTGCTGAGCGCGTACATGAAGAAGGTGGTGAGTTTGTGTTAACTAATGCTCCTGTAGCAATGCGTATGGGACAAATTAATGCATTGGCAGAAAAAACAGGTTCTCAAATAATTCCTGCGGATGCAACATCAGAAGAAGATTTACAGAACCTTGTAGAAAAATCAATGGAGATTTTAGGAGGAAAAATAGATTTTGTTTTGCACTCTATAGGTATGTCTATCAATGTTAGAAAAGGTAGACATTACACAGATCAAAAATACGATTGGACCCAAAAGGGAACTGATGTTTCAGCAATGTCATTTCATAAGGTAATGCAGACATTATACAAGGCAGACGCTATGAACGAATGGGGAAGCATTGTTGCGCTAACTTATATGGCCGCACAACGTGTATTTCCAGATTACAATGATATGGCAGATAATAAAGCTTACTTAGAAAGTATTGCGCGTAGTTTTGGTTATTTCTTCGGTCGTGATAAAAAAGTGCGTGTAAATACAATTTCGCAATCACCAACACCAACAACAGCAGGTAGTGGTGTAAAAGGATTTGATGGCTTTATTTCTTATGCAGAAAAAATGTCTCCATTAGGTAATGCAACAGCAATGGATTGTGCTAATTATACTGTTACGTTGTTTAGTGACTTAACACGTCGTGTAACGCTTCAAAATTTATATAATGATGGTGGATTTAGTAATATGGGAGTAAGTGACGCTGTAATGGAGAAATTCACAACAGAATAAGGTGAAATAAGCATATAATTTAATAATTGAGGCGTAACTTTAAAAAAGTTGCGCTTTTTTTGTTAAACAAATGATAATACCTTATGTTTAGATGGTGGGTAAAATTGCTATTCAATGTATAGGTTTGCAAATTACATAACTCAGGTAGTTTTCTTTTTTTTATGTTCATCAATTTGTGCGCAAATAAATTTTCAAAATCAGGCTTCTGCGCGTGGAGTAGGTGATTCGTGTGGTATAATAGACTTGGGAGGTGGTATTTCTTTTTTTGACTATAATAATGATGGTTGGGATGATATAACATTAGCCACAGAAGATTCTCAAAACCTATTAATCTATAAAAATACATCTGGTGGATTCTTTATTCTAGAAACAAGCCTAGTGCCTAATAATACATATCAACAAAGGCAGCCTATTTGGGTCGACTATGATAACGACGGAGACTATGATTTGTATGTAACTAGTGATACAGAAGGCAATAGGCTTTATCAAAATAATAACAACTCATTAACAGATGTTACTACTTCGTCAGGTCTGCCAGTGCCAAATATATTTACTTATGGCTCTTCTTGGGGAGACTATAATAATGATGGTTATTTAGATGTCTTTTTAAGCAATAGGGATGTTAATTTTCAGATTCCAAATTATCTGTTTAAAAATAATGGAGATGGAACTTTTACTAATGTTAGTGATGTTACTGGGATTGGTAATGGAAGTCATTTATCATTTTGTTCAGCATTTTTTGATTACGATAATGACGGTTGGCAAGATATATACGTAGCCAATGATAAGACTCAAACGCAAAACCTGTTGTATCATAATAATGGTGACGGAACATATACTGAGGTAGGAGAATCCTCTGGTACTAATGTGTCAATAGATGCTATGAGTACAACTATAGGTGATTATAATAATGATGGTTGGTTTGATATATACATTACAAACGGACCAGATGGTAATGTGCTTTTTAAAAATAATGCAAATGGAACTTTTACAGATATGGCATTGGTTTCGGGAACTACTTTTAATAGTACAGCTTGGGGTTCTGTGTTTTTAGATGCAGAGAATGACGGTGATTTAGATCTTTATGTTAGTGGAGCTTCTGATGGTTCTGTTCCTGGATTTTTGTCGGCAGCTTTCTATGAAAACCTAACAAATGATACCTTTTCTTTACTTAGTAATGGTAGCTTTAATTATGACAACCTTGAAAGTTATGCAAATGCCATAGGCGATATAGATAATGATGGGTATCCCGAGATCGTAGTGAGTAATTCGGGTAATGAAGACCTGTTTTTATGGAAAAATCTTACTACAACTTCAAACAATTGGTTAAAGGTAAAATTAGAAGGTACAGTTAGTAATAGGCAAGGAATAGGGTCTACGATTGAAATTAGTGTTAATGGGCTAAAACAATACAGATATACACTTTGTGGTGAAGGATATCTAGGTCAGAACAGCGCATCTGAGTTTTTTGGGGTAGGTTCAGGTACAACAATAGATTATGTAAAGGTTACTTGGTTAAGCGGTATGCAAGATGTTTTTTATGATGTTTCGGTCAACCAAACATTAAATATAGTAGAAGGATCTACTTTATCTGTTTATGAAAACCAATTTGTACCAGCTGTTAAATTTAAAAATCCTATTTCAGATAAACTTTTAGTTATATCCTCACAAGAAATAAATGAGTATGAAATCTATGATGAATTAGGAAAAACGATCATAAATAAAGTAAATGATGGTGTTAAATTAGATGTTGATATAGGTTTTTTAGAATCAGGCTTATATTTCTGTAAATTAAAGTTCAATAACCACTATGTCAAAACTTTAAAGTTGATTAAGAAATAGTTAGATGTTTCAAAGTCTTTTGTCGTAGATTTATCCGTTTCATCGATTGTTGTTTGTGTTAATTTTATCCTAAAAAGCAATAAACTATATTTAAAATTAAAACCCTTATTCGTGAATAAATATTACCCCTTAGCTTGTTTGTTTTTATTTAGTAGTATTATTTCTGGCCAATCTTTTGAAAGAATAGAAAGTCTTGTTGGCTTGGGAATATTACAAAATAACAATGGAGTTGCAGTTGCAGATTACGATGGGGATAATGATTTAGACATTTTTGTTGTGGCAAACTCAATTGAGAATTCTGAAGATGTAACTAGTTATAGTCGTTTATATAAAAATAATAATGATGGTTCATTTACTGATGTAACAGAAACATCAGGTTTGGTTGAGTTACTTACAGCAGAAGAAGATGTACAATCTTCATTAGCTCAACAAGGCTATAAGTATAGTGCATCTTGGGGAGATTATAATAATGACGGTTTTCCAGACTTGTTTTTAACCTACTCTCTAAAGGTTCAATTATGGAGAAATCTTGGTAATGGTACGTTTGCCAATGTTACCGAAATTTCGGGTTTTGGCGCAACCAATGATTGTATAAACACAGGTGCAACTTGGTTTGACTATGACAATGATGGACTATTAGATATTTATATATCAGATTGGGGTTATTGTGGCTCAAACTCCTTATATAAAAATAATGGTAACAATACATTTACGGATGTTACTGCAGAATTAGGTCTTACAGAAACAACGTCAAGTAGTAGTTACACTTCATTTCCTTTTGATATAAATAATGATGGTTGGATGGATGTAATCGTTACCAACTATCCTGAGGATTCAAATTATCTATACATCAATCAAAATGGTACTTCTTTTACTGAAGAGGCAGTTACCTATGGATTAGATAATATGATTGATGGTAAAGGTCTGGCTATAGGAGATTTTGATAATGACGGTGATTTTGATTTTTTCAACACAGGAATAGATGAAAATTTACTCTTTCAAAATAATGGATCTAATAATTATTCTGATGTTTCAACTACTTATGGTGTTTCAGACACAGGTTGGGCTTGGGGAACAAAATTTTCAGATTTCGATTTAGATGGTGATGAGGATTTGTTTATTGCTAATGGTTTTGAGAGTAATGGACCAGAGCAAAATGTCTATTACAGAAACCTTCATAGTCAAGGACAACCAACCTTTGAAAATGCTTCCGTAGAGATAGGTGTTAATGGGAGCACTGAAAGTGTTGAGGTTTTAGATTTTGATTATGACAATGATGGAGATTCAGATTTATTAATTACAAATGGTGATGGTTCAATCATTTTTTATGAAAATAAACTTTTAAACTTCGATGATACTGAAACAAATTTAAATTGGTTTAAAGTTCATTTGCAAGGCACAACATCTAACAGAGATGCAATTGGGACAACATTAACATTAACAACTACCAACGGAACGTTAAAGCGTTATTATACGGGAGTTGGCTTTTTGGGGCAAAGTCTAAAAGCAATACATTTTGGCTTAAACGGTACAAGCGAAATCTTAAGTTTAGAGGTAAAATGGCCATCAGGACTAGTAGAAAATTATCCTAACTTATCTTCAAACACTACTGTAAAATTAACCGAAGGTAGTGGTCTAGAGGTTTTAAGTATTCAACCAAGTCAAAAGATTTATGGATGTACAGATCCTTCGTCTTGTAACTACAATCCAGATGCAACATTAGATGATGGCTCATGTATGTATTTGCCTTCTCAAACTATTGTTGGTAATACAAGTTCGTCTTTTTTAAGAACGGAAACTTATACTTATAATATTGCCGCTGGTTCTACTGCAAATTGGGTTGTTTCTGGTGGTGAATTAGTAAGTGGTCAGGGAACAAATTCAATAACTGTTAGGTGGCATTTAGAAGAATTTGGAAGCGTTGCTATTACAGAAACAGACGATCAGTGTTCCAGTCAAGAAGTAGCAATAGATGTGGAGCTAGGAGTTGACAATCTGCCAGAAGATATTTCAATTTCAAGATTATGGAATGAAGCTTTGCTGGAAGCCATTAGAAAAGATTTTGCAAGGCCTACAGTACATGCAAGAAACTTATTTCACACTGGTATTGCAATGTATGATGCTTGGGCAATCTATGACGATATTGCAACTCCTTATTTTATAGGAAATACAGTTCATGGTTTTTCCACTGTTTTAGAAGATTTTACGCCAAATGAAGATTTGGACACTTCGGTAAGTAAGGCTATCAGCTATGCCATGTATCGTTTGATGACTCATCGTTTTCAGTATTCTCCAGGACTTGAAGAAACTCAAGCAAGATTTGATTTGTTAATGGAGAAGTTGGGTTACGATATCAATAATACATCTTTAATGTATGAAGATGGGGATGCTGCAGCACTAGGTAATTTTATAGCACAGTCAATAATAGATTATGGACTGCAGGATGGTTCTAGGGAGGCAACAGGCTATGATAATGCGTATTATCAACCAGCAAATCAGGCTTATGCATTAGATGATAATAATAATCCGCCTATTCAAGACCCAAACCGTTGGCAACCTTTAGGTTTAGAATCTTTTATTGATCAAAGCGGAAATATTATAGATAGCAATGTACCTCCATTTTTAAGTCCTGAATGGGGAAATGTATATGGTTTTGCTCTTACTGAAGAAGATAGAGTTACTTATCAGCGAGAAGGGAATAATTACCACGTGTTTCACGACCCTACAGATCCTCCTTACATAAGTTTAACAGAAGAAAATGCAGCAAGTGATGCCTATAAATGGGGATTTTCTATGGTGTCGGTATGGCAATCCCATTTAGATCAAGCAGACGGTGTTATGTGGGATATTTCACCAAATTCAATAGGTAATGTTGATATAAGTAACTTCCCAACCAGTTATACAGAATATCCTAACTTTTATAATTTCTTTGATGGTGGATTCAATAGTAACGGATATTCAATAAATCCTGTAACCGGTAATCCATATGAGGTTAATATGGTGCCAAGAGGTGATTACACTAGAGTGCTAGCCGAGTTTTGGGCTGATGGACCAAGTTCAGAAACTCCACCAGGACATTGGTTCACGATACTAAATTATGTAAATGATCACCCAATGTTTGAAAAGCGATTTGAAGGTCAGGGAGATGTATTAGATCCTTTAGAGTGGGATGTTAAAGCTTATTTTATTTTAGGTGGAGGCATGCATGATGCTGCTGTTTCTGCTTGGAGTGTAAAGGGTTGGTATGATTATATAAGACCAATTTCTGCAATACGTTCTATGGCGGAACGTGGACAAAGTACAGATAACACTTTAGATAATTACCATGTAGGCGGAATAGAATTGATAGATGGTTATATTGAAGTTGTTGAAGCAGGTGATCCGTTAGCTGGATTTGCAAATCAACATGTTGGAAAGATAAAACTTTACACATGGAAAGGCCATGATTTTATAGGTGATACAGAAACCGATCAGGCAGGAGTTGGCTGGATTTTAGCAGAGGATTGGTACCCATATCAAAGACCAACCTTTGTAACCCCTCCGTTTGCAGGCTATGTTTCTGGTCACTCTACTTTTTCTAGAACTGCTTCAGAATTAATGACCATGATGACAGGTAGTGAATTCTTTCCAGGTGGATTAGGTGAGTTTGTAGCAAAAGCTAATGAGTTTTTAGAATTTGAAGAAGGACCTTCAGTTGATGTGGTATTACAATGGGCTACATACAAAGATGCATCAGATCAAACGAGTTTAAGTAGAATTTGGGGCGGTATACACCCACCTGCAGACGATATACCAGGAAGATTTATCGGGCATGAGATTGCAGGAGACACATTTGATTTTGCTGTGCCATATTTTTATGGTTCGTTAAGTGTTGATGATTTTGATCTTAATATGCATGTCTACCCAAATCCTGTTACAAACAATGAAATAACTATAACAAATACAAATGGTTCTGAGACTATTGAGCTTTATGATGTTGGAGGTAGAAAAATACAATCTTATAGCTCAGTCTTTAACATAATTAATAACTCTACAAACCTTATTCTAAGAGATTTTGATACAGGTGTTTATGTGTTAAAAATTATTAGAGATAATAAAAGTTTTACTAAAAAGATTTTGGTGTTATAATTAAATAGTACCAACATGTATTACGGCGATGTTTTATGTTTTTTGTCGATTAGTAAATAATGAGTAGGTATATTGTAAAATATTGACATATTTTTAACATATTACTAACTTAAAATAAATGTTTATATGAAAAAAATTACAATTAATGTTTTTGTAATAATGTTCATGCTAGGGTCGTTTGTAGGTGTTGCACAAACACTTAATCAAAATGCTAGTTGGCCTAATGCAGCTTGGACTATTACGGGAACATACAATTCGGATCCTACAGCGTTTGAAGCTGATCCAACAGTAACTTCAAATTTTGCGTATGACGATGATGATGCAGGTAATCCTAGTGATGATGATATTGCTGCAGAATCTCCAGTCATAGATTTAACAGCCGCATTTACAGCAGGTGAAACATGGTTAACTGTTTCTGCTGATTATGTTTATTATTACTTAGCTGATGATGAACTTGTTTTTCAATATTGGGATGCTGATGGTGCGACTTGGGTTAACTGGGGAACTAATTTTGACGCATTAGGCACAACAACTACAATAACAGATGATTTTTGTAGTGGTACGCCTGTAACTTACACGTCAGATATATTGAATATTGCGTCGTTTACAGCAACTCAGCTTTCTGGTTTTAGATACCGTATATCTTATGATGATAATCCAAATGGTACGGATTGGAACTACGGTTTTTGTTTTCAATCACCAACAATTACTTCTGCAACACCGCCGTCATGTCCAGATCCACTCGGTTTAACGGCTTCCGCAACAAGTACTACTGATGCAGATATTTCATGGACTGCTGGTGGTTCTGAAACAGATTGGACGTATGAATATGGTGTATCTCCATACGCTCAAGGAGGTGGTGGAACATCTGGTACGGTAATGACAACTCCTTCTTTAACACTAATGGGATTAACCCCAGGCGAAACATATGATATATATGTTCAATCTAATTGTGGTGGTGGAGCAGGAGATAGTGGTTATGTAACTGTACAATGGACCCAACCGAACCTTGGAGAATCATGTATCTCTCCAATTTCGGCTACAGTTGAGGCTGATTGTAGTACTGCAACTCCATTTACTATTGATTTTTCTACAGCACCAAATATCGGAGGTACTGGTTCTTGTGATGCTACAGGTGATAATAGAGGTTTTTGGTATGAATTTACAACTACAGCATCTGGTGGTGTAACTATTTCAAATTCTGGTTCTAATAATGAGTATGTCATCTTAGACTCATGTGGAGGAACTGAGATTGTTTGTGCAGCAATGCCAGCTAGTGTTGATTTAGTTTTAATGCCTTCTACTAACTACAGAATGGCAATTTGGAAAGATAGCTTTCAAACATTAACTACAGATGATTTTTGTATTCAAGAATTTACACCTCCAGCGGCACCAAACTGTGCAGAAGCACCAATTTCTCCAGCTAACATGGCAACTGATGTTACAGGAGGTACTGTAAATATAAGTTGGACTGCTCCTTCTTCTGGGCCAGCACCTACGGATTACGAGATTTTCTTTGGAGAAACTTCAGGAGCCTTAACATCTTTAGGGTTGTTAGGGTCAACAGATACAAATGTTGATATTACTGGAGTAGCCTTTAACACTACACTTTATTGGTCTGTTGTACCTTACAATGGACTTACACCAGCAACAGGTCCTTGTTCTGAATGGAGTTTTTCAACAGGTAACCCACCGCCTGGAGATGATTGTTCAGATCCATTGGTAGTTGGATCCTTACCATATAATGATTCTGGAGATACAGCTAGCTATAATGACATTTATGATGGTTCTCCAGGAGCTACGGGATGTGGAAGTACTAACAATTACTTAAATGGTAATGATGTGGTATATTCATACACAGCTACGTCAGATGGTTCAATTAACGTTTTATTATCAGGTGTGGGTACATATACGGGTATTTTTATGTATACAGATTGTGCTGATATTGGTACAGCTTGTGCAGAAGGTGGTGTGAATGGATTTGCAGGTGGTGATATAGCATTAGATGATGTGGCAGTTACTAATGGTACAACATATTATTTTGTAATCTCTACATGGGCAGCTCCACAAACTACAGCTTACACTATAGATATTACTGAAAATACTTGCACTAATGCTACGGTTGCTTATACGGTAATTAATGATTGTGATGTTTCTGGTGGTTTTAATCTTGAAGTTGATATTACAGATATGGGATCAGCAACAGACTTAACAGTAAGTGATGACCAAGGTAGTCCTACCCAACCTGCTACAGGTGTTACAACATTAACATTTGGACCTTACGTTAATGGAACAGATGTTATTATTACTGTTGTAGATGATAATGATGCTAGTTGTACACAATCAAGTTCAGCTTTAACACAAGTTGCTTGCCCACCTTCAAATGATAATTGTGATGGTGCAATTGCATTAACTCCAGGCGGAACTTTTGAAGATAACCCTCTTACAGGGCAGACTAATGCAGGTGCAACTGGATCTGGTGAATTGCCATTACCAGGCTGTGCTTCTTATGACCCAACTGATAGTACAGGAAATGGTGGAGATGTTTGGTATGCTGTTACGGTTCCATCTGATGGAAATTTAACAATAGAAACCAATGCTGATCCTACTGGAAATGGCGGAGATAGTGGTATGGCTGTTTACACTGGTACCTGCGGTTCTTTAAGTCTATTAGAGTGTGATGATGATGATTCTCCTGACGGTAATTATTCTCAAGTTGTTATAGAGCCAGTAGATGGTTTAGCAGATCAAACAGTATACGTAAGAGTATGGGAGTATAGTGGAGATGCTATAATTAATTTCCAAGTATCTGCATTTAGCGCAACGCTTTCTTCAGCTAGCTTTGAAGATGAGGCAGCTTTTACTTACTATCCTAACCCAGTAAAAAATACATTAAGATTAAATGCTCAAAACACTATTGAGAATGTTACAATGTATAATATGTTAGGTCAAGAAGTATTAAGAGCTACCCCAAACACTGTTAATAGTGAATTGGATATGTCTAGCTTACAAGATGGTACTTATTTTGTGAAAGTTACTATTGCTAATATTACTAAAACTGTAAGAGTGATTAAGCAATAATTTAGATTAATATAAATTTATCAAAAGCCACCTGTACAGGTGGCTTTTGTATTTTCTTTAGTTACTTTTGTAGCTATGAAGACATTATCTTTTTCTTTTATAATTCCTGTATACAACAGACCTGAAGAAATTAAAGAATTACTTGAGAGTTTTAAAGGTTTGCAAGGAAATTTAGATTATGAAATCGTGATTGTAGAAGATGGTTCTTCTTTAAAATCAGAGGACATAATCAATAATTTTGAAGGTCAATTAAATATATCCTATTACTTTAAAGAGAATTCAGGACCTGGAGATTCTAGAAACTTTGGGATGAAACATGCAAAAGGAAATTACTTTATCATTTTAGATTCCGATGTTATTCTACCATCAAATTATTTGGTAGAGGTAAACAGTTTTCTTTCAAATAGATATTATGATTGTTTTGGTGGTCCAGATGGAGCACATCAATCATTTTCAGACCTTCAAAAGGCAATTAATTTTGCAATGACATCTTTTATTACAACAGGTGGTATAAGAGGCGGAAAACAGCAAATTGAAGATTTTCAACCCAGAAGTTTTAATATGGGATTATCTAAAGAGGCTTTTTTAAAAACAGGCGGATTCGGTAAAATACATCCAGGTGAAGACCCAGACTTGTCTCTAAGACTATTAAAGTTAGGTTTTAAAACTACCTTAATAGAAAATGCTTTTGTATATCACAAACGTCGTATTTCTTGGTCTAAATTTTACAAGCAGGTTAACAAATTTGGTATGGTAAGGCCAATACTCAATAAATGGCATCCTAAATCTAAAAGTTTAACCTATTGGTTGCCTACTTTTTTTTCCTTTGGATTAATAGTGGCTATTGGTTTTGGTTTGTTTAATTTTATGTTACCATTATATTTATATGTGTTTTATTTTGCTGTTGCTTTTATATTAGCTCTAATAAGCAGTAAAAGTTTAATAGTAGCTGTGTTGTCCTTAGTAGCTATTTTGGTTCAGTTTTTTGGTTACGGTTATGGGTTTATAAAATCTACATTCAATATCGTAGTATTAGGAAAACAGCCAGAGAAAGCTTTTCCATATCTATTCTTTAAGTAAAATGTGTTCTAAGAAAAAATCTAACATATTAGATGTCCTAAAAAAACGAAATATTAACCGTTTCGGAATCTTTTTCGGTATTGCATTTATTTTTTTAATTTTTTCTAAACTCTCAAGTGATTATAATCAACTTATAAAACTCAAAATACAGTTTACAGACCTAGCGGAAGAAATAATAATTAAAGAAGATACGTCTAATGTTATTGAAACTGTGGTAGAAGCTAAAGGCTTTGCACTTGTTCCTTTCATTTTTAATAATACAGAAACGATTCTATTAAATGCAAATGAAGATGTTATTACAAATGCTGATGAGTTAGTTTTTGAGGTGCAAAAAAATAGTTATCTATTAGAAGAGCAGTTGGGATCATCTTATAAAATACGTTCATTAAAGCCCGAAACATTACATATCCCTTATTCTAAAAGGGCATCTAAGTTTGTGCCTGTCGAGTTAAAAACTAATATTGGTTATACTACAGGTTTTGATATCAAAGGTGATTTTTCCCTTAGTCAGGATAGTGTAAAAATTGTTGGGCCAAAAGATGAAATAAAAGATATTACATCTGTTGTGACTAATGAATTAAAGTTAACTGACGTTAATACAAATATTAATACAACTCTTAAGTTAGATGATATTGAAAATATTGAAGTATTTCCAAAATCTATAAATGTTGAAGCCGAAGTTAAGCGTTTTACTGAAGGTAAGATTGAGGTGCCTTTGACAATAATTAACAAGCCACAAAATGTGCTTATTAACTATTTCCCTAAAACAGTATTGCTATCTTATTACGTAGATTTAGAAAGTTTTAACTTAATAGATTCTTCCGATTTTATTGTTGAGTGCGATTATAGTCAGGTGAATGATAATCAGGCTTATTTTGTTCCTAAGATAACCAAAATGCCAGAGTTTATTAAGCGAATAAACATAAAGCAAAAACGAATTGATTTCATAAGGTTATAGTATGATAATAGTTGGTTTAACAGGGGGAATAGGAAGTGGTAAAACTACCATTGCAAAGTGGTTTGAGTCTCAAAACATACCTGTTTACATTGCAGATAAAGAAGCAAAGGCTTTAATGAACCGCTCTAAAGTTATAAAACGAAAGCTCTCATCTCTTTTTGGTGATGCTGCTTATAGAGACGGTAAATTGAATAGAGAGTATTTGGCTTCCAAAATTTTTAACGACAAAACCCTACTATCAAAAATGAACGCTATTGTTCATCCAAAAGTAGCTTCACATTTTAAGCGTTGGCTAAAAAAGCAAGATTCACCTTATATCATAAAAGAAGCCGCCATAATTTTTGAGAACAATTTAGAATACCAATATGACTACATAATTACAGTTGTAGCAGATAAAAATTTAAGAATAGAGCGTGTTATGAAGCGCGATGGTTCTACAAGACAAAAAGTGGAATCTATCATTGGTAATCAACTCTCTGATGAAGAGAAGGTAAAAAAATCACACTTTGTTATTCATAACAATGATCTTGAAGACGCTAAGAAAGAGGTACAACTTATCCATAAAGAATTACTGCAAAAATCTAAATCTAAGTAAGATTACGATTGTTAATGTAAGGTTAAACATAATTTATGCTAAATGTTAAAATGTTAAATTTGGCTGATGAGTAAAAAACTATTCATCTTATTGGTGGTTTTAATGAGCTTATCGCTCATAGGTATAATTTTTGTGCAATCGTTCTTTATCAACAATAGTTTAGAGAATGAAGAAAAGAATTTTACTCGTAGTGTAACCAGAGCATTAAGCTTTGTGTCTAGAGACATTCAAGATTATGAGATTGGGAAATTCTATGCCTTAATTCAACCTTATATTGCAAATAATAGAGAGCCAGATTCCACTGCTATAAGACAATTGTATATTACGACAGAAGATGAGGTCAACGATCAAACCATCATTCACCGTAATACTATTTTAGAAGAGCGCTTTAAGGTGCCTTCATTGTTCTTTGAAATTGATACAGACAGTATAGATATAAGTAATTTTACTAGTGAGCGTACAACAGAGTACTTTGATAGATCAACAATAGACGGTAATCAAGGTATTAAGCCTACAAAAACTTTAGTAGAGTTTTCTAATCTTTCGGATATAGATAAGAAGGCTTATGAAGATACGTTTAAAACATTGTTGAAAGAAGTGCCTATTTACAAAAGAGTTACAGCCTTACAAGTTGAAACTTTACTAAGAAGGCAGCTTAAGGATGAAGGTATAAATCTAGATTTTGAGTTTGCTATTTATGATGATGACTTGGCAACCAAGGTACAGACAAGAAACTTTAATAAAAGCAATGCTTATTTTGGGATACCAATTTTCTTGGATACTAACAACGAAAGTAGCTATAGACTTTGGGTAGATTTTCCGGATAGAAAAAAGTTTTTGTTGTCTTCAATACTTAAGATGATTGTGTTGTCTATAGTATTTACAGGTGTTATCATTTTGGCATACTCTAGCGCAATTTATCAATTGATAAGACAACGTCAAATATCTCAGATAAAGACAGATTTTATCAATAACATGACGCACGAGTTTAAAACACCAATAGCGACGATAAACTTAGCTTTGGATGCTATTAAAAATCCTAAAATCATAGCAGATCAGGATAAAGTGAAGCGATATTTGGGCATGATTAAGGATGAAAACAAGCGTATGCATGCACAGGTAGAAAATGTATTACGAATATCTAAACTAGAAAAAAATGAGCTTAACATAAGTAAGGAAAGACTAGAGTTACACGACTTAGTGGAAGATGCAATTACTCATATTGAGTTAATTGTAGAAGATAGAAAAGGCTATGTAAAAACACATCTCAATGCAACAAAAACCTCAGTTTTAGCAAATGAGTCTCACTTTACAAATGTTATAGTTAATATTCTAGATAATGCTGTTAAGTATTCAGATGATGAGCCAAAAATAGACGTTTATACAGAGAATGTAGGAAACAGTGTTATTTTAAAAATTTCCGATCAAGGTAACGGAATGTCTAAACAAGTGGCTAAGCGTGTGTTTGAAAAGTTTTATAGAGAACACACAGGAAATGTACATAATGTAAAAGGACATGGGCTCGGATTAGCCTATGTAAAACAAATAATAGACGACCATCAAGGTCACATATCAGTAGAAAGTGAAAAAGGAAAGGGTAGTACTTTTATAATAAAGCTACCGTTAATATCATAAAAACGAATCATGGAAGAGCAAAACAAGAAAATTCTTTTGGTAGAAGACGATCCAAATTTTGGGACCGTTTTAAAAGATTATTTAATGATGAACGATTACGACGTAGTCCATGCCAAAAATGGAATGGAAGGTTTTGAAAAGTTCAAAAAAGACGATTACGATCTATGTATTTTAGATGTAATGATGCCTTATAAGGACGGATTTACATTGGCTAAAGAAATACGAGAAAAAAATACAGACGTACCAATTATATTTTTAACCGCAAAAGCAATGAAAGAAGATGTGCTTAAGGGGTATAAAGTTGGTGCAGATGACTATCTAAACAAGCCTTTTGATAGCGAGGTGTTGTTAATGAAAATTAAAGCAATTATGCAGCGTAAGGCTACAGATTCTGTTGCAGATAGTAAACAGTTTGAATTTAAGATTGGTCGTTTTGATCTCAATTCTAAGCTTCGTTTCTTAAAATTTGATGGTGGTGAGCCAACAAAATTATCACCAAAAGAAAACGAATTATTACGTTTATTAGCGTTACATGAAAACGATTTAATGCCAAGAGAATTGGCGTTGACAAAAATTTGGAGAGATGATAACTATTTTACCTCTCGAAGTATGGATGTATATATTGCCAAATTACGTAAATACTTAAAACCAGACCCTAAAGTTGAAATATTGAATATTCACGGAGAAGGTTTTAGATTGGTGATTAACGAATAGCAAAATTTAATATATAGTTAAAAATCCGATACATTTGTATCGGATTTTTTTATGATTGATTTTCAATATGTTTGATTATGCTGTTTATATCAGAAGTATAATCAAACCATGCAATAGCTTGATCTTTTCTAAACCAAGTGAGTTGGCGTTTGGCAAAGCGTCTGGTATTTTTCTTAATTTCTGAAATGGCAAAGTCTAGTGCCCATTCACCTTCAATGTATTTAAAAAGTTCTTTGTAACCAACGGTGTTTAATGCGTTAAGGTGTTTGTATGGTAAAAGTGCTTTAACCTCTTCTAACAGACCATTTTTCACCATAATATCTACACGTTGATTAATTCTGTCGTAGATTATAGATCGTTCAGCATCTAAACCAATGGAAATGGTTTTAAAATTTCGGTTCTTTTCTGGGTTGGTTAAAAATGAAGAATAGGGTTTTCCTGTACCAATACAAATTTCTAAAGCTCTTATTAAGCGTTGTGGATTATCTATTGCAATGGAGTTGTATGCTATAGGATCTAAGTCTTTTAATTGTTTTTGAAGAGCTTCTAGTCCTTCATTTTTTAATCTTTCATTTAACTCTAAACGAATGTTACCATTTACATCAGGAAAGTTGTCTAAACCTTTGGTTACAGCTTTTACATAAAGACCAGAGCCACCAACCATTATAGCAACATCGTTTTTTTTATGAATTTCAGAGATTTTTGAAATGGCATCACGTTCAAAATCGCCGACGCTATAATTATCTTTTATAGATATATGCTGAATAAAATGATGCTTTGCTGCTTGTTGTTCCTCTGTTGAAGGTACAGCAGTGCCAATATTCATTTCTTTAAAAAACTGACGAGAATCTGCAGAGATAATCTCGGTTTTAAAGTGCTGAGCTAGTTTTATACTTAAAGCAGTTTTGCCAATGGCTGTTGGGCCAACTATAGAAATAAGGGTTTTAGTCATGATGAAGTTTGCATCCACATTTATGGCAATATATGGCATCATCTTGATGCTTTTCTGCCAAACAGTTTATACAACATTGAGAATTTAAGACAACAGTTTTTAATTGCTCGTGTTCTTCATTTGATACTTTCTTGTTTCCACTACTAGAAGCTTTGGTATATTCAGCAGAAACGATACCAGTTGGTACTGCGATGATTCCATAACCCATAATCATAATAATAGCTGCAATAAACTGTCCTAATGGTGTTATTGGTGCAATATCACCAAATCCAACAGTTGTCATGGTTACAATGCACCAATACACGCTTTTTGGTATATTGGTAAAGCCGCTATCTGCGCCTTCTACCATGTACATAATGGTTCCGAAAATTACAGAGGCAATAAGTACCGCAAATAAGAATACCGAAATTTTGGCTCTACTTGCTTTAATCGCACTTGCTAGCTGGTTAGAAGCTCCTAGATAACGAGCTAATTTTAAAATTCTAAAAATTCTTAATAAACGGAGTGCGCGTAAAGCTACTAGCGCATGAGTTCCAGCAAAAAATAAGGATAAATACTTAGGTATGGTAGATAGTAAATCTATAACTCCATAAAAGCTGGTAATATATTTTATAGGCTTGTTTACGGTTATAATTCTTAGGATGTATTCAATAGAAAATAGAATGGTGATAATCCATTCTCCAATATTCAATAAATCGTGGTGTTTTTCATCAAAACTGCTTACGCTTTCGAGCATAACCAAAATTATGCTGGCAAGAATTGCTATGAGTAAAACAACGTCAAATAACTTGCCAGCAGGTGTATCTGCTTCATAAATTATTTCATGTAGTTTGGTTCTCCAGTTATGTTTGTTTTCTGATTCCACGTTTTAAAAATACAAAAACTAACTATATTCTTATAAGTGAATCACCTTAAGCCTTTTGTTTCTACGCATATAACTATGTATGATATGCTGTGTGTCTCTGTTATTTTCCATTGGCGTAATAAGCGATTCTAAAATTTCTCGGTTATTTATTTGATGGTTTAAATCAAAAAAGCCCATACCTCTAAAAACACCATTTTCTATTAGAAAAACGCTTTTTTCGTCCACATCTCTGCCTCTGTCAATAAGAAGCATGTCTTTGTTTTCATAGCTGTACTTCTCTATTAGCGCATTCACTCTTTTATTGTATTCTGAAGGAGGTTCTTCATTAACGCAAGCTCCTAAGCACTCTTTTACTTCGTAATTAAAGCAACTTGTTTTTGTAGAATAAATACCAGTAAGTTTTTGGCATAAATTATATTCGTCTGTTACCTTATGGATAAAGTGTTTGCCACTAGGCCTTGTACTAAAAGTTGTTATAGGAGTTTCTTCAATATTAGATTTGTCTATTTTTAAATTTATATAGCCATTATTATCAGTAAAACTGTAAAGTGCGTGTGTAAAAATGGTTCTGCGAAGGGCACGATTAAAAATAGGTTTATTCTTCTTTATTTCTGCACTTTCTTTAAGAAGTGCAGCCAGTTCGCTACCTGTTTTTTCATAAGTAACAGCGCTAACTAAGGCTTGTATTTTTTTAGATTTAGAGTTTTTATTGGTAAAGTGTTGTGTGATTCGCTTTTTAATGTTGTTACTTTTTCCGATGTAGATAATTTCACCTTTATCATTGTGTACATAGTACACACCTGTTTCGGTAGGTAATTCTTCAATGATATTCTTGAGATTGGAAGCTATTTTTGGCTTTTTGTCGTTCTTTACTGTACTCTTAATGATTACTTTTTCTAAGTCTTTATTAAGCAGCATTTTAAAAAGTTTTACTGTAGCCATAGCATCTCCATTAGCACGATGCCTATCGCTTACAGGAATACCAAGCGCTCTAGCAAGTTTTCCTAAACTATAAGATTCCATGTCTGGAATGAGTTGTTTAGACAGCTCTACAGTACATAAGGTTTTTCTTTTGTATGGAAAACCTAAACGCTTAAATTCAGTTTTTAGAATACGATAATCAAAATCTGAATTATGAGCTACAATAATACAATCCTCTGTAATTTCTACGATACGTTTTGCAACTTCATAGAATTTAGGTGCATTTTTTAGCATGTTAGAATTGATGCCGGTTAGGTTAACTACAAAAGGCTGAATTTCTCTTTCAGGATTTACTAAAGAAATAAATTGGTCTGTTACTTTGTGACCATCATAACGATAAATAGCAATTTCTGTAATGCCTTCTTCATTGTATTTACCACCAGTAGTCTCTATGTCTAGTATTGCGTAAATTTTTGGTATTAGATATTTTAAATTTAGACTTAGTTTTTAATTATAATTTCTTGCACCAAAGATACTACTTCCTACGCGTATCATAGTGCTGCCACACTCAATGGCTAGTTTATAATCACCACTCATACCCATACTTAGAGTTTTGAGTTCTGAGTTTTGAGTTTTAAGTTGGTCAAAAGTGGTTTTAAGAAACTTAAATTCGCTTTCAACTTGAGTTATGTCATCAGTAAATGTTGCCATTCCCATAAGACCAACAATCTTGATGTTTTTTAATTCTGAAAATTCATCCGATTGTAGTAAGGTAGAGGCATCATTTTTAGACATACCAAATTTACTATCTTCTTCGGCTATTTTAATTTGAAGCAAACAATTTATAATCCTATTACACTTTTTAGCTTGTTTATTAATTTCTTTGAGTAGCTTAAAACTATCAATACCGTGAATTAAGCTCACAAAATCAGCCATGTATTTCACTTTGTTGCGCTGTACATGACCAATCATATGCCATTCTATATCCTTTGGCATTTGTTGATACTTTTCAGCCATTTCCTGAATTTTGTTTTCGCCAAAAATACGCTGACCAGCATTATAAGCTTCCATTAAATCACTTACAGGTTTGGTTTTTGAAACAGCAACTAAAGTGACATGTTCTGGTAAGCTTGATTTTATGTGATTTAGATTTTCTTTAATATTCATAAATTGTAATTCCGCTTCTAAGTTTAGGCAAAATATAAGTGCTTTTTGGTGGCATAGTAAGACCTTCGTCTGCAATTTCTTTTAGTTGTTGTACAGTTGCAGGACACATGCCAAAGCCAACTTTAAACTTTCCACTATCTACACTGGTTTTTATCGTAATCATTTCGTGTTTGCCGTGCACGTATTCAATTCTATTGTCATTGCGTAAATCGTGTATGCCTAGTATAGGCTCTAAAATTGTTTTGTACAAGAGTTGTGCATCAAGTTTATCGAGTGAAGTTTCAAAACTATAATTCGCTTTTCTCAAATAAAGCGAATAGAACTCGCCATCTAGGTACATGCTAAAATGATGCGGTTTAGAAGGACTGTAAGGAGTTAAGCCTCTGTTTTCAATTCTAAAAACAGCATCTAGCTTTATTAAAAATTCTTCTTTTGTTAGTCCGTTGAGATCTTTAACCAATCGACAAAACTCTTGAATTACTAGATCTGACTCAGGTATTAAATACGACATAAAAAAGTTGTAAGACTCAGAGCCATTATGGTTTGGATTCTTTTCTTTTTCATCTTTATATAATAAATACGAGGAAGCGGATCTGTGGTGACCATCTGCAATGTAAATGGTTTCCATTTTTTTAAATTCTTGTTGAATTTTAGCTATAGTTTCCTCATTATCAATTTTCCATAAATAATGTGTATCTCTATAGGTCATTGTAAACTCAAATTCGGCATGACCTTTTTGGGTTTCTTTAATGATTTCTGAAATAATAGCATTATCAGGATAGGTTAGAAGTACAGGCTCTGCATTAAAACCGACGGTTTGAAGATAGTTTTTAAACGTCTGCTCGCGTTTTGCAATAGTATCTTCGTGTTTTTTTATGATGTCTTTTTCATAATCTTCGGTACTAGTTGCAGCTATAATACCGTTAAATACCTGCTTGTGTCTGTTTACAATTTTATAAGCATAAAGGGATGGTTTTTTTTCGGTAACAAAAATGCCATCTTCTTTAAACTCTTCGTATCTGTTTTTTACAAGCTTATAACGCTCTTCGCCTGTAACTTCCCGATCGTATTTATATCCAGGATTTACAATATGAAGAAAGCTGTAAGGATTATAACCCATTCTAGATTCCCTCTCGTCTATGGTATAACTTTGATAAGGACGTGCAGCGACAAGACCAACAATGGCTCTTGTAGGTTTTACTGCTTTGAATGGAATTATTTTAGCCAATTTCTATCTGTTTTTATTTATAAACTTAGTTGGGTCAAGATAACCAGTGGTGTCGGTTGAATATCCACCTCCAATATCCAAATCTACAGAATTTCTAATTTCCAAGTGAAGATGTGCGTAATACGCACCATTACAATTGCCAATGGTTGCAATTTTATCACCTTTGGTTACAAATTTAGTTTGTTCTACATAAATAGAATCGCAATGTGCATACACAGATTCGTATAGCTTTCCTTCGTATAAATGAATAATCCGTACCACATTTCCCCAACCACCTTCAAGATCTTTAGCAACTGTTACATAACCATTTGCAATAGCATAAATTGGGTCACCTAAATCTGAATTACCACCATCAACGCCATTCCAATCATCACCTAAATGGTTGTTTTCTTGAAACTTTTGTGCATTATAATATCCTTGAGCATTTGGTTTTCCTACAGGAAAATCAAACCCTTTGGCTAGAAACTCCGGGTTTTCACTAAATAGTGTTTTGTAATTCTTTTTGTCAGTTTTGTTGCTGCTCTCTTCAATGGTTTCTTTGGCTTGTCTATCTGTAGTAGAGTTATGCTCTGGTTTGTTCTGTTTGCATGAAACAAAAAGCAATACAATCACAAAAATCCTGATACAAGTCAAATCACATTAGATACAAGAATTAAACAAATTGCTTAGATACGTTTTCTGCTTTACGACTTTCTGAATAATCATAAAATCCTTCACCAGACTTTACCCCTAATTTGCCTGCTTGTACCATGTTAACTAACAATGGACAAGGAGCATACTTAGGATTTTTAAAGCCGTCGTACATTACATTTAAGATAGAAAGGCATACATCTAGACCAATAAAATCTGCTAATTGTAATGGTCCCATTGGGTGCGCCATTCCTAATTTCATTACAGTGTCAATTTCTTGAACACCAGCAACACCATTATATAAAGTTTCGATAGACTCGTTAATCATTGGCATTAAAATACGGTTGGCTACAAAACCAGGATAATCGTTAACCTCAGTTGGGACTTTACCTAGTGTTTTAGATAACTCCATAATGGTATTTGTAACGTCGTCGCTTGTATTGTATCCACGAATAATTTCTACCAATTTCATGATTGGTACAGGATTCATAAAGTGCATACCAATTACTTTCTCTGGACGAGCTGTTACAGCTGCAATTTGTGTTATTGAGATTGAAGATGTATTTGTAGCCAAAATTGTAGCTTCATCACAAGCTTCATCAAGCTGCTTAAAAATCTTTAGTTTTAGATCTACATTTTCAGTAGCCGCTTCAACCACAAGGTCAGTGTTTTTAACACCATCTACAGTGTTTGTAAATGTTGTAATGTTTCCTAAGGTTTCTGCTTTATCGTTTTCAGTGATTTTTTCTTTAGCTACCATTCTGTCTAAATTCTTAGAAATTGTAGCTAAACCGCGTTCTAAAGACGCCTCACTAATATCTATAAGATTTACTTTAAATCCTGATTGAGCAAAAGTATGGGCAATTCCGTTTCCCATTGTTCCTGCTCCTATAACTGCTATATTTTTCATTGAAATTTTATTTCATTCCCACGAAAGAGGGAATTTATTTATTTAATTCATTTTTTATTGTGAGATTCCCATTTTCACGGGAATTAAAACTGATTAATTATCATTGTGGCAACACGTAGCGCCTCTGTGCCATCATGCAGTGTTACAATTGGCTTTGTGTTGTTGTTAATGGCATCTGCAAATGTTTCAAGTTCGTCTAAAATAGCATTGTTACCTGCAATTTCTGGGTTGTCGAAATAGATTTGCTTTTTTACACCTTCAGCATTTTGAAGAATCATATCAAAATCACCTGGATTTTCTGGTGCATCTTTCATTTTTACGACTTCACATTTCTTTTCAAGAAAATCTACTGAGATGTAAGCGTCCTTTTGGAAAAAACGCGTTTTGCGCATATTCTTTAAAGAAATACGACTTGCGGTAAGGTTTGCAACACATCCGTTTTTAAACTCAATACGAGCATTTGCAATATCTGGAGTATCACTAACTACTGAAACACCACTTGCAGAAACATGTTTTACAGGCGACTGCACAACGCTAAGAATAATATCTATATCATGAATCATTAAATCCAATACCACAGGAACATCTGTGCCACGTGGATTAAATTCAGCCAAACGATGTGTTTCTATAAACATAGGATTTTCTATTTTATCCTTCACTGCAATAAATGCAGGATTAAAACGCTCTACATGACCAACTTGTCCTTTTACACTATGTTCTGCTACTAAAGTTCTTATAGCTTCAGCTTCTTCAACAGTATTTGTAATTGGCTTTTCAATAAAAATATGTTTTCCTTTTTTAATAGCTTGCTTGGCACAATCGTAATGAGAAAGGGTAGGAGTTACGATATCTACAACATCTACAGCATCTATTAATGCATCAATAGAATCGAAATAGGTATACCCAAACTCTTCTACAACGCGTTTTGCATTTTCAGGATCTGCATCATAGAAACCAACTAGCTCATATTTTTCGGATTGATTGAGAAGTCTTAAATGTATTTTTCCTAGGTGACCAGCACCCAAAACACCAGCTTTTAGCATGTTTTTCTGTTTTTTTCAAAAATAATTGATTTGAACGAGATATTTAAGAAAGAGAATCTAAAAAAATGAGAATTCAATAATTGAAAATTGCAATTGCATTTTGCTTTTGTTTGAAGTAATTTAGCCTGAAACTAAACTAAGATTTGAAAGATACATTTAAGCATAAAGGAATGCGTCAGCAACTTGTTGACACTCTGATTAAAAAGGGAATAAAGGATAAAGCTGTATTAAATGCCATTGGTAAAATACCAAGACATTTATTTATGGATTCTGGCTTTATAGACCATGCTTATGTAGATAAGGCATTTCCTATTGCAGCAGATCAGACGATTTCTCAACCTTATACTGTGGCATTTCAATCTGAATTATTACAAATAAAACCTGGAGACAAAGTCCTAGAAATCGGTACAGGTAGTGGTTACCAATGTGCTGTTTTAATAGAACTTGGTGCTAAGGTTTACAGTATAGAGCGTCAGCAGGAATTGTTTAAAAAAACATCTAAATTTTTACCAAAAATAGGGTATAGGGCTAAGAAGTTAATTTTTGGCGATGGTTACAAAGGCTTACCAAAAGAAGCTCCTTTTAAAAGTATTATTGTAACTGCCGGTGCGCCTTTTGTGCCAAATCCGTTGTTAAGCCAACTAGAAATAGGAGGCAGACTTGTAATTCCTGTTGGAGATGATGTACAAACAATGACCCTTTTCATAAGAAAAGGGCCGAAAGAATTTGAAAAGCACGAGTTTGGTGAATTTCGTTTTGTACCTATGTTAGAGGACAAAAATTAATCTACAAACTTTCTATACATTTCTTCACCATTTACTATAGGTATTGTTAAAGTGGTTTTATGTAACTCGACTGTTAATTCTGTACCTGGTTTTGGATGGATTGTAAATTCTTTATCGCTAGAAAAAATCATTAAACCAATTTGTTGCCCAGCTTTTATAATTTGATCATCTGGTTGTAAATCAAAATTAACGGTGTAAAATTCACCTTGTTTTAAATCTTCTTCTTCAGATATTGACTTGTAGTTTTTAGGATCTGCCCAACCACGTGTTATAATGTTATCTGTAATTTTTGAAGCATTATCGTCCCAAGGTAAGGACACCAACCAAACACTTAGGTTAGCTGCTGGTTTATTACTAGATAATGTAATACTCACTTTCGGAACGCCAGAAATATGAATGTCTTTCTTTAACTTTGGTGTTATGTAGAGTAGTCTATGTTCAGAGCTTTTCGCTTTAGCAAGATCTGAACCTGAAAGGGATACATCATCTACAAAAGATTCTGTTGTTTCAGAATTAGGTTTGTCAGGTGTTAAAAATCCATGTGTATTTCCGCCAGCATCAAGGTGTAAAACAACATCTTGTGCATTAAGGTTAGGGTAATCTTTGTATGCTGTTGGTTGAGAAGGATCATCGTATTCTCTTACGATATGCGCCTTGTTTTCTTCTTCGTCAACTCCATTATCGACACCATGAAGATATTTAGTAAACCATTTGTTCATCATTGAAATTGGAGGTGGTCCACCATGACCATTTTGATGGTAATAAATCTGAGCAGGAAGTCCTTTCTCTTTTGCAGCTTTGTAGATTCTGTAGCTGTGTTCTGGCATTACATTCCAATCGTTAAAACCGTGAGACATCAACAATGCAGCTTTCATATTGTCCATTTGGTTAAGATAATCTCTGGCTGCCCACCAGTCACTATAATCACCAGATTGACGATCCATATTGTTCATCATGTCAGTATCTCTAACCACTTTGTTGTTATGAGCTCTGTTTTCTTCGTCACCACTGTGAATAAAATCGTAAAGTACATCAATATCTTCACCCAAATAGCCACCAGGAGACCGTACCAAACCGTTAGAACGGTAATAGTGATAATACGACGTGTTTGGCGCAATAGGAATAATAACTTCTAAACCATCAACACCAGTTGTTGCTGCAGCTAGAGGTAAAGTTCCGTTATACGAAGTACCTGTCATACCTACTTTTCCGGTAGACCAATAGGCTTTTACTTCTTTTTTACCATCTCGCTCAGTATAACCTTTTGCTCTTCCACACAACCAATCGATAACGGCTTTTGGTGCTAAAGATTCATTAGGACCACCACAGGTTGGCGCACCATCAGAGTATCCTGTTCCTGGTGAAGATGAGTGTACAACAATGTAGCCTCTAGGTAACCATTTTTTGATATGAGAATACGAAATCATTGGTCTAGGTGCTGCACGTCTTTTTACTTCAGGATGCGTGCGAGGCTCAGATTTACCACCTAATTCTCTTTCTACATTCCACATAATGCCTGGTGTATCTCCAGCCACTCCTGCAAAATATGGACTTGTAACATAGATGATAGGTAATTTTAAACCTTCGGTATCTGTTTGTTCTGGTCTGGTAACAGAAACATGCATTCTGTCTAAATCACCATCACCATCTGTATCAAATTCGGTTTCTACCCAAAGATCGTGATGCACCCATTTCTCTGGATTATTGAAGGCTTCAACAATTTGAGCTTCTCCATCTTTGAAAATAGGTGTTGCTTTTTCTGTTTTATCTTGGGCAAAGCTTTGGAAAGAAAAAGCTAGTGCAAGAACTAGAATGAAATTGAATTTGAGTGTTTTTAGCATGATGTTGTTTTTACTTTTGATAAAAATAAGATTAATTCTTTGGCAAATAATCTTCAGGAATTGGATTCTCTTCGGTTTCTTGCATCCAGTAAATATTGATAATCCACCAACGTTCGCCATCATTTAGTAACTGAATACTATTAATACCTCTCATAAAAGACTTATCATCGTCTTTATTTTTAAAAGACTCGTAAGTGCTAAACACTTGTGTAATGTTTCCAAACGTTTGTACCTTTCTGTTAATTTCAACTTCATGAAATCCGTTTTCCACTAACCATTTTCCTGAGCTATTAATGTAATCGTCTGGAGTCATGTAGCGCGCTATTTGTTTTCCTTCTTTGTTCTTACCAGTAGGAATTAGCTTTGCATTTTTATGAAATAAATGTTTAAATAAGGCCCAGTCGCGTTCAAAACCTTTATCGCCAGAAATGACTGTGTATAGAGTTTCAATGGTGCTATCTAATGTAGCCACATTTTTGCTATAATCTTTTGTTTCTTCTTGGGCTATGATGTTTAGCGAACTCCCCAAAAAAAGAATTAGTAGTAATAATTTATATTTTGACATATTAATTGTTTGGATTGAAACCATAGTAGAATTTATTTAATAATCCGTTTGAACTTTCTAAATTTACAATATCCATAAGCTCTTCAAAATAAGAGCAAATACGCTCTCTGTCTTCTGAATCATAACCAAGTTCAATTTCAGGAAACTTAGCTAATCCACTTTTTATGACATTGAGATAATTTTCTTTTTTAGGCTTTTTACTTTGAGAAACTTTTTGAAAATCTTTGGCAACACTATTTATTTTTTCTGTTAGTGTTGGTTTAAGTTTCTCATCTGAAATACCAGGATAAGATCCTTCTTTTATGAACTTTTCCTTGGCAATAAATTCTTTAAATAATTTGTTAGCGTTTTCAGGAGTTATCATTTCACTATTTTTTTGAGCAAATGAATGAGTCAAACTTAAAATAAATAATAATGATATGACCTGTACTTTCATGTTTTAAAGTTAATTTTAAAAGAATTTCAAACCAAACAAAATAGCATCTCCTTGAAATCCTCCTTGGTAAGAGCGAATATAATCAAACCTTAAGAAACGCCATTTTCCCCAGCCAATATTATCTATTCCAATTGTAAATTCTTGATATGGTTTATTGTCTGGTGTTGCTAAGTTGTGCGCTCCTACTATAAGATTGAAATTCAGCTTGTTTAAACCTGGAATTTTACCCAAAATAAAGCCGTTAAAATCATGTTCAGCATGCATTTCCAGATAACTTTCATTGGTGCTTAAATCGTAATAACCTAGGTTATTAAAGACGTTGGTGTAATTGCCTCTTTGGCTAACAGCTAACTGATTGCCATTAAAATGTTGGTAATCCATAAAAGCAATATCGTCTGCATTAAAGAATTTGCCTGCTCTTAGGTTGTAATTAAAACGACCTTTATCTGCTAAGGTAAAGCTTTGGTAAAGCCTTGCTTTAAGCTGGTCAAAATTATAATCGCTGTTTGTAGCGCCCAGACCTTTTTCATAACTCAATACTAGAGTTGGATATTTCTCTGACCTAATATTGAATTTACTATCTGGATAACTCAAATATTTTTGACCAAAGTTTATTTGGGCTGATAGATTAAACTTTACAATATTGTGGTCTTCAAAAGGCGCATCAGTACTTATTGGGTTTATTGGATTATTGCTTAAGTATTCCTGATCTGCTCTTGGGTAAAATGCCTGATCTGTGGTATTAAAAAGAGCTGTTCTGTTTTCGTAAGAAATGTTAGAGTACAGATTAAAACCGTTAAATAATTCTTCAGAATAATTAAGTTGAACAAAACGACGCTCATATAATTTCATGTAGTTTTCTTCAAAGAATAAACTGGCAATACTGTTTTCTATTGGCGAAATAGGATTGGTAGGATTAAACTGTTCTACTTTTGTACCACCAGACAAGGTTAAGAAACGTCTACTAGTATTGTTAAACTTGTACCTTAATGAAGCGGTTGCACGTAAGCGCTCGTCTGAAAATCCGTATTGTAAGCTGGCATTAGCATTAAAATAGCGTCTAAATTCATCTAATTGCTTAGTATAGAATAAATTTAATTGCGTTGTGAATCCCTGAACAGTATTAAACTGAACTCCGCTAAAAGGGATGTTGTACCCAAGACTATATTTTTTATAGGAGTTGTTGTATGTGTAACCCAAAACATCACCTAGCTTAAATTTGTTTTTCTCACGATCTACAGAATCCAAGTAAGTTTTAGATTCGCGTACAATTTGTATACTGTCTTTTTTCACATAATCTGTACGTTCTTCATCTGTAAGTGGAACAGGTCGTATTTGTTTCCAAAATAGGGAGTCCTTTTTGTTAGCTTCATTTTCAAAGGACACAAGCTCTGCACCAAAATCTTTTTGAGTAAGATTAGAATTGAACTCATAATTACTATAAACAGCAGTAAAACGACCATCTCCTTTAATCCCAAAAATGCCATATTTAAAGTCGATACTTTGCGAAATTAAAGCCCATAAATCGTCATTTTTAGAGTAAGAAAAACTTTGCTTTAGTGAGATAATATCTGCAGCAGGAATTCTGGCTTGAGTACCAGTAAGATCTAACTCAATGGCGTAGAGTGTCCATAGGTCTTCTACAATGTAAATGGTACCTGAAAATACAGGGTCGTTTTCACGCTTAGGAATTACATTTATTTTGTTGATGAGGTTACCATGTTCATCATAAAAAATGCCTTCTAATTTATACCGGTAATAACCAAAGGCATTGTTAGCTATTGGTGAAACGATTTGATTACCAAACTCAACCGTATTGTTGTAGAAATTATAATCTACATCTTGAGCATTATTGAAACTAAAACCATTATCATCACCACTTATTTTGGAGGCTGTAATTTTTTCTTTAAGTTGATTTGGTCTTAAATATTGAATTTTTGAAATGGTTTCAGATAGATAAATAATACCACTTCTGGTAGAGTCTAAACCACCACCAAGATCACCAATTTCTTGGCCCAGAATTTTTTCGGGAGCATCTTTAATTCTTATCAATCCACGAGAATAGAAGTCGGCTTTAAAGGATTCAATTTTCTCAAGGTTTTCTTTGCGCTTGGCAATGGTTTGTCTAATTATTGCGTTCGCAGGATTGTCTTCTGATGCTACCACGACTTCATTAAGAGAAACCGATTCTTCTTCTAAAGTGATATCAATTTTAAAAGGAAAAGAGGTAATATCAACAGTCTTTTTTACTGTTTTATAGCCTAAATACGTATAAACTATGGTGTATGATTTTTTTTCTGAAACAGAGAGCTCATAGTATCCATCGTCATTACTGGTGGTACCTTTATAGGTGTTTTCTATTAAAATGTTTACAAATGGTAGTGGTTTACCTTTAGTGTTGGTAATAGTTCCTGTAATTTGTGCAGAAGCTAAGGTGCAAAATGTAGATAAAAGGAGAAAGAGTAATCGTTGTTGCATAGATGTTGATTGGTGGTTAAACTTAGGACATAGATTTTATCTCACAAAAAAGATGCCTTTTTAAATACAGACGTTGTTTTACCACTAATGGTTGCCTGTAGCTGAACCAAACTTAGAGTAAAATGAAATATGTAAAAGTTATAACAATCCTAAAGTTATCGAAAACTTTTCTTAATGCGGTCTAAATTGCGCTTATTGTCGCGATCTTTTATGGTGTCGCGCTTATCGTAGAGTTTTTTACCTTTTCCTAAAGCGATTTCTAATTTGGCTAATCCATTTTCGTTAATGAATAAACGAAGTGGGATAATAGCATTTCCCTTTACGTTAACTTCTTTTTCAAGCTTTTTAAGTTCACGTTTATTAAGCAATAATTTACGCTCTGCTTTAGGTTTGTGGTTGTAGTAGTTACCAAAGGCGTATTCTTCTATTGTCATATTTATAACAAAGAGTTCGCCATGATCATTAAATTCACAAAAACTTTCAGCAATAGAAGCTTTGCTGGCTCTAATAGATTTTATTTCTGTACCAGTTAAAACAATTCCAGCAGTATACTTATCAAGTATTTCGTACTGAAATTTTGCCTTTTTGTTGAGTATGTTAACCTTTTTTTGCATGGTTGGCAAAGATAGTAAGAAAGTAGCAAGAACAAAGTACAAAAGTGCGAAGTGTGTTTTATTGTAAACTATTACTTAGTTTTACGACTTTGAATACCTAAATCATTGATATGAAATATTTATACTTGGTTCTTTTTGGATTAATGCTCTTTAATTGTAAGGAGGAAAAACAAGTTGTAAATCTTACGGCAGATAAAATTATTTCTAAATCTATTGAGAAAGCAGGAGGTAAGGCCTTTGATAATTCTGTAATACGCTTCGATTTTAGAGATAAATTTTATGTAGCCAGGCGAGATAAAGGCCAATTTTCATTAATAAGAATGTTTAAGGATGGTAATGACTCTGTTTTCGATTTGTTGACTAATAGCAATTTTGAACGTTTTATAAATAATAGTCGAGTTATTTTAGAAGATAGTTTGAAAGCAAAATTTACGGCTTCGGTAAACTCAGTACATTATTTTTCGGTTTTACCCTACGGATTAAATGCCGCAGCAGTTAATAAAACTTTGTTAGGTGAAGAACAAATTAAAGAAAAGAACTATTACAAAATTAAAGTAACGTTTAATCCCGAAGGCGGAGGAGAAGATTATGAAGATATCTTTGTGTATTGGGTTGACAAAGAAGGTTTTAACGTAGATTATTTAGCCTATTCATATAACGAAGATGATGGAGTAGGTACACGATTTAGAAAAGCCAATAATGAGCGTTATGTAAATGGATTACGCTTTGTAGATTACAATAACTACAAGACTGAGCATAATGAGTTAGAACTATTTGATTTGGGAAAAGCTTTTGAAGAAAACAAGTTGAAATTATTGTCTAAAATTGAATTAAAAAATATTGAAGTAGAATTATTAAATCAATAAAAAACGAAGGTGTTTCTATAAATTCAGAAACACCTTCGTCTTCTTAATATAATTTAATTATTTATCGACCTAAATAGCCGCCATCAACAGGAATAATAGTTCCGGTAACATAATCACTTGCTGGAGAAGCCAAGAATACTGTAAGTCCTTTTAAGTCTTCACCAGTTCCCCAACGTTTCATAGGTACACGCATAAAAACTTCATCAGTTCGTTTTTTATCATTAATTAAAGCTGTGTTTAATTGTGTATCCATATAGCCTGGAGCTATTGCGTTAACGCAAATTCCTTTTTCGGCTAAATCATTAGATAGCGCTTTGGTTAACTGACCTACACCACCTTTAGATGCTGCATAAGCAGGAATGGTAATTCCGCCTAAAAAGCTCATTAACGAAGCAACATTTATAATCTTACCACCATTATTTTTTAGCATTGTGTTGGCTGCATATTTACAATAATAAAAGGTGGCATCTAAGTTAATAGCAATAACCTTGCTCCATTCTTCTTCAGGGAATTGCTCACTAGGATACCGTCGTTGTATACCAGCTGAGTTGACTAAAATATCAAGTTTACCTCCAAGAATTTCCAAGGCTTTTTTGTAAGAACTTTGTACTTCATCAATTTTGCTAATATCAGCCTTAATAGCTTCTACTTTGAGTCCATTTTTTTTGAAGTCCTCACAAAAATCATACATTCTGTCATCAATATCTATGATAACAACTTGCGCTCCAGCTTCTGCTAAAGCCTCTACCATTGATTTGCCAAGGTCTCCTGCACCTCCGACAACAATGGATTTTTTGTCTTTTAAATTAAATTTCTCTAAAACATTAATACTCATTTTTGGTTTGATTGATTAGGGTTATTATAGTTAATGATGACTGTAGTCATCAGTATTCCATAAATCGGTCCATTCTAACACCATGTCTTCTCCGTTTTCATCTCGTATATCTAATATGTTTTGAATGTCTAAAATGGTTTGATTGGTTTCTGCAACTGAGTCTGAAACTGTATATATTCTATAAAGCACTTGCCTTTCTGTGCCAATCATAGCTGGTAGTACTTCGTCTCCTTCCTTAAAGCGCTCTACAACAAAAATTACATTTTTATGATTTTTAAGTTCTTCTAAACCTTTTATAGATGTGATTTTACCAGCTTTTAAAAGCACCCAAATGGAGCACGCTTTTTTACCACGTAACATATAATCGTTTTGCTCGGCAAAATTGTCTTCACCAAACACACCTGTTAGAGCAAAATTTAAGAGCATATTCCTGTGGTCAAAACCATTAATATGTGCTAAATGAATATGAGGAGCTTCTCCTTGTAATCTAAATCCTGGGTCATAACTGTAGAATACACCATTTTCAACAAAAAACTGAACATTTAAAACACCATTTTTTACTCCAGTGGCTTTAAATAATTCACATAATTTTGGATGAACAGTGTCTACAAACTCTTTAGTAAGTTTAGAAGGATATAATGTGGCTAGTCCTATTGGGCTAGAGTTACCTTGTATTCTTGTTAAACATCTGTCATATACGGCAGATAAATAAGGAACGCCATCTTTAAAAGTGTAATAAGCGGCCATATCGTGACAACTAGAGTCCATATACTTTTCAACTAATACAATGCCTTTCTTAGAGAATTGAAGAACGTTTTTTACGGTTTCGTTATAATCCTCTTCGTCTCTACATATCTTCATTCCAACACCACCACCACTGTCAACGGGTTTTACCATTAATGGTAGCTCTACGTTTTTAGGTTTCCTTATAGGTTCTCCTTTTTTTAGGTAAATTCCTGGTATGTCTAGTACGTCATATTTTTCACAATAACGTTTGTAGCCATCCTTACTGCAAAATGCTTCAATAGTACCGTCTGTTGCGTAACAAGGCAAACCAAGTCTATCACAGATTTCTTTATATGGTTTTACCAAAATATCAGCAACACCAACAAGAACAGCATCAACCTTATTATCTTTGGCAACTTTTACAATGCCATCGATGTCAAAGCCATCTATATCATAGGTTTCGGCAGCAAATTTTTTAGCAGGTGCATCTGGGTTTGGGTCTATTACAATGGTATGCAGTCCCATATTATTTGCAAATTCTACTAAAACACCAGTTTCTGGATTACCACCAAGAATAATTATTTTCTTCATTGTTGTTGATTTTAAGGGTTATTAACTTTATGTGTTAGGGAATTATTATTAGTTTTTTTAATTAAATATAAAATTTTCATCAAAGCCTATGTCTGTTAGGAGACTTTTGATTTTTGTTTCGTCTGTATTGGTTTTAACAATTTTAGATTGATTAATACCCATCAATTCCAGTTCTTCTTTTAAAGACTTATGGGTTGAAGGATTAATGGTAGCTATTATTAAATAATCAAACTCATTATTGTAAATACTGCTAATAGGATTAACAGTGTTTTCACCAATTTTTAAATCGTGATAATCTACATCAATCCATTTTATGATTTTAAAATAATCTGTTTTTAAATTGGTAGATAGGATATGTTGGCCAAAGGATCCAGAGCTGTAAACCACAACCTTAGAACCTTTTTCAGTCTTTAAAAATGGATTAAACCAAGTGTTATCTTTTTCGTTGTATATAAGTCCGCCAGACCTTACCAGTATTTGCGAATAGAGATAATATGTTATTTGTGTGTTTAGATTTTCCTCATCTAAAACATTAGTTAATTTAGTTTTAAGGAAGTTCATTAATAGGCCTAGTCGGTAGTATTCCGTCTTTGGGTTTTCAACAGATTTTACAATAGAGTCGTGTCTTTGTCTGTAATAATAAAGTGGAATTTTACTTATGACTAGTCGTTTTGTAAAAGCTAAATAAGAGTAAGTAATAGCAGCATCTTCACCCATTACAACATCGTTAGGTACATCGTAAAGTACCTTTTCTAGAAGTTCTTTTTTGAAGAGTTTGTTCCAAACATAAGTGGACATGCCATGTTCACAGAACTCACCATTGTATATGGCTTTTGGTAAAATTTCAGATTTAATTTTAGTTTCATCATAAAAACCAGGATTTTTTGGTTTTATGGTTTCGATTTTACCATCAAATTCTCTAAAGTGTCCCGTTACAGCCAAATCAGCATCGTTAGCTATGGCTAATTTGTACAAGGTGTCTAGATAAAAATGATCTACCCAATCATCGCCATCTACGTATGCAATATGTGTGCCTGAAGATGCTTCTAAGCCTGCTTTTCTAGCTGATAATAAGCCTCCATTTGGTTTATGGATAACTTTAATTCTGTCATCATTCTTTGCGTAATCATCACAAATTTGGGGACAGTTGTCAGGACTACCGTCGTCCACCAGTATTAATTCAAAGTCTTTAAAAGATTGCTCTAATAGACTTTCAATACATTGTGCTAAGTATTTTTCTATACGGTAAATAGGAACAATAACACTTATTTTTATAGAACTCATACTTATATCTTAATTTATTTCTACATAAAATAATCCACTACCATTATTGTAGTTTGATTCTTCATCATTTTTCGCTGTTGTGATATATAAATTCAATTTATCATCAAAACAACATGATGTTACATTTGTATATGGTAGAGTTATTTCATTAATTTTTTTTCCTGTTAAGGGATTCCATTGAGAAACACAAGCACCTCCCCATTCTGCAATCCATAACATGCCGTTTTTGTCTATACACATTCCATCAGGACTTCCATCTCCATTAAATTGTATTACGTAATCAACAAAGGCAACGTTTCCGGTTTCAATATAATAATTGTACTTAGCAACTTGCTTTGTTGGTGTGTCAATAAAATAGAGCGTTTTATTGTCTTCAGTAAAGGCTAATCCGTTAGAAATGGTAGTGTTTTCTATTATTGTTTTAGATTTACCTTTATGGTAAGAATACACATTTCCTATTCCGTTAATGACTTCTGGATAACCCATTGTGCCAATGATGTATCTACCTGCTGCGTCTTCTATACCATCATTGTAGCGTACATTGTCCGCAATATTTATTTGGAATTTGAAAGAGGATTTTAAATTATTAAAATCTATTTCATAAAAGCCATCTTTTGAAGCAACAAGAACAACTTTGTTAGATACAACATAAACATTACTGGTAGGTGAGTCTAACTTTATACTTAAAATTTCTTTGGTGTTTGGATTATAGCAATACACTAATCCATCTAAGATTGATACAAAATATAAAAGTTGATGTTTTGAATCGAAAATTGGACCTTCAAAAAGTTCGGCAGATTGGGAGAAGTAAATTAAGTTTTTTGTCATTATATATTGCTTAAATATATTCTCCTCCTGTTACTCTCATAATAGATCCTGTTGTCATTGCAGAATCATCTGAAATAAAATACATGACTGCAGGTACTGGGTCGTAAGGCGTAAGCATGCGTCCCATAGGAATTATCTCGCTTGCATTACTTTTTAATTGCTCTTCGCTTATACCTTCTTGCTCACGAAGTTGAAGCTCTCCTTCGGTACTAGTCCAACCCATTACTAAATAATTGGATCTAATGCCAAATTTAGCATAATGATGCGCAACGTGAGTAGAAAGCGTATATAAGGTTCCTTTGGTTAAGGCATATGCTGTGCGATCTTCTTGACCATAATCCATATGAGCGGATCCAAAAAACACAACAGATCCTCCGTTTTGTTCTATCATAGACCTTAAAACATGCTTTAACAAAAAATATGGTGCTTTGAGATTTACATTAAATACCTTATCGTAGGTGTCTTCATCTGTGTCAATCAACGATGCAACAGGAGTAATACCAGCATATAGAATAAGTGCATCAATTTTTTTGAAACGTTTTATAGTTTCTTTGTAGTAATCTTCAATACCATCTATAGATGTAAGATCAATTTTATGAAAGTATAATTTGTCTTTGTTATTAGAGGATTCTATAATTTTTTGAGCATCTTCAACATCTCTGCCACAAAAAGCTACATTATATCCTTTTTTTAAGCTGGCCTTAAGTATTTCTTTTCCAACACCTTTGGTGCCACCCAATAACATTACAGTTTTCATAAATAGTTTAAATCAATCTTTTATAATTAATGTTCTCAAAACTAGTTATTTATTTTTAGAAATTAATCTTTTTATCTGTGTATTGATACTATTTACGGTAAATAGGTTAAATGCAAAAATATAGGATAAATAGAGGTGAATTTTATTCAATTTTTAGAAGTGTAGAACTCTTTGTATAATCCGTTATGGTTACAATGTAAAGGTTGGCATTGTTGCTTTCGTCTATCTGGTTATATTTTTTTTCGTTGAGTAGAGCATTAGTTAGCATAGGTGTAGTATTGCTGTGACCAACAATTAAAACCGTTTTTCCTTCAGTTTCCTTTATTAAATCTTCAAGTTTTAAATTTCTAGGATCATAAAAGGTAATATCTACATTATTTGCTTTGGCTGTAGGTTCTGCCGTTTCTTTAGTTCTGTTATAATTGGTGGAGTAGACCATATCGAATTTAACATTACCAAAAACTTCAGTCCAATTTTCTGCACGCTTTTTGCCTTCCTCAGTTAAATGCGGATCTTTATTTGTTTTGTCCGATTCGTCCTTTTCTGCATGTCGAATGAGATAGTAGGTTGTGACTTTTTGTTTTTTATCAGATGTTTCCTGAGCAAAAATGTTGAATGATATTAACAAAAATAAAGTAAAGAATAAAGATTTCATTTTTTGAAAGATGATTAGTTAAACCTCTCAAAAATAGACAGAAAAACTATTTTACTTCAAAAAAGTTTGTTAAATGAGTTTAAGCCAATTCCAAAGCAATTTCAATCATCTGTCTAAAGGTAGTCTCACGCTCTTTACTTGTAGTTTTTTCACCCGTCACCAAAGAATCCGAAATCGTTAAAATAGCAAGTGCATTTACATTATGTTTTGCTGCAACAGTATAAAGACCTGCGGCTTCCATTTCTACACATAGCACACCAAACCTAGACCATTTTTTATAGGATTCGATATTGTCTTCATAAAACTCATCGGAGGATAAGACATTACCAGCTTGGATGGGAATATTTTTAGCTTCAGCAGCCTTTACAGCTTTTAAGAACAAGCCGAAATCAGCAGTAGGAGCGTAGTCAGCACCTCCAAACCTTAATTCATTAACTCCAGACGTAGAAGATGCTGCCATAGCTAAGACGACATCTCTTATCTTAACATGCTTTTGGTAAGAACCAGCACTCCCAACTCTAATTAGATTTTTTACACCAAAATCTTTTATAAGCTCATTTGCATAGATTGAAATACTAGGAATACCCATACCAGATCCCATGGTAGATATGCGCTTGCCTTGGTAAGTACCTGTATAACCATACATGCCTCTTACTTCATTAAAGCAAACTGGGTTTTCAAAAAAAGTTTCAGCAATCCATTTAGCTCTTAGCGGATCGCCTGGTAATAAAATAGTTTCTGCTATATCGCCTTTGTTGGCGCCAATGTGTACACTCATGCGGTAAAGTTAAGCAAAGTGTTTTAATTAATATGCAGATTTTGAAGTTTGATTGGTCATCATAGCAACACCAGATGAAGCGCCAATTCTATGTACGCCAACTTCTATATATTTTAGAGCAGTTTCAGCATCTCTAATGCCACCAGAAGCTTTAATTTTTAATTGGTCTCTTACCGTTTTTTTCATGATTTTTACGGCAGTAAGTGTAGCACCACTCTTGGAAAAACCTGTTGAGGTTTTTACAAAATCAGCTTTGGCATCAATACATATTTCACAAGCCTTTACGATTTCATTTTTAGAAAGTTCACTTATTTCTAAAATAACTTTTAAAGGTGTTAAGCCTATAGCGCGTTTTACGTCACTAATATCTTTAAGTACAGCAACATAATTTTTACTTTTTAGACGACCGATGTTCATTACCATATCAATTTCAGAAGCACCTTGTTCTATTGCTTTTTTTGCTTCAAAAATTTTAGCTTCGGTAGACATGGCTCCAAGAGGAAAACCAACTACGGTACAAACTTTTACTTCAGAACGTCCAAGGGCTTGTTTTGCAATAGGAACATAGCAGCTGTTTACGCAAACAGAATAAAAATTGTATTTTAATGCTTCTTCGCAGAGTTTAAGAATATCGGCTTCAGTTGCTGAGGGACTCAATAGGGTGTGATCTATATATCTGTTCAATTCCATGTATTAATAAGTAGGGTTTATCAAATAATTAACTATAGTAATCCCCATGTGTTAGAGGGAAAACTACAACAAGTTTAATCGTTTCTTAAGTTTAATTGGAATTAAATAGCTCGACAAAATTAATAATAAATCCGTTAAAATGCATAAAGGAATTTAAAATAAATTGTGCATTTCATCGAAAAAGTTTCGTTGCTCATCAATTAGCTGAAATACAACTTCTTATTTTTTTATTGATAATTGTGGTTGCTTTTATTACGGTTTCAAATCATGAAAACACATGATAATTATCAGTATTTAAGGATTTATTAGCATTTATTTTTGCTGGAAACTTAAATATTTTAACATGAAAAATTTATTATTATTTACTTTATTGATAGGGTTAACATTCAACCTAAGTGCACAAGACACTGATGCTACTGATGATTATAATAAGTGGCAAGCACGTTTAAGATTAATTTCTGTAATACCTTCTCCTGATGATGATATTGATGGTGCAGATGTAGATATTAGCACGGCTTTTGTTCCAGAATTAGACTTCACTTACTTTTTCTCTAAAAATTTGGCTGTTGAGTTAATATTAGGTACAACAAAACATAATGTAGATTTAGATATTGATGGTGGTGGATCTCTAGATTTAGGACACGTTTGGTTATTGCCTCCAACTTTAAATTTGCAATACCATTTTTATGCTAACGATTTTAAACCATATGTAGGAGCAGGTGTTAATTATACTATATTTTATGGTGTTGATGAAGGTGACTTAGATGATATAGAGTATGATAATTCATTTGGTTTCTCTTTACAGGCAGGTTTGGATTATAATTTAAATGATAAGTGGTTCTTAAACTTAGATGTAAAGAAATTATTCCTTAAAACTGATGTTACGGTAAATGGAGCACCTGATACATCAGAAGTTAATATCGACCCATTAATAGTTGGTCTTGGTGTTGGTATGAAGTTTTAAATTGAAACAATTATTTGGAAAAAAAGAGCCTTTTTAAGGCTCTTTTTTTTGTTTACTCTAGTACAGCTGTAACTGTGTATCCGGCATTTCTTAAAAGCTGTATAACTCCATTCTCCCCTGGAAGATGACCTGCGCCAACACCAAAAAATGTCGGTTGCTCTTTGGCATATTCACCAATTTTTGAAATCCAGTTTTTATTACGTTGCTCCAAAAGTACATCTTGATGTTTTGACATGGTACTATTAGTATCATCATCCATTATATCAATTAGTGCGTTAATATCTTCTTCCTTATAAATTTTAAGCATTTTAGAAAACGTTGTTTTATCGAATGCTAGATTATCTTTAGCCATTCGGATTAAATCTGCATACTGATCCTCTAGAGGTATGCCATCAAAAACCTTTATTTGTTCTTCAATCGTTTCAAGACCATAGATTTCCTCTTTTTGCTCTGATGCAATTTTGGTTAACTCTAATTCAAAAGATTGCATCTGGCAGTCAATCATTTTAGGGTAAAACATAGACATAAGGAAAAAAGGTTTCACATTTTCTAATAGCTTTACAGACATGCCCATATTATTGGTAAAAAGAGAGTCAATTGATTTGTATTCTTCGTCAGATACAAAATCTTTTAATGTTTTTCCGTCTTTTAGATACATGCCTTGCATTACTTTGCTTTGCATGCTAGGATCGTCCATATCTAGTTCCATAACTATCTGAGTAGTTTCGTCTAGAGCTTTTTTTACATCATCCTCTAGAGTAGCATCGCATGTCATGTGGATAGTTCCGAATAAATACGAAGGAGACTCTAGCCCATTACCTTCAATTTTCCATAAGGTTGAATTTTCTATTTCTTGAGCAGTAATTGAAAATATTGATAGTGTTGTAATAACAAGTAGCGATAAAATACGTTTCATAATAGATGGTTTATTTTATAAAGTGCTTAAAATTTCATCTGTTTGTAGTCTAATAGAGCAATTTGTTACAAAAAGGAAAGCAACACATCCATAATCCGATAGCTTTTCGAATTTATTTCAGTGTTGCTTTAACCAACCAATCAATATAAAGACTATTTACAGACTATATTGTTACAGTCTGTTTATAACTCTTCTACAACTAAATCTCCTTGGTTTCTAAAAACCAATTGTCCGTCAAACTCATCAAGAAGAATAATACTTTCTGTTGTTACTTTTCCAGCTAAGATTTCTTTACTCAACTGATTTAGAACTTCTTTTTGTATGACTCTTTTCACAGGTCTTGCACCATACTCAGGATTATAGCCTTTGTCTGCTAAATACGCTTTTGCTTCTGGAGTAGCATCAAAGGTTATGCCTTGTTGTGCTATCATTTTGGTGATACCTTTTAATTGTAAATCTACAATGGCAACAATGTTTTCTTTAGTTAAAGGTGTAAACATTATGGTATCATCAATACGGTTTAAAAACTCAGGTCTTACACTTTGTTTTAATAAGCCTAATACATCAACTTTAGCTGCTTCCATGGCAGATTCAATATCCTTGGTAGCCTCAAAACGTTCTTGTATAATTTGGCTTCCCATGTTTGAGGTCATGATGATGATCGTGTTTTTGAAATCAGCAATACGACCTTTGTTATCTGTTAAACGACCTTCATCTAATACTTGCAATAAGATGTTGAAGGTATCTGGATGCGCTTTTTCAATCTCATCTAGCAATACTACTGAATATGGTTTGCGTCTTACAGCTTCTGTTAACTGCCCACCTTCATCATAACCCACATATCCTGGAGGTGCACCGACCAATCTACTCACGGCATGACGCTCTTGATATTCACTCATATCTATACGTGTCATGGCGTTTTCATCATCAAACAAGTATTCTGCCAATGCTTTTGCCAGCTCTGTTTTACCAACACCAGTTGTACCTAAGAATAAGAAGGTGCCAATAGGTTTGTTTGGGTTTTGCAGACCTGCTCTAGATCTACGCACGGCATCACTCACGGCTTCAATAGCTTCTTCTTGACCTACCACACGTTTGTGCAATTCGTCTTCGAGATTTAAAAGCTTTTCGCGCTCACTTTGTATCATTTTGGTTACAGGAATTCCTGTCCATTTTGCTACAACATCAGCGACATCTTCATAAGTAACTTCCTCTTTAATTAAGGCATTGTCTTGCTGTTCTGCCAGTTGTTTTTGATACGCTTCAAGCTTTTCTGTGGCTTCTTTTATCTTTCCGTAACGAATTTCTGCAACCTTACCATAATCACCTTCACGCTCTGCACGTTCGGCTTCAAGCTTATAGTTTTCTATTTCTTGCTTTATGTTCTGAACGTTTTCAACTGTTTCTTTTTCAGACTTCCACTTGGCATTGAGCTCGTTACGTTCTTCTTTAAGATTTGCCAATTCAGCTTTTAAGGCTTTTAATTTGGTTTCGTCCTTTTCACGTTTAAGAGCTTCGTGCTCAATTTCAAGCTGCATAATCTTACGGTCTAGGACATCCAATTCCTCTGGTTTAGAGTTTATTTCCATGCGTAACTTAGAAGCGGCTTCATCCATAAGGTCAATCGCTTTGTCTGGTAAGAAACGATTGGTAATGTATCGGTTTGATAACTCTACAGCACCAATAATAGCTTCGTCCTTGATACGCACTTTGTGGTGTGCTTCGTACTTTTCTTTAATACCACGAAGGATGGAAATGGCACTCTCTGTATCTGGCTCATTTACCGTTACCTTTTGGAAGCGTCTTTCTAATGCTTTGTCTTGCTCGAAGTACTTTTGGTACTCATCTAGCGTAGTGGCACCAATGGCTCTCAGTTCTCCACGTGCTAAGGCAGGTTTAAGGATGTTTGCTGCATCCATAGCTCCCTGGCCACCACCTGCGCCAACAAGGGTGTGGATTTCGTCGATGAATAGGACGATATCACCTTCGCTAGTGGTTACTTCCTTGATAACGGCTTTAAGACGCTCTTCGAACTCACCTTTATATTTAGCACCTGCAATTAATGCTCCCATATCTAAGGCAAAGATTTGTTTGTCTTTTAGGTTCTCTGGTACGTCACCATCTATGATACGATGTGCTAAACCTTCTGCAATGGCTGTTTTACCAGTACCTGGCTCACCAACCAAGATTGGGTTGTTTTTGGTACGACGCGATAGGATTTGAAGTATTCTACGAATCTCTTCATCGCGGCCAATAACAGGGTCTAGCTTGCCATCTTGTGCTAATTGGTTGAGGTTTTTAGCGTATTTGTTTAAAGCGTTATAGGTTTCCTCTTGGCTTTGAGATGTTACTCTATCGCCTTTACGCAGTTCCTCAATGGCTGAGTTGAGTCCTTTTTCTGTAACGCCTTGGTCTTTTAAAATCTGGGCGATTTTGCTGTTGGACTTAATTATTGCCAATATTAAATGCTCTATAGATACGTAGTCATCGTTCATTTTTTTGGCGATGATCGATGCTTCGTTTAGGGCTTTGCTAGCTTCGCGAGAGAGCATGATGTCTCCTCCTGAAACTTTAGGAAAGCTCTGTAGTTCTTTGTCTAGTATTTGTTGTAATAATGAGACATTAACATTCAGTTTTTTAAGGATGAATGGTAGTACGTTTTCATCAACTTCGAATAGGGCTTTGAATATGTGCTCGTTTTCTATTTGTTGATGCCCAAAGCCTTGTGCAAGCTGTTGTGCTTGCTGTATGGCTTCTTGCGATTTTATGGTATAATTATTAAAGTTCATATTGTGTTTTGTTTTAGTGTTATTACGATGCGTAGGACGTTGTAATCTACTAAGAGATTCTTCGCTTACGCTCTGAATGACATCTTTATTGTTTTATTTTATTGTTGTGTTTGGTTATCTTTAGGCAATTATCTTACCATTTGTATTTGGTACTATAAAAACGACAAAATGACTGATTTTATTGGGATTGAAATGACTTTTTGTCTGTTGTTTGTTGTGGTTGTGCTATTGGGTTAACCCGTCTTATACCCGAAGGAGACCCGAAGGAAAGCCGAAGGAAAGCCGGAGGAGACCCGAAGGAGATACGGGTGAACTGGTTGTTTGGGGTTGCTATGCTATGGTGTTGCAATGGTGGTTCTCGATACAAAATGCTGGCGCATTTCACTCGAACTGACGAAGATTTTAGTTTTTAAGGTTTTGGATACAAAATGCTGGTGTATTTAATTGTAAATGAGGTTGATGGTTCTCGATACAAAATGCTGGTGCATTTCACTCGAACTGACGTAGGATAGAGGTTTGGTGGTTCTTGATATTTTTTGAGACTGCTTCGTGCCTCGCAGTGACGGTTTGTTATTGTTTTGGTTTTAGGATATGGTTCTCGATACAAAATGCTGGTGCATTTCACTGGAACTGACGTAGGATAGAGGTTTGGTGGTTCTTGATATTTTTTGAGACTGCTTTGTGCCTCGCAGTGACGGTTTGTTGTTGTTTAGGTTTTATGATATGGTTCTCGATACAAAATGCTGGTGCATTTCACTCGAACTGACGTACGATAGAGGTTTGATGGTTTTTGATATTTTGAGACTGCTTTGTGCCTTGCAGTGACGGTTTGCTGTTGTTGTGGTTTTGTAATAGGGTTCTCGATACAAAATGCTATTGCATTTCACTCGAACTGACGTAGGATAGAGGTTTGGTGGTTTTTGATATTTTTTGAGACTGCTTTGTGCCTCGCAGTGACGGTTTGTTATTGTTTTGGTTTTATGATAGGGTTCTCGATACAAAATGCTGGTGCATTTCACTCGAACTGACGAAGATTTTAGTTTCAAAGGTTCTCGATACATCCCGACGCTCACGGTCGGGACACTCGAACTGACGTTAAAAAATAGATTTATAATGTTTAAAAAATTGTTTGGCTCATCTGAGCCTAAAGAAGAAAAGATACTGCCTTGGATTGCTCTGAACGGTATTGACCAATTGGATGCTATTGCTGAGCGGTCTAAAGGGAAAACGCAGCTTATTTTTAAGCACTCTACGCGTTGTGGGATTAGCAGAATGGTGATGAACCAGTTTGTTGCTGCCTATGATTTGGACTTAAATGCTGATTTGTATTATTTGGATTTGCTGAGTTACAGGGATGTGTCTAATGAGGTGGGTTACAAATTTGAAGTAATGCACGAGTCTCCGCAACTTTTGGTGATACGCAATGGAGTAGTGGTGGCGCATGCGAGCCATGGCGGGATAAATGACATGGATTTGGGGCCATATATCTAAAACTGTGTATGGTTTTGAATGTGCTAAGGTGCGACATAACTCACTTTTATATGGTTATGCCATAATTTGCTAAAAGGTACTGAATAACACATAATTAGGGTTGTATATGCGTACTTTTTTGGCTAGGTTTGTATATACTAACGTTGTGCGTCATTTAAAATTGAATAGTATATGTCTAAAAATTATTTTGACAAATCATTTGAATTAAGATATTTCGAGATGAATGAGTTTGGAGTTGCTTCGCCAACAACTATGCTTACGCTGTTAGAAGAAACGGCTGCCGAACATTGCCAATCAATAAATAATAGTTTGTATCAGTTAGCTGATAAAAATATAGGTTGGGTTTTAATCTCTGGAATAATGCAAATGGAGCGATATCCAAAATACAAAGAAAAAATTACCATTAGAACTTGGATGTCGAAATACTCAAGTATTAAAGGGTTTAGAGAAAACATTATTTATGACGAAAAAAACAATATAATTGGACGTGCAAAAGGTTTATGGATATTCTTTGATATTGCAAGACGAAGACCAACACAAATATTTGAAGAAATAAAAGAAAAGTGGTCTGAATCCAACGATTTATCAATTAGAGCAGATATTTCCAAAAAAATTGAACCAATTGATGTTGCGGACTTTCAACTATCCTTTAAGGTTAACAGATACGATACAGATATGATAAGACACGTCAACAACATTAGATATTTACAATGGGTAGTTGAGTCAATTCCAGACGAAATTATCAACAACTACAATTTGTATTCCATTGACGGTAGATTTGTTTCGGAGGCTCATTATGGAGACAACATAATTTCGTTAACTAAAGAATTGGAAAAAACTGAATCAGAAGATAATGATTTTAAATATTATTCGCATACAATAAAAATAAACAGTAGCAAAAAAAATTGTGCAATAGCGAATACAGTTTGGAAAAAAATATAAAAACGAACGCACAACAATGGCTATAAGTAATTGCTTGTTCTGTGCTACTTCTGAAAATCCTCGCGGATTTTGCTTGCGCCAGTTCGCTGCGCTCGTGTCAGTTTGGTATGTACTTGCAAAGATAAGTGCTAAAACACGCAACTACTCATAGCCGAGACCGTTGTGTACAATTATGACCCGTCCTGAATAAAGGCTACATAATTTTAAACATTATGTATAAAAACAAAGAAAATGACCCAATCTGAACTTATAACTTTAAATTTTACAGAAATAAGGAGAAGAAGTATAAAACTTTGGAATGGGCTACCTGAGAAATATTATAATTGGAAACCTGACGAAAAAGCTATGAGTGCCTCAGAAATGATAAGACACATTTTGGAGGCTGATTATGGATGGAATATTATTATTAATCAAGGTGATATGAAAAATTATAGAACACCTTGGGAAAACCGACCATTCATTAACGTTACAGACGAACTTGAATTTGCCGAACCTCATAGAAAAGCATTTATAGAAAGTATTGAACATTTTTCGGATAAGGAATTAAACGAAACCGAAATCGTTCACCCTGGAAATGGAGACAAGAAAATCCTTTCAAAATATTTGTTACGGATTGGATATCACGAATCAGTTCACGCAGGACAATTTCTGTCGTATTTAAGAGCAATGAAAATTGATCGACCAAACATATGGGATTGAAAAAAAACACTACAGCCAACAATTAAGCATCAATGAGGTCAAGTAAGGCTTGAGTTCATTGTGCTTGGTGTTGAACTCTGCCTTTGGTGGCGGATTCGACTACCCTTCGACAGGGCTCAGGACAGGCTTTCGAATCCACTCGGAGTTGGCTACGCCGAACCTAAAGGTTTGTCTAACGCAAGTGCTTAACCGAAAATTCTTAACTTTAAATCCGTAACTGACGGTTATACGTATTCCAAGGTAAAAAACAAGTGTTTTTTTAATAATTTACAGCTGCTATATTTACAAAGGGCGTACCTCTTTTTATTACTGCAAAACTTCTTGCCAATATTTTGTTTCTAACATTGTTTAAGGCTATCATTTTGTGTTTACCTTCTTCGAGTTTTCTATGGTAGTATTTCTTAAGTTCTTGGTCTGATTGAATAGCTGATACGGCTGCCATGCTCAATAGGGTCTTCATTTTTCTATCACCTATATAATGGCTCTGTTTTCGCCGTCTTATTGAGCTTCCTGAACTGTACTCGAACGGTGCTATACCACAATAACTTGAAAAGGTTCTCCATGTACTGAATTTAATAAAGTTAGAGGTGTGGTAGAGCAATTGGCAGCTAAGTATAAGACCTACGCCTTTTACCGAACGCAGCAACTCATAGTTTTGCCTTAAGGTATCATCGGTCTTTACCAATGTTTTCATCTGGCTTTCTAAGGCTTCTATTTGTTTGTCTATATGTTTTATAGATCGTTCTAAAATCTTGCAGCAAACATCTGTGGATGGGCTTGACAGCAAGTGCTTGTTTTCTTTTAATGTAGATTTTAACCCACTTCGATCTTTAACCAATTGGTCTCTTAATGAGAGTATTCTTCCCAGTTCTTGAAAGATCTGTGGTTTCATATGACTTGGCTGAAGCTCTTCTCTATACATCCATCCGAACCTGGCTATCATATAAGAGTCTAGCTTGTCTGTCTTCTCTCTTGTAAGACCTGTACTGCGCTTTATGCGCATAGGACTTTCTTCTACATAACAAACTCCACTTTCTGATAAAAAAACAGATAGCTTTAGTGAGTAATTGCCCGTATTTTCGAAACATAAAAAATAAGAATCACTGCCAACTTGGTGATTTGCCCATTTAAGGAGTTTTGAATAACCTGCTCTATCATTGGTAAATACAGCATGATGCTCGCTTTGGTATGCTGTAGCATCTATGGTTTTCTTGGATACATCTATCCCGATTACATCTCTAACATTTTTCATATATTTAAAAAAATTATCATTAATGATGTTTTGTAACTATTTCCTTTAATGAGCCTATAGGGCTAGGTATTCCAATTAGTTCTTCAAAACATCCTACAAGAGACAGAGAGGACTATTACGTGTAATGGATATTATCTAAAGACCGTTCGAGTTCTCCTCTCTTCTCTTGTTAAATTTAATGATATCAAAGTAAAGGAGACCGTTACCCACAATGTAAGCCAATCAATGAGCAAAAAGATTATAACCATAATGATTCTGACATCTATTCTAAACTTCTTCGGTTGCAAAGAAAAAAACGAACCGAAAAAAGAAAAATCCGAAATGGACTTGCTTATTGAAAATAGTATTGACGAATTTAATAATCGGACAATTTATAAAACCTTGACTTCTGAAATTTTGGACTCAATTTCTGATGACAAATTGGAACAGGCGATTATGGACAATATTGACACCAAATTCCAAGACGGTGAACAATACACTTTGGACAAAATATCTAAATTGACCAATGGACAACAGGCAGTTTTTTCTACTTGGTGGTTGGAAGCCGAAGTTAACAATGGTGGATTTAATCAATTCTATTTCAATTCAAGCGGACAATTTGCGGAAATGGCAGAAATCGGATTTATGACAATCGGAGCCAAAAAGTTCTCAGAATTAACTAAACGAGCGAATAAAATTTACTCGGAAAATAAGGAACGACTTGAGGAATTTGACGATGGAACAATGGAAAGTTTTAGCGAATCCTATAAAGACAATCCACTGAATGATTTGGATACTGAATTTTATAACCTTTATGATTCCGAGAAAATTGGACAATTAAGAATAAAGTACATTAGAGATAATAAAAACGAATTTACAACCGAATAAAAACACAGTGGCTAACAATGGCTATGCGTCATTGCTTGTTCTTGATAGTTTCTGAAAATTTGCTAGCGCACAGTTCGCTCTGCGTGCTCGTGTCTCGCGAATTTTGCTTGCGCCAGTTCGCTGCGCTCGTGTCAGTTTGGTGTGTACTTGCAAAGTTAAGTGCTAAACCACGCAACTACTCATAGCCGAGGCGTTGTGTGTCATTTAAGTAAGATGAAAAATTAATCCAATATGTCGAAAATAAAAAGTGATTTAAAAATTCAAAAATTTAAATCTAGATTTTTAGTGATTTCAATATTCTTTATTTTAACAACATCAATTTCTTGGTTTCTCACTTATAATACAGACCATTTTTTGACAGCTGTAAAAGTATCCTCATTCGGTTTAGTAATATGGATAATGTTCGAGTTTGATTTATTGAAAGAAAGTAAAGTCTATTTAATGCTATTTACATTATCTCTTGTTTTAGCTATCATTGGATATTACCTACTAGAGGAAAAAGGTGCAGACATTTGGATTAGGTCTACAAAAGCAAGTTTGTGCTATCTTATTATTTACAAAGTATTGAGATATTTCTATATTTTAATCTATAAGAGAGAACCAAAATTAGAGAAAAGTGGTGGACTAATGGCTGATAGGATGTTTTCTTTTATACTAGTAGCAGGAAGTGTATTTACAACAATGTCAATATAAAAACGCCACACAACACCGGCTATAGTTCATTGCTTCTGACTTTCCTCTCGGAAAGTCCTCGCAATTTTGCTATCTTCGGTTTACGGCGGAAAATCCTTACGGATTTTCACGCAACAAAACCATAGCCAAAACCGTTAGGCACCATAAATTTTAAAATGAGAATTGCAATTATTATAATTATTCTGACGATTCAAGTAAGTTGCAAAAACCGTAATGAGACGACTATTACGTCTGAAAATTCTGCCATCACTGAATTAACGAAATGCAACTATAATAATGAAGCAATTACTAAATATCACAGACTAACTAATAAAGCTGAAATTGCAATTTGTGATGGTGATTTTGATAGCGCATCCAAAAATTATTCATTGGCATTTAAAGAAATCAAAAAACCTTTTGGTGCTGATGTATATAATGCCGCACTTTCAAATCAACTCTCTAATAATTTAGATGAAAGAAATTTAAATCTTCAACTACTTATAAATAATTCTGATGATTTAAGTTTGCTAAAGTCAATTTTTGTCAACACCTATATAGATGAAACCCTTTGGAATTCTTTCGTAGAGAAAAGAACGACTGCATATGACCCAAGATTAAGAAATGAATTCAAATCCATTTGGGAAAGAGATCAATTGTTCAGACCAATGTACGATACTCATGATGACACTATTCAAGCTAATCGAATACTAAATATGAACAGGATACTTTCAATAACTGATTCTCTTGGCTTCCCTTCTCAGATAGAGCTCGGTTTTAGAACATCCTTAAGAGGGCAAGATCATGATGTAGTTTTAGTTCATACATCCCAAAGAAGAAGCGGCAATAAAAACATAATTGATCTTGAACCCATTCTTTGTAAGACAGTTAATGAGGGACGATTTGATCCTGAACAAGCCATCTCTTATCTGCATTTCCAAAATGATAATGATAAAAGAGATTTTGAGGTTTACTCTACCTGGCAATATAAACATCACTTGTTGCCAGATTCTCTAAATAACCAAATATGGCTTGTAAATTTGAATAAGCAAGAATATGAGCGTGCTAATGAAATAAGAAAAAAATGGAATGCTGATCAATTATACGACATTGAACTAAAATCTGATTTTCTTTCAAGAAGTAACATACCGTTCATATTTACATCAGTTATGACATTCGTTGAAAATTTGCCAACAGATCTTACTATGGAAGAGGCTTTGGAACACTATAAAATGGCTACTTCAGATAAAAAACCATTTGAAATAAGTAAAAAATACGGTGACTAACAATGGCTATGAGTTATTGCTTGTTATCGCTTACTTCTGAAAATTTGCTAGTGTACAGTTCACACTTTGTACTCGTGTCCTAATCGGAATTGCTTCACCATTTCCAGAATTTCAATAGATTAAAAATCATATCTTTAGAGAAACTAACCTCTAATGATAAAATTCTTTAGAAAATTTAGACTAAAGCTTCTGTCTGAAAATAAATTCAGTAAGTATCTAATTTACGCAATAGGAGAAATTATACTTGTAGTTATAGGCATTTTGATTGCCCTTCAAATCAACACTTGGAATGAACGAAAAAAGAACTCCAAGAAAGAATATTATCTATTACAACAATTGCAAAAGGAATTTGAAAAGGATAGTAGCCATATTGAAACACAGGCTTGGTTGACTAACTTAAAAATGCAGGATGGGAAGAGAATAAGACTATTTTTAGAAGGAAAGAACAACCTCAGAGCTGATTCTTTAGTAAGCCTCTTGTTCTATAACAGTAAAGCCTTGCTCTTTAATAGTAGCACACCAACGTATGATGAAATTATTTCTTCAGGAAATTTGAGTCTTATTAAAAGTGAAAATTTAAAAACAAAAATTTCAAATTACAAGAGTAGTATTAGGGCTGCCAATTCATTTTTATTTACGGAAGCTCATAAGCATAAAGAGAAGTATAATGCTCATCTATACAAGTACTTTGATGCAGAAATAATGGCGCACTTGTGGAAAAATTATAATAGAGAAAATAGAATAATTTCAAATAAAGATTTAGAGCATTTTAAAACAGACATTGAAGGCTTTAAAAATGATTCCAACTCCAAATACCACGTTAGCACGCTGATAGGTGTAGACGCAGAATTAAACTTTCAGTATAGTGAAAGAATAAACATGCGCATTTCTGAAATTTTAGATGACATAAGACTAGAGTTGAAGAAATTTGAGAATTGAAATTCTGAGAATAACTACAGCGAACGAGGTATAACTGTATCTATTTGTATAATTATAAATGCTCAAGTGCTCATGAATCTCACAAGTTCGATTTAACTGCGTTGAACCTAAAGGTTACTAACAGCAGTTCTTAACCTAAAACTTTGTATATTTATCTGTAAATGAAGGCTGTAAGAGTCCGTTGTACATAATTAAAACCAACCCATTATGAAAATTCTGTCTAGTATCCTTTTCGTCTTTTATTTTTTGATTGGTTCTTCTCAAACGTCTAAAGAAATCGTGAATATAAGTAACGAATTCCTATCGACATTAAGCGAAGAAACCAAGAGTGAAGTATTACGGGATTTCAATGACTCTTTAAGAACTAAATGGACCAATTTACCAATAGGGTTAGCAAAACGACCTGGTAAAAAATATGGTGATTTAACTGATGAATCAAAAATTAAATTTCATGAGGTTTTAACAACTGTTTTTAGTTCACAAGGCTATTTGAAAACCACTAGCATTATGCAACTAGACGATATGTTAAACGCCAGAGTTGATGAAGCAATTGAAAAGAAATTAATTAAAGAAGAGAATATTTCTAGAATTAAAGCACTAGATTGGGACTATAACAATTATTTTATATCTATTTGGGGCAATCCCAGTTTACAAACTCCTTGGAGTTTAAAGTTTGAAGGACACCACCTTTCTATTAATCTTACCATCATAAAAGAAGAGATTTCTTTTACACCCATGTTTTTAGGTGCTGATCCGGCGTTAATGCCTTCAACAAAGCATGTCGGCCTGCGAGTTTTAAGTAAAGAAGAGGATTATGGAATTAAGCTAATAAACTCGCTTGATGAATCTCAACAAAAGATTGCGACATTGAGTCAAGACGTTCCAAGAGATATAATAACTAATCCATCAAATAGCCAAAGAATTTCTGAGTATCAAGGTATCAAGGCCAATGCACTTACTACAGATCAGAAAGCTTTATTAATGCTACTTATTAAGGAATTTATTAATAATCTTGAGGATGAAAAATCTAATAAATATTTGCGAGAAATAGAGGAAAAAGGATTAGATGAGATATACTTTGCTTGGATAGGAAGTTATAAAAAACAAGAACCAAATTACTACATAATTAACGGTCCTAACTTTATAATTGAATATGATAATACAGGGAATCATATACATTCTATTTGGAGGGAAAAGGATAATGATTTTGGTGAAGACCTTTTAAGAACCCATCATATAAATCATAAACATTAGTCGTGTACAACACGTTATATCGCTTATTGCACCTAAGGGCCTCACCAGTTTGCATTTCGTGGTTTTGTCATTGCAATTTTTTATCTTTCGGTTTACGGTGTAATAACACTGCTTGTGATTTCGTAACAAGCCATATACAAATACGTTAGCAATAATGCTATGAAAGAAAAGTACTTAGTCATAAAAGATAACCTTGAAAAGATAAAACGTCTTGACCCAAATTTTGAGGCGTTTGGCTCTTCTCGTTGGAACTATAGACTTGATAAGATATCTGAATCTGAATTGACTCTTTTTGAAAAGAAAAATGAAATAGATTTACCAAGTGAGTTTAGAGAATTTATTTCTGAACTAGGGTTTGGGGCAGGTCCTGTTTATGGTGTTAATCCACATACATTACTTAGCCTTGAGAAATGGGAAATTGAAGAAGAAGATGATGATGAGGACTATGAAGAGTTTAAACCTTTATATGATGGGTATGTTGTAATTGCCGAATATGGATGCGGTATTGAGTCTGTAATTATTGTTGATGGTGATAACAAAGGAGAAGTTTGGCATTATGTTGACTATAGTTTACACAAACTAAACGATAGTTATTGCGATTGGTATTTGAGATGGACTGAGAATCTGATAAAAATTTTAGAACATGGAGAACACATTGGTTTATTATCGGGTCGCATTTGATGTTCATTACTATGAGGACTTTGCTATTGTTGGCTATGTATTGTTTGAGGATGAACAAAGTTCTGAACCCTTTAAAGTAGGGCAAGTAAGGTGTGATTCTGTAGCTCCATATATCTCTGGACAATTTTATAAAAGGGAACTCCCTTGCTTATTAAAGGCTATTGAAGACATAGAAGTGCCTATTGACTTAATTTATATTGACGCAAATGTATGGCTAGGAAAAGACAGAAAAGGATTGGGAAAATATTTGTTTGACTCCATAGGTCAAAATATTCCTGTTATAGGAGTATCAAAATCTTGTTTTAATACGGACACTGAATTGATTCGGCCTGTCTATAGAAAAAGCTCAAAAAAACCTCTTTATGTATCGGCTATTGGAATTGAGTTAGAAAATGCCTGTGAAAAAGTCCAAACAATGAATGGCGAATTTAGATTGCCAAAGATGATTAAACTTGCTGATAGTGTTTGTAGAGGTACTATTGCTAATAATGGCTAAGGGTAATTGCCTGTTGGTAAATAGGTTTTAGTCTATTTCTGAAAGTTTGCTAGTTTGCAGTTTGCATTGAGCCATGGTGAGATTAATGCTATGAATTTGGGGCAAAATGTATAAAAACTAAGTAAAGTTACGTATTGGTTTTTTTGTTTAAAAGTGCGAACTTGGTTTTTTTAATAGATATGGTTTGTTGAAATGTGACTGTGTCTTTAACGTAAGCAATAATTTAAACTAACCAAAAATTCATAATATATGAGACTTTTATATTTGTTGGCAATTTTAACAATATTTACAGCCTGTAATAGCAATGGAAGTAAAGTAGAAGACAAAACCCCAATAGCAGTTGAAAATGAAATTGATATTGAAGCAGAGTTAAAATCAATAGAAGAGACAAGAAGTGGTTTTGAACTTGCTATAAAGGAAAAAAGGTATCAAGACCTGAAAATGTTTGGAACAAAAGACATTATTTCTCTGACGCCAGTTTGTGGAGAATGGGAACAATATAAAACCCAAAGATCTAGCCCTAATGAACTATTTAGTTATGACAGTCTAATAATGAGACCCATAGAGACAATAATTGTAAGTGACAGTGTGGCTTACGATTTTGGGACTAGCTCTGTTTACTACACCAGTACTGAGGGAAAAGCGGTAGAAATTACAGATACATTCTTAGCTATTTTGAAAAAGGACAAAAAGGATGGTAGATGGAAATTACACAGAGAAGTTGCTACTACCAATATGGTTGAATAAGAAATTGTCAATAATTGCTGCAAGTAATTGCTTGCTAGCCTGTTGGTAAATAGGTTTTAGTCTATTTCTGAAAATTTGCTAGCATGCAATTGCAATTCGTGCTTGTGTCATTGGGATTTACTATCTTTTGATTTGGGTGGAAAATCATGGCTGATTTTCCTTCACTAGCCACACATAAGCTTGTTGTGGCTAATTTATTTTGTTATTTTGTTACATTTTAATCCTTTTATCGTCATTGGAGTAGAAAAAAGGAATCATAAAATGTTAATGAACACCCATTAATTCTATCGTTATTCGTTCTGTTTTGTAGTTGTGAAAAACCTCTGAGTAAAACTAATTCTATATTTTGAGAATAGTGCCAAATCAGATTTAATTACAATAGGATCAATACATACGGCTGCTTAAAAAGTTTGAGTTATTGTATTCCGTTGTGTTTCAATTTCATTTTAATGAAATAATTTATTTTCGCTAAACATAAAAACATCACATATTTTATCTCTATCTAAATAAGAAACGATTTATAAATCTACTTTACCATAATGAGACAGACTTTTACTACTCTAAAAAAAATAACTGCTTTTACTTTTCTAATAACGCTTTGTGTAAACTGTTCTTCAAAAACTACCGAGCCTAAAGAAACAAAAGAAGAGTTTAAGACTACTGAATCTAGTAACTCAGAAGCAGAAACGCTTGTAAATTATATGGTAAACGAATTGATGAGCTTACCAAGTATGCCTCCTGGTGTTTCGTTAGCCATTAGCAAGGATGATAAAATTAGTTATACAAAGGGTTTTGGGTATACTAATTTAAAAACAAGACAACCAGTAACGCCTAGTACTCAGTTTAGAATGGGTAGTTTATCTAGGCTTATTACCATAACCTCTTTAGTTAAACTTATTGAAAAAAAAAAGCTAAACTTTAATGATACCCTGCAGAAGCTTTTACCTGAATACCCTGAAAAGGAATTCCCTTTTACTATAAAGCAATTAGCTTCTGGTTTATCTGGTATGCAACATTACACAGAAAATGATAATTTTTATCAGGAGAGTTATTCTAATATTGATGATGCTCTAACTGTTTTTTCTCACATTCCTTTAGCGCACAAACCAGGAGATACATATCAATATAGCACCCACAGTTATACATTACTCTCAAAAGTTATAGAGAAAGTTTCAGGTAGAAATTTTTCGACAGTATTAAAGGAGGATCTTTTTTATCCTTTGTCTATGAACTCGACCAGCATAGAGGACTTAAGAAATAGGCCTGAGCAAATGACTGATTTATTTGAATTAAATAACGAAACTATAAACAAAGGCTACTTAACACAAATAGATACGCTTAAAGATTACAGTTATAGTTGGGCAGGAGTAGGAATGATCTCTACACCTTCAGATTTACTGAAACTAGGCAATTCTTACATGAATGATTTTATTAAAGAAGAAGAGTTGACTACAGTTTTTGAAATTCAAAAGCTAAACTCTGGCGATACTATAAGGCAAAGTATTGGTTGGGATAAAAATTGGGATATGGATAACCGAAAAGTTTTTGAACAAGATGGTTTTGCAGAAGGTACTCGTAATATTATTAGTGTTTTTCCTGAGGAAAAAATATCAATCTCATTAATGACAAATGCTTATGGCATTAGAGCTATTGAAGAAACTGCACATACATTAGCAATCCCTTTTTTGACAAAACCATCACCACAACAACAACCCAAAGGTGTTTTTAAATTAGAAATACTTGAAGATGTTAGAGCCCAATGGGTTAAAAGAAATGGGTTTGTTGTATTAGACGGAGAAAACGATCGACTGGTTATTAATCCTGATACAGAGAATGAAGAAATATTTAAGCTTATTTATCTAAATAGAAAAAATAAGTATGCTTTAATTCATCCTGATGGTATTTTATACTCAGAAATAAATTTAAATGATAATACTATTACAGGTAAAGTAATGTATTATAGAGGTCCTAATCTTCATAAAACATCAACAGAGCCTGCTTATTTAAAATTTAAAAGCCTTAGCCTTATAAATTAAAAATGTAATACAGGTCTGTGTGTCATTTATGGCTTCTGACTTTCCTGTCGGAAAAGTCTCTTGCTAAATTATTGCTGTTAAAACCACATAAAAAAGCGTCATTAGTCGCAAAAAATAATAATAACTAATACTTCATCGTACTTTTCAATTTTTAACAATCATTTTCAAAAATTGTTTTTAATGAAAAAAATAACACTCCTAGTTATAGCATTTTGTGGTACGATAGTATTGGGTAATAAAATCTATGCACAAAATCATCAACAGTCTCAATTTTTACAAAAAGTAGGTGCTGTAGATAGTCTCTATTCTAAAACATTAAATGAGTATAGAACTATTTGTGTACAGCTGCCTGCTAGTTATTCCTCTGAGAAAAATCAAAAATACCCAGTGGTTTATATTTTAGATGGGGAACTGTTTCTTCCTACGGTTAATGATGTTCAAAATTATTATAGCGGTGGTTTTACACCTGAAATGGTACTGGTTGGTATCTCTAACGATAAAAACAGAGTAAGAGACTTAACCACATCAGCTATAACTACTAAATATGGAATGCCTTTTAATGAAAAAAATGGAGAAGCCGATAATTTTAGACAATTTATTGAAACAGAATTGATTCCGTATATAGAAAACAAATATCCGGTTACCAATTACAGAACACTCATAGGTCATTCTTATGGTGGTTTATTTACTATTTCTACACTCATTCATCAGCCTGAATTATTTGCCAATTATTTAGCCATAGATCCAAGTCTGGATTGGGATGATCAAAAACCATTGCAAGAGGCGCGAGAAGTAATGGCTGCTTATGACTATAAAAACAAAGCTTTATTTATGTCATTAAGCGGACAGTTGCATATGCAGAACTCAAAAATAACGATAGACAATGTTATGCAGGATACGACCGATTTCACCTTGTTCGCCCGTTCTAATATTGCCTTTTCAAACTTGGTAAAGCAAAATGCTAAAAACGGATTATCTTTTGAATGGAAATTTTATCCCAAAGATATACATGGTACAATTCCTTTCCCAACGATTATGGACGGTTTAGTTGCACTTTTTGAATGGTATCAAATGGAAAATACCGATAAAATAAACTCGTTTGAGACAACAAAAGAAGAACTTTTTGGCATTATAAAGTACAGAGCGGAAAAGCTAAAAGCGCATTTTGGTTATTCTGTGCCACCTTATCCAGAAGAGCTTTTGAATATGTCCGGTTACATGAATATGGACATGCAACAGCCTGAAAAGGCTAAAATGTACTTTGAACTTGCTATGGAGTATTATCCTAAAAGCACCAATGCGTATGATTCTATGGCTGAGTATTATGAAGCACAAGGCGACTTTGCTAATGCAATAAAATACGTAACTAAGGCTTTTGAGTTGAGTGATAATGATTACTACAAGAAAAGAATTGAAGGTCTTAAAGTAAAAAAGAATAACTAAGGCTAACATTTTATATTAGTAATTATCGTGCAATCTTACACTATTCATAGAATTTGCTGTTGTACCAATTAGGCTTTATAAGTAAAATCTCCAAGCTTAAAACGGTGGCTTGCCTTAACTATTAATCTTGTATATGGAAAAAAACAGATACTACTACATTGACTTTTTGAGAGTCATCGCTATTTTGATGATGTTTGTGTTTCACGTAAACATGGTTTTTGTTGCTGAAAACGATTGGCATATTAAAGATGTGTCATCAAGCAATGTCTTAATGGAGCTAAACTATTGGATGTCCTCTTTTAGAATGCCACTGCTATTTCTTGTTTCGGGTTTTGTTTCTGCCATACTTCTTAAAAAAATGAATCAAAGGCAGTTTTTTCAACAACGATTTAAAAGATTAATTATTCCTACAGTTATATGGACTTTCTTGTTGGTTGCCCCTCAAATCTATTTCGAAAGAAAATTGCAAGGAGTGGATTTTAACTATCTAGAATTTTATAGAACATTTTTAAAGTTCGAGTGGTATCCAAAGGGTAATTTTCATTGGCTACATCTTTGGTTTATTCCATATTTATTCTGTTACAATATTATATCGATACCATTAGCCTCTTATCTTGATAAAAAGAGTGTAAAACATAGACTTGAAGTTTTTTTTAATAAAGATTATTCAATAGTTCCCATTATAATTTTGGCTATAATCCCTTATACTTTTTTGGCAACTCGATTTCAAACTACAAACGACTTAATTAATGATTGGGCAAGACATTCATTTTTTATATTCTTTGTTTTTATTGGAGTGTTAATGTATAAATTTCCGATTATTCTTGAGCAAATTGAGCGTAAAAGACTGGTTTACTTTAGAATTGCTTTTATATTAATCATCTTTATTAATGTGCTAAGGTGGAATGGTTGGTCTCCATTTGATTTGTGGGATAACTGGATAACAAAACCTCAAACATATATTTTCATTGCCATTAAAAATATAAATGCTTGGGCTTGGGTGTTTACGAGTTTAGGATACGGCAAAAAATACTTAAATAAGAAAAGTACTTTATTAGCCTATTGTAATCAGGCTGTTTATCCGTTCTATATACTTCATCAAACAATAATTGTTATAATTGCGTATTACGTTGTTCAAACACCAGATAACACTGCTTTTAAATATGTTTTTTTACTCTTAGTTTGTTTCTCTGTCTGTGTACTTTTATATCATTTATTTATTAGACCCAATAATGTTATGAGGTTCTTATTCGGAATGAAGAAAATAAAAAAGGGATAGTATGAACTAAGCTAAAAACCATGCCTAGCCTATCAATGGTTATGGTTTGTTGAAATGGAACTGTATATTAGCGTTGCAAACATTTAATTAAAATTAAAATACATGAGTAAGTACTTTAGAGTCACCTTCATCATTTTTCTAATGCTAATTTTTACATCATTTACCACAATTACAGATTTGGAAATAAAATCTCTTATTGATGACAAGATTGAGCTCAAGGTTCCAACCAGTTTTGAATTGAATTCTGAAGTAGTAGAGCAAAACAGTAATTATGAAGTTTACCTAGAATATAAAGATGATACAGGCTTAAATAATCTGACTATTAGTGTATGGAACAAAAAAACTCAACGCTCTATAGATTCATATAGATCGGATTATGTTAAAGCCTATAAAGATACGTTTAAGGATATTGAAGATGGTTTATCTGTAATCAATGGTAACGAAATAGGCTATATCAAAGGAAGTCTTGAGAACGTTCACTTTTTGAAGTTTTTCACCTATTTAGACGAAAAAATACTTGAAGTTACTTATGCGTGTAAATCTAAAGAGTTGTTTCAATCTGGCTATGAAATCATGAACTCTTTAAAACTAAAATCTAATTTGAGTAAAAGTGGTTTAAAGTTTAAAAACCCAAGTGAAATAAGTGAAGATTGTGTAAATACGCTATTTAATGAAACAAAATCCTTGGAAAAAAGGGTTAAGGATCATTTGTTAGACTATTCTTTTGATGTTAGCTATTCTGTCCAAAACGGTAAGACTAACGGATGGTATCGTCAAACCTTTTATGTGACAGACCTGACATTTGAATATGCCTCGCGCGAAGTTCGTATAGTTTATGATAAAAAAAATAATATACCAGGTTTTTATTATGAATATGAAGTACTTGAAAAACGATTCAGGTCCATCATGCAGGTTAATAATTTTAGTATACTGGCCTTTTTAATTAAAGCGAATGTGAGAAAGGAATGTTTTCCTGCATGTCGTGTAACAACAAGTGATTTAGACAAGTTTAAGAATATAACGGTAAGAGAAACCGGAACGGATAGAATTATACTAGATAGAAACTCCATGACGGTGATTTCTTTAAGCTGTTTGTAAACCGTGTCCTAAAATTGCAGATGTTGAAAAATGGAATAATGTCAATAAAGAAAAGTATGACTGGGAAGCGCTTTTGAATAGTTTAAAGAATTAATAAAAAAACGGTGTTTAATAAGGCATGTCATTTATTGCATTTGAAATCTCTGTCTCAAACTTCAGCGGTTTTTAAATATATTTGAAGAGCTGAAGAAGGCTAAGTGTTGCCTTTTAGTAGAAAAGTAAAAAGTATAAAAATGAATGACCATATAGATAGTATAGAAAGTAAAACTGATTTTTATGGTAGTTCTGTAAATTCAATAATTAGACTATTGAATTTTATGATTGACACTCTGGTTTGGTTAATTCTATTTTTATCGGTTGCTTATGTATTTGATCTTTATTTTGTTAGATTTAATTCATATATCATCAATTATACATACAGCATATTTTTAGGTATTGTTATCTATATGGGCTACTATTCTTTATTGGAATATAATTTTCATAGGACACTCGGAAAATTTTTAACCAGAACCAAAGTTGTAAATGCTAATGGAGGTGCAATTACTTTTTCAACAATTTTAATACGAACAGTTTCTAGGTTGATTCCTATAGATATTTTTTATTATTTATTTTCAAAAACAGGCCTACATGACAGGCTATCGAATACGCTTGTAATAAAAACTAATGCTAGCAATTCACTAAGCTAAAATCAGAATAGCGTAGGTTTTATTTATTGCACAGGATGTGCTATTAGACAGTTTAAATAAGATGGTGTATTTCCTTTTTTGACTTAAAAAGTCGAACTTAGCATGTAGTTGGATTAATACACAAAAGACTGTACCTAATTAAACCAATATTTAGCATAACAACTCAAGTCTTGCTTCGTCTACTTAAGAAATAACAAATAACTCTAATTGTTAAAAATGAAAGCTGTAAAAAATACAATTACTATTCTGTTGGTTTTTCTGGGTATCTCTTATGTGCTTTCTCAAACCAAAAATGTTGAAGTAGAAAATGCAATTGAATACTTTAAACATAGAAATGAGGCTTTAAGTTTAGTAAAGGCTAAAAAATGGCAAGAGGCTATTCCTATTCTAGAAAGTCTAACACTAGACTATAAAAACGATGCAGATCTATTTTATTTATTAGGGTTGGCTTATTATGAGACAGGGCAATTTAAAACTGCAATTATTGAATTAAAAAAAGCGCTAGAATCTGGTGGTACTATATTAACGGATATTCCGACTGGCTCTGCACCTTCAAATGATATAATGATAAAAATTGCCAAAGCCTATGCTAAAGAAAGAGATAATGAGAATGCGTTATTGTGGTTGCAGAAAGGATTTGCCAATCGTTATGATGAAAAGCCATTCTTAAAGGGAGATCCCGCTTTTAAAGCTATTAATGAGCGTCAAGAATTTCAACAATTATATGGTTATCAAAGTCAAACAGGTTTGAGCAGAGAAGCATCTTGGGTTAGTGATATAGATTATTTAAAAGAGCGTATACAGGAACTGCACTATAACCTGTATCACTCCATGTCTAAAACTGATTTAGATCACAAAATATTGAGTTTAAAATCTGAAATAAACTCATTGACAGATGAGGAAATCGTAGTAGAGCTCATGAAGATTATAGGAAGTCTGGGCAATGGTCACAATTTAATTATACCAACATCACCTAACAAGGGAGCTTTAAAGAAACTTCCTGTTCAATTTTATCAGTTTAGTGACGGTTTGTTTATTGTAAGCGCAGATACTGGCTTTGAAAAATGGATAGGTTATGAAGTGGAATTTATTGAAAATACAACTGCAGAAGAAGCGTTGCAAAAAACAAATGTTGTAAATGCCAGAGATAATGATATGCAAACCCTTTGGTTGGCTCCTTATTATTTGGCACTGCCAGATGTGCTAAAAGGTATAGGCATTGCAGAGAGCTCCAATGAAGTTACACTTACTTTGAAAGATAGCAATGAAAAGTCTCAAAAAGTAATAATGCATCCTGTTCCCTGGAATTTTTCTGACTTCCCCAGAATACCAAAACTGAAAGACAAAGAACAACCTTTGTTCTTATCTAAAACAGAAGACCCTTATTGGTATACATTAATTACGGAAAGTAAGAGCATGTACGTTCAGTTTAATGTTGTTATACAAAAGGAAACACAGTCTTTAGAAGCTTTTAATATTGAATTGCGTTGTCAGATATCCAAAAGCAAGGTTCAATATTTAATTTTAGATTTGAGACATAATCATGGCGGAAATGGTTCTATATTGCCACCAATGCTAAAAACCGTTATCAATTTTGAATTGATGCACCCAGACGGAAATGTCTTTGTGTTAATGGGACGAGAAACTTTTTCAGCGGCTCAAAACTTACTAACAGACATTACAAAATATACTAATGCCATACTTGTTGGCGAACCTAGTGGTTCAAAACCAAATCACATAGGGGAAGCCGGATGGTTTAAGTTACCTTATTCAGGGTTAATGGGACTTATTTCAACACAGTTTCACCAGACATCAAAAGCAGAGGACCATCGTAAATGGATTGCTCCTCATATTCCAGTGAGCATGTCATCAACCGATTATTTTAATGGAAATGACAAGGCTTTGGATGTAATACTAGAAGTGATAAAAACTTCAGAAAGTAAAGAATAATACTGCGTATACTGGCATTTACAAAAACCGACAGAAGAATTAGTGCAAAAATCCGTTATTACTCATATACTAAGCGGATATTTAAAAATACGTAATCTTGCGTATTTTTTATTTTGTTTTTAGTGGTAAATTCAGAAAGTAATATAATTCTAAAATATACTTAGTCAGAATGAAAGTTAAGACCATAAGATTAGTACTGCTGATATTGTTTATATACCCATTGATAAGTGTTGCCCAAGTAAAAGGGGAGGCAAATGATATTTTTAATCTTATTAATGCGGCAAGAACAAATCCCAAAACTTTTTTAGCAAAGTATAAAACAAAGATTGAAACGTATGAGCCAAAGTTTATTTCATTGTTAGAAAACGCATCACCAATTGAGGAAGTGATATGGGATGACGAATTAGCAAAAAATTGCAAACAAAGTGTTTACGGAAATTTAAATCCTGTATACGAAGGGGATAATAGCATGTGTGGTTCGTCATCGGGTAGTGGTAGTGGTTTTTCTAAACGAGAAGCCTTGTATTTTGTTTGTGATTCATACACGCATGTATTGAACGAAGATGATCAATATTTTGGTTTTTACATCGATGAAAAAGGACATGCGTATAAGTGGGGAAAATCATGTAAAACCAAAAAATATGTTTTTGAATTTAACGAGGCTATTGATAGCTCTAATGTAGATTTTACAAAGCTTAAAACAGCTAACAAAGAGGTTGAGCTTACCGCTATGGATAAAGAAATGATTAAAGAGATTAATTTTGTTAGGCAATATCCAAAAGTTTATGCCTCTATCGTAGCAGATTATTTGGCAGATAAATCTAAATCATGGGTAGGGTTGAGCAAGGCCGAATATAACGCAGGTATGGAGCTAATAGAAGAGCTTAAAGAAATGAGCCCTTCACAATTACTATACCCTAAAGCGTGTGTGTATGAAGCCGCAAAAAAACATGGTGAAGATTGTAAAAGCAGAGGGTTTACAGGTCACACAGGTTCTGATGGATCGAGTCCTTTTTCTAGGATATCAAAATTTTGCTCGGATTTAAGCGGAAACGAAAACATTGTGGGAGGAAGAAAAAATGCAAGAGTTTTGGTAATTCAATTATTGATAGATGCAGGAATTAGTAGCAGAGGTCATCGTTATAACATGCTAAATCCAAATTGGGAATATGTTGGTTGTTATGGGTACGAAGGAAACAGTATGTACACTTATATTCAAAACTTTGCGATGGATTAAGGAAAACTTTGTTCTAATCACTATTTAAAGATAAACCTAGAAAAAGAAAACCTCTCAAAGCTGAGAGGTTTTCTTTTTTTAACTATTCAATCTATAAGAACTAATAATATTTTTTAGTTTAAGTTTTAAATCTTCGCCAGAGTCATAGACCATTTGTTCATCACTTGGAAAACTTACTTGTCTTTGTCTTAATAAGTTTACATCGTCTCTGTTTAGAGCTCTTCTATCTCCTTTAAAGCGACCAAAGACATTTTCAAATGTAAATCCACTATCTATGGTAAAGGCATCAATAACCTGATTCTGTTTTAAATCTTTGTAAACCACATCTGCAATAACCTGAGATGATTTGGTTTGCAATACTTCAAAGAACCTAGCTCTAATATTTACAATTTTATCAACTTTAATGTCATTGCCTAAGCTGTCTTTGGCTACATTACCATTATCATCCAAAAGGTATTCCCAACCATCAACAATTTGCTTTTCTCTTAACAACTGTCTCTCATTAACACGTTCTGGAGATATGTTGATTCTTTTTAATTGCAGTTCCATAGCAAAATCATAATCTATAGTGTTGTCTGCAATGGCATGGTACGTTGTCCAGAATTGGTTTAGACCATAGGTGTTAAAATCTAAAAGCTCAGCCTCTAAACGTTGTGGGATAATTTGATGCGTTTCATTTAAAATAGACACCTGTACATAGTCCATACCTTTAAGATGTGCTTCCTGCATTAAGTCTCTAACATCTTCAAAATTTGGGTTAATGCTATCTACGTAATCAAAAAGGGCATACGCTTCACGCGCGTTGAATTTGTCTTCAGTATCTAGCAAATCCAAGCCTTTATCCATCAAATAGTCTGAGGTTTTGTATCTGTACTCAACCAGCTCGTTACTATAATCGTTAAAACTAAAGCTAATAGTTTTACCATCTATTTTAAGCGGCATTACATGCTTTATAGCATTTTGCCTAGCTTCTAAATCGATATAGTTTTCATAGATCGTCTTATATAACTCAGGATTACCATCTTTTTTTAGATGTTCAATTTGTGCCAAATCTTCCGTTAAGACTTTATCGTAAGCTTCTTTTAGCATGATTACATAATCTTGCTTACGCTTTTTGTCTTTGTTGTTTTCTAGTTTTCTAAGCGCTTCAGAAATGGCTTGGTCATAATTACCATGGCTGATGGCTTCTTCAATTTGTTTTTTGGCACTACAAGATACGAGTACCGAAACAAGGACTGTAAATAGTAAAAATCGTTTCATAATCTTGTATTTATTGGTTATACAAAGTATAAACCAATCTTCGTGCCAAAAAAATAAAGCGCTAATTAATAGCGCTTTATGTAAGTAGTTATGTGATTAAATCTTATTTTTTCTTTTTAGGATTAAAAACAGGGAGTAATTGTGTTTTTACTTGGCCAAAACCAATACGAACATCATCATTTTCGCAATAGCCTCGCATTACAACAGTATCATAATCGTTGATGAACTTACGCTCAGTACCATCTTTTAGTTTCACAGGTTTAGTACCTTTCCAGGTTAACTCTAACATAGAGCCATAAGAATCTTCCGTTGGACCTGAAATTGTACCGCTTCCCATCATATCTCCAGCATTTACAGGACAACCATTAACCGTATGATGCGCTAATTGCTGCGCCATGTTCCAGTACATGTATTTAAAGTTGGTTTTACAAACTGTAGTTTCTTTACCACCTTTAGGAATAATTCCGGCTTCTAAATGAATATCAAAACTATGTTTCCCCTTTGTTTGTAAGTATTCTAAAGGTTTAGGGTTTTGCTTAGGACTTGCTACTCTAAATGGCTCTAAGGCATCTAGGGTTACAATCCATGGAGACATAGACGATGCAAAGTTCTTTCCTAGGAAAGGTCCTAATGGCACGTATTCCCATTTTTGAATATCTCTGGCAGACCAATCATTAAAAACAACCAATCCGAAGATGTATTCTTCAGCTTCCTCAACAGGAATAGGTTCTCCAAGATCGTTAGCGTCTGTGGTGATAAATGCCATTTCTAATTCAAAATCTACCAATTTACTTGGGCCAAATACAGGTTTGTCTGCACCTTCTGGCATTGTTTGCCCTTGTGGTCTGTGAATTGGAATATGTGTTGTTACAATTGAAGAACTACGACCATGATAGCCAACCGGAATATGCAGCCAGTTTGGTAAAAGTGCATTATCTGGATCTCTAAACATAGCACCTACATTGGTAGCATGTTCTTTACTAGAATAAAAATCTGTATAATCACCAACATGCACAGGCATTTGCATTTCAATTTCATCCAATCTGAAACAAATAATCTCCTTGTGCTTGGTGTTGTTTTTTAATTCATCATTGTTAGAATCAAAAATTTCAGCAACACGATTACGTACAGCGCGCCATGTTTTACGACCATCTGCTATAAAATCGTTTAATGAATCCTGAAGAAAAATATCGTCAGTTAAAGGAATACCATCAAAATAACCCAACTGATGTAGTGCACCAAGGTCTATAGCGGTATCACCTATGCGTGTCCCTATGGTAATGATGTCTTCTCGGGTTAAAAACACACCAAAAGGAATATTTTGAATAGGAAAGTCTGAGTACTTATTAACGTATAACCACGATGTTCTATTTGGGTCGTTGGCTGAAATTGGCATAATATTTTTTGTTGATTAAATGTTCATTATTTTCTATTCAAACCTACATAATTTTTAATACTAAAACTAATGTAATGCTTATTTTTGTATTCATTTAACAAAGACACTAATTATGCAACGCGACGAACAAATTTTTGAACTTATACAAGCCGAAAAAGAACGCCAAACCGAAGGAATAGAACTTATTGCCTCAGAGAATTTTGTAAGCAATCAGGTTATGGAAGCAGCAGGTTCTGTGTTAACAAACAAATATGCTGAAGGCTATCCTGGTAAGCGTTATTATGGTGGTTGTGAAGTTGTAGATGAAGTGGAACAGATTGCTATAGATAGAGCTAAAACATTGTTTGGTGCTGCTTATGCTAATGTTCAGCCTCATTCTGGTAGCCAGGCTAACACTGCTGTTTTTCATGCGTGTTTAAAACCAGGTGATACTATTTTAGGTTTCGATTTATCTCATGGAGGTCATTTAACACATGGTTCGCCAGTTAATTTTTCAGGAAAATTATACAGGCCTACATTTTATGGTGTAAAGAAAGATACAGGCTACATAGATTATGATATGTTGGCAGACCAAGCACAAAAAGAACAACCAAAGCTTATTATAGCAGGTGCTTCGGCATATTCTAGAGATATAGATTTTGCAAAGTTTAGAGAGGTTGCAGACAGTGTTGGTGCTGTACTTTTAGCAGATATTTCGCATCCTGCAGGTTTAATAGCAAAGGGTATTCTTAACGACCCAATGCCTTATTGCCATGTGGTAACGACGACAACTCACAAAACGTTACGTGGTCCTAGAGGAGGTATGATAATGATGGGAGAAAATATTGATAATCCATTTGGTATTACTTTAAAGAATGGTAAGCTTCGTAAAATGTCTGGGTTATTAGATTCTGGTGTGTTCCCAGGTAACCAAGGTGGACCATTAGAGCATATTATTGCTGCTAAGGCGATTGCTTTTGGTGAAGCGCTTACAGACGAGTTTTTACATTATATGCTACAGGTTAAAAAGAATGCTGATGCTATGGCTCAAGCTTTTGTAGCTAAAGATTATAACTTAATTTCTGGAGGTACTGATAACCACATGATGCTTATAGATCTTAGAAATAAAAATATTACAGGTAAGGATGCTGAAAACGCTTTAGTAAAAGCAGATATTACGGTTAACAAAAATATGGTGCCATTTGACACAGAATCTCCTTTTGTAACTTCAGGTATTAGAGTTGGTACGCCAGCGATTACGACCAGAGGTTTAAAAGAAAATGATATGGCTTATGTAGTGGATTTAATTGATGAAGTCATCAACAATTACGAAAATGAAACTGTGTTAGAAGGTGTTGCTGAAAAAGTAAATGAACTTATGGGAGGTAGACCTTTGTTTAATGCTTAAGAAGTTAATATTCTACACAAGCAAGCTCAGAATGATAATCATAAAAAAGCTTTTCAATTTAGTTTGAAAGGCTTTTTTTTGACAAAGTATCTAATAAGCTAAGCTTTTTTTCTAGCTGGTTTTTCCAAGTTTTTAAACTTTCAGGATTTTTTCTTATGAAATCTTTAGGTTCTAACATAAAAGAAGGATTACAAGATCCTAGTACTTGGATGTTGTTTTCTTTGTTCGTGAAAAAGATCCATTCCGTATTTGATGAAAGTCTTGGTGTACTGCAACCTCCAAGTTCAACAAAAATTTTAGACTCAGGTGCTCCTTTGTAAGTCTTTGTTATGTTCAGCTCAGCTTTTTGTCCGTAGCTTTTATTCTTTTCGAGTTTATGGATTTTTACAACCTTAGCTTTAAAAACGATTTCTGCTCTTGCAAAATCTCGTTGAACATTGTAGCCACAAGAGCAATCATTTGATGAGTTAAGTATTACGACTGCAAATAAGACAACAAGAAATTTCATAAACTATAATATTAAGTATATTATATTCTATTCCTCAAAAACCACACTTTCATAAGCGCCAGCATCAGGATTTGTGACATCTCTATTAGTGTTTAAGATATCGGTACCTGCAGGTATTAATGGCAATGCCAAGCTATCAGCACCAGAGTCTTCTCCAATACGCATTAGGTTTTCAAAAGGATCTTCAAAATTTGGATCTACATTAAAGATTATACCATCGTAGCGCATTGTATCACTAAAGATATAGTTTCCTGTGCCTTCTAGGTTTTCATTATTAAAACGGATGAGGCAATGGGTGAATTTAAAATTAAAATCAGTTCCTTCATTTTCTAAAAGTAATTCTGGGTTGTCATTACCATAAATGATACAATTGGTAAAGTCTGCTTCTGTAGTATTAGTGAAAATAGTGTTGTTTTCATCCACTGTAAAATCATTAAGTAGAAGTGATGGATACTGTCTAAAACTGCTATTCCAGTAATTAGCAATGGTACAGTGTGTAAAATTATATTTTCCACCCAAAGTGCCGGCAAAGGACGATTGACCAGAGTTGTTTATCACTACATTTTCAGCCGTAATAGACGTGGCTCTGCCTAACAAACCAAAAGCGCTAGAATTATAAATTTGGCTATTGGTAATGGTTAGTTTATCGTTAGTGTCATTCTGTCCAAACTCTGATAGAATTCCAATGGTTGCATTTTTGATGGTAGCGTAATTAACGGTATTGTTTTCACTGCCGTTAAATAACCAAATTGTTCCCCATTGACCAGGCACATCTTCAAAAAGTGGTTCTAAACGATCACCTTCAAGGATAACTTCATTTTCTAAAACTTCTTGGTCTGTGCTGAGTTCTCCATTAATATTTAAGGTTCCTCCTTCGGTAACAATAATACCAGAATCGGCATGAAAATGTACGCGAGCACCAGGTTCCATGGTTAAAGTTTGTCCTGCGCCAACACCTGCGTAACCATAAATAACATAAGGTTTTTCGTTTGTAAAAGTGAGTTCGTCATTTTCTAAATAACGTCCTTGTAATGTGGTTTCGTCTGGTGTACCATCTCCATCGACATCAAAGGTTAAGGTTTCTACAATACCTGTGTCTTCATCTCTGTTGGCATAGATAAACACAGCATCTTTTACCAACGTTACTAAGTCGACATCTTGTTGATTACTTCCAGAATCGAACAGTATTTTATCTGTGTAAAGGAATTGATTTTCTAAGCTTGAAAGTGTAGAAATATCTATAGTTGTTTCAATAAAAATAAATAAACTATCGTTTGCCAAAAGCTCCACATTTTCAAAGAACTTTCCTTCTTGATCTCCTTCTAAACCTGTGGTGCCATCTACATTCATTCTATAAAATGAATTCACTCCATTTTCTAATTGAATGGTTGGTATTACGATATCATCGTCACTTCGGTTATATACTTTTAAGTTATAAGTACTAGACCCAATGTTTGTAAAAACAGTATCTAGGTAAACAGTATCTTTTGCAAACTCCAGATTTCCTGTGCTTGGAGAGAATTCGAAATCTTTGCGGCAAGAACTCCAGAATAATAGAACAATAAAACAAATAAGGAAGGATAGCAATCGCTTCATAAGAGATAAATATAATTTGGCTTAAAAATATAACTTTTGAAGTTATGATTTATTATGAATTATAGGAATTCTCTGTTATAATTTAGTCTTTTGATACTTTTTCTTCTCCATATTCTTCAAGAAGAATAAGGAATAATTGGCTGTTACCTACTAACTCTTCTATAAGCATCATTTTATTTTCCTCTTTTAAAAGTTCTGAACTAATACCTTTTGCAGAACAAAAATCATAAAAGAGTTTGGCTTTATCCTCTGGTATTTTGAGGTTTTCGGTAACTAAGCGTTTGTTGAAAAATGAACTTGTTGAAAACAAAGAATCCATTTGTTGGTAAGTAATAGGTTTATAAATAGGCTTCTTTTCTTTGGATTTTTTCCGCTTAAAAAGTTTGACCACTTGACCAATTAAATAAATAAAGTCTACACCATATTGCGCGTTTGGTGATTGGTATAAGCCTGGATTACGTTTTATATCTTCCTTGATAAGATTGTGAAGGTTTTGATTGTAAGTTTCCTCTTCAAAAATGGGTTGCTCAGGTTCTGACTGTATTTCTACTTCATCAAGTTCGCTTACAATTTCTTCAACTTCAAAAACATTAATATCATCAAAATGAGATTGTTTTAGTACAACTTCTAAAGGATGATAGAAAATGGATTGAAACGAGATGGTGTCATTGACTTTGGCTTCTATACTAAAATCTCCGTCTTTATTTGTTATAGTTAGGATGTTTTGTGTTTTGTTAATGACTTTCATATCCTTTACAACCGTTTCAGTATCGTAAACTTTACCAGACAAGGTTTGTGCAGGTAGGTTGAAATTGAAAGACAAGAAGAACAAAAAGATTAGTGAAAAGCGCATTATTGATTGATTAGTGCTTTAAAGAAACACTTTATCAGTTAAACCGAAGTTAAGATTAAAAAAACTTTAACCTAAAGAAATGTTAATCAAATAGTTTAGCTACTTCTGCTGGTATTCTTGCAGGCTTTTTGGTTGCCGTATTCATAAAACACCACTTTGTTTCAGATGTAACTATGAGCTTATCATTAGCGTTATTAGTAATTTCTACATGACGAATAGAAGTGAGGCCCTCTGATTTTGAAACAAAGGTTTTTACAGTTAATTCGTCTCCTAATAAGGCTTCACCTTTATATTGTATGTTGTGATTCAATATGACCCAAAAGTAGTTGTCTAAAATGGTTTTTGGTGCATTTTTTAGCCAATGGGCTTCTGCAATATCTTGTACCCACTGTACGTAACGCACATTGTTAACGTGGTTGAGTTGGTCTAAATCATCTTTAGAGACTACAATGGTTTTTTCAAAAGTTTGCAAAGCTTGCTTATTGCTTTTTAATTTTTACTTCAAAAAGTTTGTCCCAGTTTTTACCAGTAACAAAAATGGTTTTGCGCTCAGGATGATAGGCAATACCGTTTAAAACATCAAGCTCGTTGTGCTGTGTTACTAATTTTCTAAGAGGCTTAAAGTTAATAACACCTTCTACACCTCCTGTTTTAGGATTAATAATTACCACACCGTTTTTTTGATAGATATTGGCAAATATTTTACCATCAATCCATTCGAGCTCATTCAAAGCTGGGATTTTTCCTTTTTCAGTATAGACTTCAATGTGACTACCTTCAGAAAGATTATCAGGATTAAGAATCCATATTTTTTCGGTTCCATCAGATTTATAAAGTTTTTCTCCATCGTTACAAATTCCCCAACCTTCTTCGCTTGTGCCGTAATTGAAGGTTTTTAGCTTTTCAAACGTATTGATGTCGTACACAAAACCACGTTTGGCTCTCCATGTAAGTTGGTATATTTTTTCGTCTAAAATTGTTAAGCCTTCACCAAAAAAGTTATCATCTAAATCAATGTTTTTTAAGACTTCGCCAGTTTCAAAGTTTACTTTTCTAAGTTTAGATTCGTTGTACTGACCTGTACTTTCGTACAATTCTCCATTATGAAATTCCAAACCTTGGGTGTAAGAGGTGATATCGTGCGGATATGTATTTACAATTTCGTAATTATATATAGATGGAATACTATTGTTGTAAATAGTAATGGTTTTGCTAACCGTTTCGGTTTTATCATCATATGTAATTGTAGCAACTAAAGATTTTTCGCCTAAGGTTAGATTCCCTAACACTGCATCTTTTGTAATTGCTTTACCATCTAATTGATAACTAACATTTGTTATGTTCAGCTTTTTAGGATTGTTGATGGTAAGGTTTAATTTATCACCTAATAATAGAGATTTTGTATTAAGATCAATAGTTAAGCCAGTTTGATTTGCAGTGTTTTTTTCTCCACAGTTAATAAAAACTAGGCTTAAGCAAAAGATAATGAGATACTTGTATAGTTGCATGAATGTCTTAGAATTTTCAGGAAAGGTATTAAATAAAATTCAGTTTAAAAATCATTGCGAAAGTATTAAAAGGTTGTATCTTTGCAGCCGGGCAAGTCCTACACAACCAGCTCCTGCTTAATCCTCCAGGACGGGAACGTAGCAAAGGTACGCGGTCGTAGCGGTGTGATGTAGGTAGCTTGCCTTTTTTTATGCGCTAAAGTGAAAGCTCTTTTAAGTACAAAACATAACATATTCTTAAACTTTGTACTTTTAGCTTCAAAACATACATTTCATTATTATGTCTAAAGTTGTTTTAATAACCGGAGGATCTTCAGGAATAGGTAAATCGGTAGGAGAATTTTTGCAAGACAAAGGTTATAAAGTCTACGGAACCAGCAGAAATCCTAAAAATTATCCAAACAGTAAGTTTCCAATAGTGGCTTTAGACGTTACAAAGCCCGAGACGATTTCGACTTGTATTGCTGAGGTTTTAAAGCAAGAAGGCAGAATAGATGTCCTTATAAATAATGCTGGAGCAGGCATTACCGGTCCAATCGAAGAAATTCCAGATGCTGAGATAAAACGAAATTTTGAAACTAATTTTTTTGGCCCTATCAATGTTATAAAGGCGACTTTGCCTGTGATGAGAGCTCAAAATTCAGGCTTAATTATAAATATAACCTCAATTGCAGGTTATATGGGTTTACCATTTAGAGGCGTTTATAGTGCTAGTAAAGGAGCATTAGAAATTATAACCGAAGCATTTAGAATGGAGCTCAAAGATTTTAATATTGAAATGACCAATGTTGCTCCTGGTGATTTTGCTACTAATATTGCTGCTGGTCGATATCACGCACCTGTTTTAGAAGATTCACCGTATAAGGAAAAATATGGACATTCTTTAAAAACTATGGATGAACATGTTGATGAAGGTGGTGATCCTAAAGAAATGGCAGAGGCTATTTATAAAGTGATAGAAACTAAATCACCAAAGATTCATTATAAAGTAGGTGCCTTTATGCAGAAATTTTCGATTGTACTTAAGCGCATTCTACCTGATAAGGTTTATGAAAAGTTGCTAATGAACCATTATAAGTTATAAGGCTTTTTGGTATACTATTTGTGGTCTGTATCGCAAATTTTCTGATATGAAATCATTAAAAATCTTCGCTCTAACATGTTGTTTCTTATTGTTTAGTTGCGATGATATTTTAGAGTGTATCATTAATAAGAGACCAGAGATTCCAGATAAAAATTTTGCAATAGGAAGTATAGGTTATTTTTATTCAGATTATCTTATATCCGAGATAAAGAATGAGCCTGTAGATGAAGCTTACGATTATTTTTATGAGTTTTATGGCGACTTACCTGAAGGTGTTGATTTTTATGCAGACCACAGAACCTTTACTATTGAAGGTACACCACAAGAGTCAGGCGTTTTCGAATTCACAATATACTTATATGTAGATCCGCCTGTGTCTTATGATGAAGAATCTGAGGAGTATGAGGATTCTTTATGTTCTTCATCTACATCCAAGGATTTTAGTATTACTATATACTAGTTATTGTTAATATATTTTGATATTTCTTTTAAACCATCCTATGGAATAGTTGTAAATTCGCGGCAACTAAAAACACAACAAATCAAATTTATTTTAGATGAAATTTTTTATTGACACAGCCAATTTAGACCAGATTAAAGAAGCTCAAGATATGGGTATTTTAGATGGTGTTACAACAAACCCGTCACTAATGGCAAAAGAAGGTATTACTGGTGTAGATAATATTATGAAGCATTATGTAGATATCTGTAATATAGTAGATGGCGATGTATCTGCAGAAGTTATTTCTACAGATTTTGAAGGTATGGTAAGAGAAGGAGAGGCTTTGGCTGAGTTACACGACCAGATTGTTATTAAGCTTCCTATGATTAAGGATGGAGTAAAAGCTTGTAAATATTTTTCAGATAGAGGAATTAAAACCAACGTTACTTTAGTATTCTCACCAGGTCAGGCATTATTAGCAGCAAAAGCTGGTGCTACATATGTTTCACCGTTTATTGGTCGTTTAGATGATATTTCTACAGATGGTTTAAACCTTATTGCAGAAATCCGTCATATTTTTGATAACTATGCTTTTGAAACAGAAATATTAGCAGCGTCTGTACGTCATACGATGCATGTTATAGATTGTGCAAAATTAGGAGCCGATGTTATGACAGGACCTTTAAGTTCTATTACAGGATTATTAAAACATCCTTTAACCGATATAGGTTTAGAAAAATTCTTAGCAGATTACAAGAAAGGAAACTAAGAAGTCAACTTTAAACAAGAAATATTTAAGGCACCTTATTGTTTAGCAATGAGGTGTCTTTTTTGTAGCGTACTACCAAGCATTTCTGTAAAGTCAGATTTAAAGATATTGACGTTAGGATGTAATATCATTCCGTTTTCGTTAACTATGATAGCTTTATTGAGGTAATTTACAGCAAGCACTTTTCTTGCTTTTGCAGGATATTTAAATTTGTACTCGTTCTCGGTTGGAAAGTCATAATTGTTAATGATACTTTTCCATGATTTGTCATCATCAGAATTAAGATTAATGGAGACAAATTCTACCTGTGGGAATGCATATTTTAAACTTTTAACCTTATAATGGCTGTTTCTGTACTGCATTTTAGAATTAGATGACCAAAAGTAGATAATCGTTGGCTTGTCTATAATTGAATTTAAATTATGCTCGGTATTATCATAGTTTACAATTTCCAGATTTGGTATAGGATTACCTTGTCTAAGTAGTTTTAGAGAGGATACCAACTCTTTTATGTATGTTTTGTCTTCTTCGTTTGTGCTTTTGGCTAAGTAATAGTTTAGCATTTCATCAGCTTCAGATTCTGTGTGGTTATAACTTACGTAATCTCTGGTTTTGTATTTTAGTAGATTGTTTTTTATAGTTTCATCAGAAATGATGCTATCAATTAAATCTAACTTAGATTTATTGTAATCTATAGAGTGTCTATCAAATGCACTGTGAAAATCATGGTGCTGATAATACTTCTGAGCCGCTAGGTTATCAATGTAAGAAAATAAAAAACGATTGTAAGCATATAAATGACTTAACGGAGTAGCATTATAGTCTACAGATTTTCGGTATGCATAAAAATTCTCAGGAAGGTCTTTTATGTGTATAAGTTTGTTGTTTCCAAAATAAGCAAAAGGATATATTTCCTTGTCTGCATATGAATTGTAGTTGATATTGGTTTCAATAATGGACTTGAATAATTCGGATTCTTCTTTGTCTAATAAGAAATTTTGAAACTTAGTCAACTCTTTATTGCGTCTTTCTTCAACAAAAGCATTGAATTCTTCAGGTTCCATTTTGGCATAATACACTAGCTTGTTGGCTTGTTGTTCATTTGCCAAGTATGTTTCAATAAGGTAATTGTTTTTTCTAGCACCTTCACCTGTAAACACTAAAGACTCATCAAAATCGTAAGTATTTAGTCTAAACATTACACTATCATTTGGCTCTAAAAGAATCAATTGATATTCTCCACCATGAGTAAAGGAGTATAGACCAGGATGCAGGTCTTCAACTTTATAAATAAACCTGTTGTTGCTATCTAGAGTTAGAGAATCTACAACCTTTCCTTTAGTGTTGTATAGCACAACACTATTATTCTTAGGGTTTATAATTTCACCACCAACATAAGCAAAATCAACATTATTATTGGTGTTTATTTTACATCCAAATGTTAATGACAATAGTACTAGTGAAAATATAATATATCTAAATAGCATGGGGATTTTACTACGATTTGCAAACAAAAATATGTGATGAAAACCTGAAGTCTTGTTAATACCTAGTTAAATCTTGTTATACTAACCATTTATTTCGCTCAATCGCTGAATTTTTCTACTTTTGCACTCTCAAAAAATCGCCTTTAATTATTTAGAGGTAAAAAAGAATAAAATTATAAGCTATGTTATCAGTTTCTAATCTTTCGGTTCAATTTGGAAAACGTATCCTTTTTGATGAGGTCAACACCACTTTTAACAATGGTAATTGTTATGGAATTATTGGTGCTAATGGTGCAGGAAAATCTACATTTTTAAAGATTTTAGCAGGGAAAATGGATCCAACGTCCGGACATGTACACCTTGAGCCAGGTAAACGTATGTCTGTGTTAGAGCAGAACCATAATAAGCATGATGAGGATACGGTCTTAGAAACTGTACTTAAAGGTAACAAGCCATTATATAAGTTGAAATCTCAAATAGATGCTTTGTATGCCGATTATACAGATGAAAATGCTGAGAAAATAGGTGAGCTGCAAGTAGAGTTTGAAGAAATGAATGGTTGGAATGCCGATAGTGATGCTGCTGCAATGTTGTCTAACTTAGGTATTAAGGAAGATTTACATTATTCTTTAATGGGAGATTTAGATGGTAAGCAAAAAGTACGTGTCTTACTAGCACAAGCTTTATTTGGTAATCCTGATGTTCTGATTATGGATGAGCCTACCAATGACTTGGATTACGAAACCATTTCTTGGTTAGAAAATTTCTTGGCCAATTACGATAACTGTGTTATAGTCGTATCTCACGACCGTCACTTTTTAGATGCTGTTTGTACGCATATTTCTGATATTGACTTCGGAAAAATTAACCATTACTCTGGTAACTATACATTTTGGTACGAGTCGTCTCAGTTAGCAGCAAAGCAACGTGCACAACAAAACAAAAAGGCAGAAGAGAAAAAGAAAGAATTAGAAGAATTTATTCGTCGTTTCTCTGCTAACGTTGCAAAGTCTAAACAGGCAACAAGTAGAAAGAAAATGATAGACAAGCTTAATATCGCAGATATAAAACCAAGTAGTCGTCGTTATCCTGCTATTATTTTTGAGCGTGAACGCGAAGCAGGAGATCAGATTTTAAATGTTGAAGGATTGGCTGCAAGTATAGATGGAGATGTACTATTTAAAGGAATAGATATTAACCTTGCAAAAGGAGATAAAGTAGTTATTTATTCAAAAGACTCAAGAGCATCAACTGCGTTTTATCAAATTATTAACGGTAAAGAGCAAGCCGATTCGGGTAAATTTGAATGGGGAGTTACAACAAATCAATCGTATTTGCCATTAGATAATAGTGAATATTTTGACAATAAACTAACTCTAGTAGATTGGTTGCGCCAATGGGCAACTACCGAAGAAGAACGCGAAGAAGTATACATTAGAGGTTTCCTGGGAAAAATGATTTTTAGTGGAGAAGAAGCTTTAAAAACTTCAGATGTATTATCTGGAGGAGAAAAAGTGCGTTGTATGCTTAGTCGAATGATGATGATGAGAGCTAACGTTGTCATGGTAGACGAACCAACAAACCACTTAGATCTTGAAAGTATTACGGCATTTAACAATGCACTGAAAAACTTTAAAGGTACAGTGATGCTAACTACCCACGATCATGAATTTGCACAAACCGTTGGTAATAGAATTATAGAGTTAACTCCAAATGGTGTTATAGATCGCTATATGACATTTGATGAATATATGAGCGACAAGAAAATTAAGGAGCAGAGAGAGAAAATGTATGGGTTGACGGTTTAGTCAACTAAGTATTATAAACCAAAAAGGGTTGTAGTTTAAATTGTGCTACAACCCTTTTTTTATGCTGAATTTTGAATTTATTCAGAAGAAGAAGCCTCCATCTCAGCCTTCACTTGTTCTACAATAGTAAGTGCTTTATCTAATTCATCATTATGAACAAAAACTTCTTGAAAACCTTGATTCATAGAGCCATAACCAGCTAATCGTTGAGATTCGCCCTCATCTTTTACTATAGGTACTATTCCTTTTGCTTCTAATTCGTCTTTCACTCTGGTTACTAAAATAAAGTTGCCTGAGTAGACTTTTGTATATTCTATTGTGCTCATGTCTCTAGGTTTTAAAACTTTAATTAAGATACGATTTTTTTGAATAATAAGCTATTAAAAATCTTGAAAATAATTTTTAATTATTGAGTTTTTTTAAATCATAACCAAAATCTATATTAAAATAATATTAAAAAATAATCCTACTTATTATTGAATTCATAATTTATTAACTTTAAGCTGTCAAATTTAATATAAAAACAAAAAAATGGATAGTAACAACTCAGGTAATGCCGACAAATGCCCTTTTATGCAGGGAGCTAATACAGAGATAGAAAATAATGTAATGGATTGGTGGCCAAATGCTCTTAATCTTGACATATTGCACCAACATGATTCAAAAACCAATCCACTTGGAGCGGATTTTGATTACCAAGAAGAACTAAAAAAATTGGATGTCGAGGCTTTAAAACAAGACATGACCAACTTAATGACCGACAGCCAAGACTGGTGGCCAGCAGATTGGGGACACTATGGTGGTTTGATGATTCGTATGGCATGGCATGCTGCTGGGTCGTATAGAATTTCTGATGGAAGAGGTGGTGGAGGTACCGGAAACCAACGTTTTGCACCATTAAACTCTTGGCCAGATAATGTAAGTTTAGATAAAGCTAGACGTTTGCTTTGGCCTATCAAGAAAAAATATGGTAACAAAGTTAGCTGGGCAGATTTAATCATATTAGCTGGTACTATAGCTTATGAAAGTATGGGATTAAAAACCTATGGTTTTGCTTTTGGTAGAGAAGATATTTGGGGACCTGAAAAAGATACGTATTGGGGAGCAGAGAAAGAATGGCTAGCTCCAAGTGATGAGCGTTACGGAGATGTTGATAATCCTGAAACAATGGAAAATCCTTTGGCAGCAGTGCAGATGGGATTAATTTATGTAAACCCAGAAGGTGTTAATGGCAAACAAGATCCTTTAAAAACAGCAGCCCAAGTTCGTGAAACATTTAAGAGAATGGCAATGAACGATGAAGAAACGGTTGCATTAACAGCCGGAGGACATACTGTTGGAAAAACTCACGGAAATGGAGATGCCAGTATTTTAGGACCAGATCCAGAAGCAGCACCAGTTGAAGAGCAAGGTTTTGGATGGCACAACCCAACAAAATCAGGTAAAGGACGCTATACCGTTACCAGTGGTTTAGAAGGAGCTTGGACCACACATCCTACTAAATGGGATAATGGTTTTTTTGAAATGCTATTTAACCATGAATGGGAATCTAGAAAAAGTCCTGCAGGCGCCAATCAATGGGAGCCAGTAAGTATTAAGGAAGAAGATATGCCAGTTGATGTTGAAGATATGACAACTAAGCATAACCCTATGATGACCGATGCTGATATGGCCATGAAAATGGATCCTATTTATCGTGAGATTTCATTAAAATTTATGAATGATTTTGATTATTTCTCCGATGCATTTGCACGTGCTTGGTTTAAATTAACACACAGAGATATGGGACCAAAAGACCGTTGGTATGGTCCTGATGTGCCTCAAGAAGATTTAATTTGGCAAGATCCTGTTCCTAAGGGTAATAAAGATTATAATGTTGATGCAGTTAAATCAAAAATTGCTGATTCAGGACTTTCAATAGCAGATATGGTTTCTACTGCTTGGGATAGTGCAAGAACTTTTAGAGGATCTGACTTTAGAGGCGGTGCCAATGGTGCGCGTATCCGTTTAGCGCCTCAAAAAGATTGGCAAGGAAACGAACCTGAACGTTTAAGTAATGTATTATCCGTTTTAGAGCCTATAGCATCTGAGTTTGGTATTAGCATTGCCGACACAATTGTTTTAGCTGGAAATGTAGGTGTTGAAAAAGCGATTAAAAATGCAGGAATGAATGTATCTGTACCATTTTCACCAGGACGAGGAGACGCTTCTAGCGAAATGACAGATCCAGAATCTTTTGCGCCATTAGAGCCATTGGCAGATGGATTTAGAAATTGGTTAAAAAAGGATTATGTGGTTAGCCCAGAAGAATTATTGCTAGATAGATCTCAACTAATGGGTTTAACAGCTCCTGAGATGACAGTCTTAATCGGAGGAATGCGTGTGATGGGAACCAATTATGGAGGAACAAAACATGGTGTATTTACTGATAATGAAGGTGCATTAACCAATGATTTCTTTGTGAATTTAACAGACATGTCTAATAGTTGGAATGCTAAAGACGGTATGTACGAAATCTGCGACCGTAAAACAGGAGTTAAAAAATGGACAGCTACTAGAGTAGATTTGGTCTTTGGCTCAAATTCTATTTTACGAGCTTATGCAGAAGTTTATGCCCAAGATGATAGCAAAGAAAAATTTGTAAAAGACTTTGTTGCAGCTTGGACAAAAGTGATGAATGCTGATAGATTTGATTTAAAATAACAATTGATTAATAGCAAAATCAACCCAATGAAGGAATGTGTTAAAGTTTAGCACGTTCCTTTTTTTAATGAAAAATACAATGAACGAAAACGAATTATTCTTTAGAACCATACAATCAGGTAACGTTGAAAATATAGGATTCCAGTTAGATAAAAATCCAAATTTAGCTAACATAAAAGATGGAAGAGGTTTTACTCCATTGATTTTTGCTACTTATTTTGGTCAACCTGATATTGCAAAATTATTAATCGAAAGAGGAGCAGATGTTAATGCGCAAGATGCGTCAGGAAATACAGCTTTAATAGGTGTAAGCTTTAAGGGAAATAAAGATTTGGTAGATTTATTACTAGATTCTAATGCAGCTGTTGATGTTCAGAATAAAAACGGTACAACAGCCCTAATTTTTGCAACACAATACAATCAAAAAACTATTGTGGATACTTTATTAAATCGCCAAGCCAATACATCTATTAAGGACAACGAAGGTAAAATGGCTTTAGACTATGCTCAAGAAAAAGGCTTTGAAGCTATTGAGGCATTACTAAAGTAAGGGTATAAAAAAACCACTTCTATAATTTGAAGTGGTTTTTATTCTTCTTTTTCAATTAATTCTATTTATCAATAGACCCAAGAACACGAGACATAAAAGTGTTTAAGGCTTCCTTTTTTGGTGTACCGTCTTTTACCATTTTATGGACTTCAATAGCACCATACATATTAGAAATCAATTCGCCTATAACGTCTAACTCTTCATCTTTTAAAGATGTTACTTCGGTTAGGTTTTCTAAGGTTTCAATGGTTTCTACTACGTAGTCTTCATCGTTATCTTCGATAAATTGTGTTAATTGCTTTATTACAGGTAATTTCATAATTAAATAACTTCATCAACAAGTTCTTTTAAAACATCGAACTTATTTGTTTGTACTTGATTTTTGAATTCACCATTTTTAAAAGTAGCGAACGTAGGTAAGTTGTCTACGGTTGCTAACTTTCTGCTTTCAGGAAATTTTTCGGCATCAGCAATTACGAATGTTACATTTTCGTTTTCTGTTGCTAATTTCTTGAATTTAGGTTTCATAATACGACAGTTACCACACCATGTTGCTGAGTATTGTACAACAACAGTATCGTTTTCTGAAACTATATTTTGTAAGTTATCTTGATCTAAATCTTGAATCATACTACAAATACTTAGTTTAAGTGTGCTTTTAAATATTCTCTTGTACCTTGGGCATTAGCTTGCATAGCATCTTTACCTTCTTCCCAGTTTGCAGGACAAACCTCACCTTTTTCTTGTACGTGTGTTAAAGCATCAATGATTCTTAAGTACTCATTTACATTTCTACCAAGTGGCATGTTATTGATACTTTCGTGTTGTACAGTACCTTCTTCATCGATGATGTAAGTAGCTCTGTAAGTAACGTTATCGCCATCAACAGTTACAACACCTGTTTCTTCATTGTAAGTTTCGTTAGAGATGTCTAAAATACCAAGAGTTGACGCTAAGTTTCTGTTAGAATCAGCTAAAAGAGGATAGGTTACACCTTCAATTCCGCCATTGTCTTTTGCTGTGCTTAACCAAGCAAAATGAACTTCGGCAGTATCACAAGACGCACCAATAACAATGGTGTTACGTTTTTCGAACTCACCTAAAGCAGCTTGAAAAGCATGTAACTCAGTTGGGCAAACAAAAGTGAAATCTTTTGGGTACCAGAATAACACTACTTTTTTGTTGTTGTTTTTTGCTTCTTCAAGAACGTTGAGTTTAAAAGTATCACCCATTTCGTTCATTGCGTTTACGTTTAAATCTGGGAATTGTTTTCCTACAAATGCCATTATCTATTTTTTAAGTTATTAATGATTTGAAACAAAAATACCCAATAGACAAGTATGTTTTTATAGCAATTATTTATTATAAATCAATAGGATTATAGTGTAAGTATATGGCTTCAAAAAAGCACCTTTAAATTTATGATAATGATAAAATAGAATAGGATAAAATACGAACCTCTTAAAATTGGTTGATTTTACTTGAAAAATAAATTTTTACTTTTTCAATAAATATTTAATCTTAATTCTGAATGCAGCAAAAAGCAATGTGGTAAATGGACTAAGCCAGTTAAAAATAGCATAGAAGAAATATTCGCCAACACCAACACCCAAAACACCACTTTGGTAAGCACCACAAGTATTCCAAGGGATTAAAACAGAGGTTACCGTACCAGAATCTTCTAATGTTCTACTGAGATTTTCTGGCGCAAGACCTTTGTCCTCGTAGGCTTTTTTAAACATTTTTCCAGGAACTACTAAAGCTAAGTATTGGTCTGAAGCTGTTACATTAAGCGCTAAACAACTCGCAACAGTACTTGCAAAAAGACCAAAAACAGAGGTGGCCATACTTAAAAGTGATTTGCTTATTTTAGATAAGGCACCAATAGCATCCATTACACCTCCAAACGTCATGGCGCATAGGATTAGCCATATAGTACCGAGCATTCCACTCATTCCTTTACCAGAAGCAGAGAAGAGGCTTTTAAGAGTATCATTATCTGTTTCAATCGTAGTACTTACTGTGATGGCATCCATTATACCTTGGTAAGCAGACTTAACAGATAAAGATTCAACACCTGCTATTTGAGCAACAATTTGTGGTTGAAAAATTAAAGCAAAAATACCTCCTAATATTGTACCTACTAGCAGCGCAATTAAAGGCGAAGTTTTCTTTATGATTAAGAATATAACAAATATTGGAACCAAAAATAACCAACCAGAAATGTTGAAGGTTTTATCAATATCATTGATTAGGGTAGAAGTATCTGCTGCACCTTCTGTGTTTTGAGTAAAGCCTAAAATGATAAATACAATAAGTGTTATAACAATAGTTGGCACAGTTGTGTATGCCATATATTTTATATGAGAGAATAATTCACCTCCAGACATGGCAGGCGCTAAATTTGTGGTGTCACTTAAAGGAGACATTTTATCTCCAAAATAAGCACCAGAGAGCACTGCACCAGCAGTCATTCCCATTGGAACACCCAAGGCTTCTCCAATTCCTATTAAAGCAATACCAACTGTGGCAGATGTGGTCCATGAGCTGCCAGTTGCTACAGATATAATGGCACAAATTATAACGCAAGCGGCTAAAAATATGGTAGGATTTAGAATTTGTAAGCCATAATATATCATTGCGGGTATAATACCACTTATTAGCCAAGTGCCTGCTAATGCACCAACCATCAAGAGGATTAAAATTGCACCTGCTGTAGATTTTATGTTTTCAGCAACTTCTTCAACCATTTGATCAAAGGATACTTTATTGAAAAAACCTACAATGGCAGCCACAGCTGCACCTAATAATAGTATAAATTGATTACTACCGCTCAAAGCATTATCACCATACACATATACATTAAATGCTAGCATACCAACCAAAGCAAACACAGGGATTAAAGCCTCCCAAATATTAAGTTCTTTATTTTCTACTATATTTTCGTCTTGTGGTTGTCTTGGTTTAATATTTTGACTCTCCATAGGGTGTTTCTAATTTATCTCCGTAATGTTACAATTTTGTTAAGCGATTTGCAAATGATAACATTGTTGATAGTGCATATTAGTAATGAATATTTTGACACAAATAGTATTTGCAAATTTGTTACTATATCAAAAAAGCCTGATAGATAATCCATCAGGCTTGTTTAGAAGGGTATGTTTTATTGTTTTTAAACTAATTCTTTTTCTAAAATATTTAGTTCTATCATACAGGCTTTCATCATTTCGTATGTACGATGTATATCAGCATCTAAACCAATTGAAAAACGAATAAGTCCATCACTTAATCCCATTTCGGCTTGTTCGTCCTCAGGTATTTCAGAAGATGTAGAACTGCCAGGTGCACTAAATAAAGTTTTGTAGAACCCTAAGCTAACTGCTAGATATCCAAGATTACGCTCTTGCATTAATTCCATTAACGCATTGGCTTTATCCAGAGAACCTACATCAATGGTAAGCATTCCTCCAAAGCCATACATGTCATTCATCATAGATTTAAATAATTCATGAGATGGATGAGAGGCTAAACCAGGATAAACGGTTTTTAAGCCATCATTTTCAAATTTTTCTGCAAGATAACTAGCATTATGGCTATGCTGTTGCATTCTTATATGAAGCGTTCTTAAGTTTTTTAAAACTGATGCTGAACGCAAACTGTCCATTGTAGAACCTAGTAACATTGCTGCTCCATCATTTACATTTCTTAATTGGTCAATGAATTCTTGTGTGCCACAAACTACTCCACCAACAGTATCTGAAGAACCGTTAATAAACTTTGTTAAACTATGAATAACGACATCAGCACCCAATTTTGCAGGTGAGATAGACAGCGGAGAAAAAGTATTGTCCACAACCAGTTTTAAGTTGTGTTTTTTTGCAAGATCAGCTAAGCCTTTGATGTCTGCAACTTCTAGCAATGGATTACTTACAGACTCACAATAGAGCACTTTAGTTTTTGGTGTAATGGCTGCTTCAACAACATCTATTTTTGTGATATCTACAAATGAAGTTTGTATTCCTAATCTTGGTGCAAAGTTCTTTAAGAAAGCATAGGTTCCGCCATAAATGGTTCTACTACTAACGATGTGTTCACCTGCTTCACACAGTTGCATTAATACAGGTGTAATGGCTCCCATGCCAGATGCAGTAACCGTGGCTGTTTCTGTACCTTCCATTGCGGCAAGTGCTTCACCTAAATATAAATTTGAAGGCGAAGAGTGTCTTGAGTAGAGATAACAGCCATCCGCATTCCCTTCAAAAGTATCGAACATGGTTTTAGCAGATAAAAAGGTATAGGTAGAAGAGTCAGATATTGATGGGTTTACTCCACCAAACTCTCCAAAATATTGTAGGTCTTGTATGTTGTTTGCAGGTTTAAATTTCATTTTAAAATGATTTAAAAGGTTTATACAAATTTGAAAGTTATTAGAATAAAAATCAATACTTTATATTATTAAGTGAATATTATTCATTATTTTTTGTGTATGATAGAACAATAGTTGTTATTTTTATTCAAAAGGTAATTTCTACCGAAAAATATTAAGCAAATGTTAGATGAAATAGATAAAGCGCTTCTAGAACTTCTTCAAAAAGATAGTAAACAAACCAATAAAGCACTTTCTTATGCACTCGGTTTATCGGTTACAGCTGTATATGAGCGTATTAGAAAGTTAGAAAAAAAAGGGATTATTAGTAATTATGTTGCGCTAGTTGATAAAAAGAAAGTTGATAAGGCTTTTGTAACCTTTTGCCACGTAAAGCTGGTACAACATTCTCAGGACTATGTTATGAAATTTGAAAGAGAAGTTCGTAAATTAGACGAAGTGCTAGAGTGTTATCATATTAGTGGAGACTATGACTACTTGTTAAAAGTGTTGGTTAAGGATATGGAAGCGTTTAGAGATTTTATGGTTAAAAAGCTTACCAATATAAACCATATAGGTAGCACGCATAGTATGTTTGTAATAAATGAAGTAAAGCACACAACAGCAATAACATTATAATATGCAAAGCATAAGGTATAGACTTTTTGAATTTTTTATTGGGTTTGTATTAATTCCGGTAAGTTTTGTATTAGAGTTTCAGCTTTGGATTAAACTAGTTATAGGTTCATTGGCATTTGTTTATGTAACCTACGTACTTCTTAAGGTTGAAAATAATAAGTTTAAAATTAGACAGCATATTAATTGGACTCAATTTTGGCAACGAACCATCATAAAGTTTTTAGTAATAGCAATTATCACTAGTATTTATGTGTATATAGTTGACTATAAAAATTTATTTGAGGTCATAAAATCAAAGCCTATGTTGTGGGTGGCGATTTTGTTTGTGTATTCTGTTTTTTCGGTATATCCACAAGAGTTGGTTTACAGAACGTTTTTCTTTCAACGCTACGAATCGCTATTTAGAAGCAATGCCTTGTTTATAATGGTAAATGCTGCATTATTTTCATTGGCACATATATTCTTTAAAAATACTTTAGTCATGATTTTTACGTTTATAGGAGGTATTTTATTTGCACTAACTTTTAAAAAAACAAAATCTACACTTTTAGTTTCTATAGAACATGCTATTTATGGTTGTTGGCTATTTACGGTGGGTATGGGTGAGATGTTAGGGTTTCCTAATTAAAATGATTAATACAGTTTATGAAGTATTCCAAAATCAAAGAATTATACAATTTTATATTTGAATCTTACGATAAACCATCTTTAGAGAAGCATATAGAGAAAATCATAGAGATGGATCGTTTTTTACCTTATAGCTCAACCTTTTTTTGCATAACCAATACGCAAGATCTAACCTTTGAATATGTTAGTAAAAATTACAAAGCTTCCTTAGGACTAGATCCAAATGAACTTAAGGAAAAAGGAATGCGTTACTTCTGGAGTAGAATTCATCCTGAAGATATAGAGTTTTGGCTACAAGCATTAAATAGTCTTATGAAGTTTACATTGAGTGAAATTCCGAAGGAAAAAAGACAAGATGCTAGTTATACATGGAATTTTAGATTTAAAAACGCACAAAATATTTATGTAAATGTGGTACAAAATACCACACCATTGATTTTTGACTCAGAGAACAAGCCAATTATAGGCTTGGCTCATTATACAATTATGCATCCAGATGTTAAGTTAGATATTACAGCCTCTGCCAAATTGCTAAATGATAAGCAAGAATACGAAACCATATACTTTGATAGCTTTTCTCAAAAATTACTGCACGATAGTGTTACCAATAGAGAAAGAGACATTATAAGACTTTTAATTTTAGATAAGACAAGTAAAGAAATTTCCGAAAAGCTTAACATCAGTTCACATACCGTAGATACGCATAGACGTAATATTCTAAAGAAGTTAGATATTACATCTACAGGAGAATTAGTTGGTATTTTAAAGTTAAATCCGCATTGGCTATAAAAAATACTCAAATTGAGTATTGTAGAGCTGTTTGTTATTTTGCAACTTTGAATGCTATTAACTTTTAGGGAATAAAGAGTCCATTTTAATTAGATTTTTGATCTGTTAATTATGGGCTTTTTAATTTCAGTTTATAATCAAAATTTATTTAAGCTCTTTTCGTTAATCACTAATCAATATTGTATTTTTGTCTGAGATAAAATTAACATCAAAAAAACACTTATGAAATCATACGATGTAGCAGTAATTGGATCAGGACCTGGAGGCTATGTAGCAGCAATTCGTTGTGCGCAACTAGGCTTGAAAACTGCAATTATTGAAAAATATTCTACGCTTGGCGGTACATGTCTTAATGTAGGTTGTATTCCAAGTAAAGCCTTATTAAGTTCTTCGCATCATTATGAAGAAGCTACAAAACACTTTGAAGAACACGGTATTGAAATTCCTGGTGAGATAAAGGTTAATCTCGAAAAGATGATTGCACGTAAGCAAGCCGTTGTAGACCAAACTACAGGAGGTATAGATTTCTTAATGAAGAAAAACAATATTGATGTTTACGAAGGTTTAGGATCTTTTAAAGATGCAACCCACATCAAAATAGAAGGAAAAGATGCTGGCGAAATTGAAGCTAAAAACACAATTATAGCTACAGGTTCTAAGCCATCTAATTTACCATTTATCAACATAGATAAAGAAAGAATAATAACTTCAACGGAAGCTTTAAAACTAAAAGAAGTACCTAAGCATTTAATTATTATTGGAGGTGGTGTTATTGGTTTAGAGTTGGGACAAGTATATCGTCGTCTTGGAGCTGAGGTTACTGTTGTAGAGTACATGGACAGAATCTTACCAACTATGGATGCTGGTTTGTCTAAAGAACTTAACAAAGTATTTAAAAAGGCAAAATGTAATATGATGGTCTCTCACAAAGTTCAGTCTGTAGAACGTAATGGTGATGAGGTTGTGGTAAAAGCTGAAAACAAAAAAGGTGAGGTTGTTGAGTTTAAAGGAGATTACTGTTTGGTATCTGTTGGTCGTCGTCCTTATACAGATGGATTAAATGCCGAAGCTGCTGGTGTAAAACTTAACGATAGAGGTCAAGTAGAAGTTAACGAGCATTTACAAACAAATGTATCTAACATCTACGCTATTGGTGATGTTATCAAAGGTGCAATGTTAGCGCACAAGGCTGAAGAAGAAGGAGTTTTTGTAGCAGAAACTTTAGCTGGACAAAAACCACATATAGATTACAACTTAATTCCAGGAGTCGTTTATACTTGGCCAGAAGTTGCAGCAGTAGGTAAAACAGAAGAAGAATTAAAAGAAGCTGGTACCGAATATAAAGTAGGTCAATTTCCATTTAGAGCTTTAGGTAGAGCCAGAGCAAGTGGAGATATTGATGGCTTTGTAAAAATCTTAGCAGATAAAACTACAGACGAAGTACTTGGTGTACATATGATTGGTGCACGTTGTGCCGACTTAATTGCAGAAGCAGTAACAGCTATGGAGTTTAGAGCATCTGCCGAAGATATATCACGCATGTCGCATGCACATCCTACGTTTGCAGAAGCTGTAAAAGAAGCGGCTTTAGCTGCAACAGACGATAGAGCATTACACGTTTAGATTTTAAAAATATTATCATTCTAAACTTGCTTGTGCTGAACTTGTTTCAGTATTTAAGAATCTGAAAAGCGAACCATTTGGTTCGCTTTTTTTGTTTTAAATACAACTTCAGCCACATAAGAAAATACTCAAATTGAGTATATAGGTGTATTCATATAATACTTAGATTTGTTAAAACGTAAGTTATTTCTTAAACCCCAAACAAGAAACCATGAAAAAAGCCTATGCACATTACTTACTAGTCATCTTTGTACTATTAAGTACACTTCCTGTTTTTAGTCAAAATGATAATGAACCAATAAAACTTGGATCTGATGTTATGTTTACAATTTTTGAAGTTACAGGTGGTGGTCCAAAAATTGTTCTACTCTTACAGAAAAAGGATAGCACAGAAGTATCACTTGAAGAATTTAAAAGTTATTCATATCAAGATAAACCAGGAATTCCTGAAGGTTTTAAAGAATTAAAGCTAGAACCTGGTAATTATACGTTCGACAATTTTTTTCAAAGTGCAGATTTTGATTATTATGGTAGATATTCTCAGGGTAGATATACATTGTTTTTTTACCCAATCACTGTAATTCTTAATGTGGAATCCGGTCAAATAATGGTCAAATCTTGGCGTGATTCTTCAAGGGCAGATAGTAAGGAGCCTGTTACATTTGAGTCTGAAGAATACTATGACAATGGAAAAATATCTGCCAAAGGATTCATAGAAAAAGAGGGCAATAAAACGGGAGAATGGAAACATTACGATAAAGATGGTAACCTAACCACGTCAGGTGCATATGAAAATGACAAAAAAAATGGAGTATGGAAATATTATGATAAAGAAGATGGTCATCTAACCATGTCAGGAGCATATGAAAATGATGAAAGAGTTGGAGTGTGGAAAGTATATGGCAGCAATGGAAAGGTAAAGGAAGAAGTAAACTTCAGTAAAAAAAGTGAAGGCAATGCTTTCGAGTATTTTTCTAAAAACTAAACTTTATAATTATGAAAAACCTACTACTAATCACAGTACTACTACTTACTAATGTGTTTTTTGCACAATCCTCTAAAGAAGTTTCTGAAACTGAAGAATACTATCTGTATCATGAAAACGGAAATATTAAACTAAAAGCATATAAGGACAAGAATACTAAGGATGGAGAAATAGTTCTTAATGGTGAGTTTACAGTATATTATGAGGACGGAACTATTATGAAGAAAGGTAATTCAGTAAATTCTAAAATGGATGGTGTAATCTATAGTTATTATGAAAGTGGAAAGCTACAAAAAATAGACAATTATAAAAATGGCAAGCCACATGGTGAGAGTAAAGGCTATTATGAAAAAGGAAACTTAAAATACATTACCCATTACAAAGATAATTTACATCATGGTACAGAAAAAAATTATTACAGTAATGGTAATTTACAATCTGAGGGAAATTATATTGACGGAGAACCAGATGGATTGTGGCAGTATTATTATGAAGAAGGTGGAATAAAAGAAGAAATAAAATTTAAAAATGGAGAGAAAGTTTTGACTGAAGAACAAAAAAAAGCTAGGTCTTCTTTGTTTTGGCTTACAGATGGTGAAGGAGCAAGTTATTTAAAAGAAGATATAGAGAAAAAGAGACATTATTATTACGGAGGTGATGAATATGAATTAAAAATGGGCGGTTACCGTATAAAATTTACAGATAATCATTTTATTCTTGAACATTATGAAAATAAATATGAATTGAATAACGATTTTATTGAAGTAAAAGTCGGTGAAACGGTAAGCAAATCTTATTTTCCATTAAGTTGTATATCAAACATTAACAATTTAGGCAGAACTAATGCGTCCTCTAACGAAGGAACATGGATAGGAGCCATAACTATTTTTTTTAAGGAAGATTGTGTTTACCATGAAGATACAAAAGAGTATAATAATAAATTATCAATCCCTTTTAAAAAGATGAAGATAAGTGATGCACAATTTAGTATATATTGGGATCATTTAGAGAATGTAATGATTGCAGGAGGAGCAAAACTGTAGTCTAAAATTTAATAATCTAATGAATAATAATAACTTCTTTTACTTGTTTATATAAAAACCAACACTTTAAATATGAAAAACAAACTATTATTAATCTTAATTTGTTTTGCAGCAGCTAATCTTGCAAACGCTCAAACAACAGTAAAAAAAGAATACCATATAACTGGAGAACTCTTGTCTACGCAAGAATATAAAAACGGAAAAAAAGACGGCTGGTATAGAATTTACAATTTAGAGGGAACACTTACCGCAACATTTATATATAAAAATGGACTAAAGCAAGGTGAAAGTAAAAGTTATTATGATAACGGAACATTAAGTGAGGCAGGTCAATTTTTAAATGATAAACAGACTGGTCTGTGGAAAAAATGGAATGATGAAGGTGTTTTGATAGCTGAGGATAATTATAAAAATGGGAAAAAAGTTGGAATTTCTAAAGCGTATTATAAAAGTGGTGAAATAAGAAGTATTACTGAATACAAGGAAACTAACAGTAGAAAGGAAACGTCTACACACAAATGGTTTTATAAAAATGGTATTATAGAAGGGAGTCAAAGTTTTATCGAAAGTGTGCGCCAAGATTATAAAACTTATTATGAAACAGGTGTCTTATCTTCTTCTTGGGTTTTAAAAGATAATGGTAGAGGTCCAAAAGAAAATTTTTATCCATCTGGTAAACTATCCTCAACGGGAAATTATAAATTTAGCGGTAGTGATAAAATAGATGATTGGAAGTATTACTATGAAAGTGGGCAATTAAAAGCAATAGGTAGTTATACTTATACAAGTGATAAAGATGGAGAGTGGAAACATTATTATGATAACGGCAAACTAGAAGCCATTAAAGTTTATAAATGGGGAAGAAAAGTTGGTCAATGGAAATATTATGACAGAGAAGGGAATTTAACAAAAACTTTAAGCTATTAACATTTACAATTTTTGATAACAAACCAAGTTAATAGTATATCCTGCTAATCAAAAACCATAATCATGAAACGCAATTCTATTTTTTTCATAGTCATAATACTTTTTTCGTTAAACGTTAAAGCCCAAGACATATCAGACAAACAAATCTTAAAAAAGATAAAAGGCAAAAAGATAGAATGGATACCTAATGAAAATGGTTTTGCAAAAGTATTAATGAAATCTACCAAAAAATGGGGCATTTATCATATAGATGCTTATAAAGATTTGGATGAAGAAATTATTGACTTTGATATGGTAATAGAACCAAAATTCGATTCCATTGGCTGGTTTAAAAACATGGAACCATTTACCATTGTAAAAATCAAAAAAAAATATGGCATTCTTTTAAACCCTTATGAAATACACGATGCAGCTGAGAGAGCTAACTGCATTTATGATGCTGTAAAATTAAAGGAAGTAGATGGTAGGTTTTATGCGCTTATAAAACAAAACGAAAAATGGGGATTAGTAGATTGGTTCGAAGATGTGGTTTTAGTAGATCCAACTTTTGATAATCCAGAAGATGTGCCTTTGGTTTGGATAGAAGGTTGGGCAAAAGATATGTTTGTGTCATCCAAGAAAAAATTAAAAGCCGATATTCTTATTTTTGATGAAGGTAATGGTGATGGTGTATTTAAGGCAAGGAATAAAGCCACTAAAAAATGGGGAATGTATCAATCCTTAGGAGAAAAGAATCTAACAACACTTATTCCTGCAAAATACGATAGTATTCGTTTTTTTGGATACAATTCAAAATACACGGCAGTTTACAACAAAGGAAAAGTAGGTATGCATTTGTCTTATTGGAGTTATAATGAAAATACAAAACTGTCTGTGCCTTGTATTTACGAAGATTATAAAAATTTTAATGCAGATGGTGTACTAAAGCTAGCTGTTAAAAAAGATGGAAAATGGGGTTGGGTAAACTGGTTAACAGGAGAAGAAAAATCAGAATTTAAATACGAAACCACAGACGATTTGCCATATCCTTATTATAAACAAGACATTTGGATTGAAGACTAGATAAAACCTATTTTTAGTAATTTTATAAATGAATCTTCAACCCTTAAAAATACCAGCAGGTTGGTCTGTAGAGTGGAATTTGTTAACAGATACAGATCCAACAGAAGACACCATACACGAATTTACAGGTAGTTCGCTATTGCTTATAAACTCACCAACACGACTAAAATCGATTGATGTATCATGGCGACCAGAAGGTGATATTAATGGAGCATACCTATTGCAGGTTATTTATTTGTTGCCAAAATTCAATAGTAAAACCAATACAATAGAATATGAAGGTGTTTGGGAAGCTCCAGAGTTAGAATTTTCAACCCAAAACCGATTAGAACTAGTCGATAAGCTAAATCATTTACTGTTTTACTTAAAACCCTATACAGATACACGCATTTTACTACAACCTGGTGTTGTAGATGAACCTAATGAAGCTATTAGGCAAGAGTTGTTAGCTAACAATTTAACTGAAGAAGTTGTAAAAAAAATAATGGCATCTAACCATAAAAAACTTCAGGAGTTACTGTTAGACCACGAAGCTGTTTCGTATGCAGTTGTAGAAAAATTATCGCAAGAGGGTGCTACTAAAGGTGTAAAAAACAAAGCAAAGCAATTGCTAAACAGCAAACAGTTTAGAAATCAGAAACCTGAGACATCATCAGAATTTGAAAAGGCTAAACTCATTTCAAATATTACAAATAGGATGGAAGCTGTTCTTGCAGAGTTACAACAGCTAAAACCAGAAAAAGAATTCACGCTTAAAACTTATGAGTCTAATGGATATTGGAGTTTCCATTGGAAAAGCACAAAACTTTGGAAAACCGAACATTATTTAAAAGAATGGTTTACCGTTAGTTTAGATGGTAGTATTGATGCGTTTTCATTAAGTGGCTCTCATAGCATTAAAGATATTTTTGAACAACTTGAAGACAGGCATTTTCTATATAAAGAAAAAACAATAGAAACGCTTCATAAAATGATTAACACTATTGAAAAGCAAACTAAAGAAGCTGTTTTAAAAGCTATAGACCAACAATTTGATCCTAGTTTTTAAAAAACGAAAGTTTATAACTCTTGCATTAAATCTATAATCCGTAAACGCTTGGCATAATTGTCTTCATTTACATCTCGTACAAAGCAGTACGCACTAATGTCATCTTTTTTCACCTTTTCTTTAAGCTCTTCAACGGTAAAAGGTCCAAATTCTTCAGATTTTGAGATGTAATAGAATTCGTGTTTGTGTATAACCTTGTTAACCTTCTTTTTGTATTTATCTTTTAGATAGTCTTGAATATCTTCAATAGAATTCAAGTCTTCAGAATAATTAGTTGTATTAATATACATAGCAAACTCTTCTTTATCCTGATGATTTAAGACTAAAATATCATCATCCTTAAAGTAAGCTTTGACGGTTATTATACCGTCTTCGGTTTCGATAGTAAATATATTCTGTATACTTATTGTCCAAGACGTTGTAATAGTTGCGTCCTTTCTTTCAATCTCTAAAATATTGTTGTCTCTAAACGTGTAAATCGCTTTCTTTTTAGAAATACCATTCACCAAAACCCATTGCTGATTTATAAAATGAGAATCGTGATGACGCTCGTAATCAAACGGTTTTAAATTTGGGATGGTATTATGAAGGTATGCACTCATTAAGCGGTTAATAACATAGTCTAGAGACTATGATAACGATAGATTTGGACTTTTATTTATCTAAAGTTAAAAATTTTCAAGATGATTTAAAACATCTTTCTTATAACTTCGACTAATAGGTAGTGCTTTTCGATTAACTGTAATCTCTTCGTTTGTAAAGGATTGAATTTTTGCCAAGCTTACAATGTATGAACGGTGGATTCTTAAAAAGTCTTTTTGTGGTAGTTTGGCTTCAATGGCACTTATAGTTTCTCTGGTAACTATACAGGTTTCAGTAAGATGAATTTTAATATAATCACTTAAACTTTCAATATAGAGAATGTCTTTAAAGGTGATTTTTAGCATACGTCTATCAGACCTCACAAAAATAAAATCATTGTCATCTAATTGATTGGATTCATTTTTTAAATGCTTAGCATTGACTTCAAAATAGCGATTTACCGCTTTTAATAATCTTTCAAAAGGAATAGGTTTTAATAAATAATCTACAGCTTGAAGATCAAAACCTTCTACAGCATAATCTCTGTAGGCTGTGGTAAAAATTATTTTGATGTTTTTATTGATGGATTTTGCAAAGGCAATTCCTGAGATTTCAGGCATATTAATGTCTAGGAAGATAAGGTCCACGGCATTATTGTTTATAAAATTGAAAGCTTCAATAGCATTTTTACATTGTGCTACAACTTCAATATTTTTTATGCGAGATAAATGTGTCGCTATAATATCTCTAGCCATGCTTTCGTCGTCAACTATGATGCAAGAAATAGGTTTAGTCATGGGCTAGTTTGGATTTTATGTTAAGTTCTAAGTCAACTTTAAATGTAGAGTCATTGTGAGTGATGTCTAACTTATAACGATTAGGGTATAATAAATCTAATCGTTTTTTAATGTTTTGTAAACCAATGCCATCGTTGTGAGTTTTTTGATTACTGCTGCTGTTGCTAATATTAAAAATAATGGTTTCTGAATTGGCTTTTACTGAGAGGTCAATAGATAAAACGCCTTCTTTTAAAGTGCCATGTTTAAAACTGTTTTCTACAAAGGGAATAAAAAGCATTGGTGCTATATCAATAGCTTTTGATTGAATGTCTTTATAAAATGTAATAGCTAATGTGTTGTTAAATCGCATTTTTTCTAAAGAGATATAATCTTCAATATGATTTATTTCGTCTTCGAGACTTACAAAAGGTTTATCGACTTGATACAGTAAATAGTCTAATAGATTAGACAATTTTAAAATCATTTCGGGCGTTTCATCTGCCTTTTTTAATGCAGAGCCGTACATGGTATTTAATGTGTTAAAAAGAAAATGAGGATGAATCTGCATTTTCAAATAGTTTAATTCTTGCTCTTTTAGTTTTAGTTGGGTTTCTAGAATTTTGGTTTCTAGTTTTTTAGTGATTTTGGTTTGTTTTAAATTTAATTTTAAAAGCTTAAAGGCACTAATTACAAAAACAATAAGATACACAGCGCCAAGAACTAAAATAATGTTCTTTGTTGCCGGATTCATTTCAGAATACTCAAAGCCAGATAAATAAATTAAGCTAAAAAACACACTGGCCACAACTAAATAAGCAGAAATAATAAGGGTGTATATACTATATAGAGCAAATCTTGCGTAACGTTTGCTAATGAGGTAATCTGGTATTAGTTTATAAATAAAAACATAAGTAGTAGCAATGGTTATAGGCATCAAAAATAAGCTAAACGAAAATGAATTTTTAAAACTCGTATTACCTATACTAAAGAAATAACTGTAGAAAATTAGTACTGCTAACCAAAATAAAGTATGCAGCAGTATCTGAAGACATTTGTGTAATAAAAAACGTTTTAAAGACATTTAGTTATAACCTCTTACAATAATACTATATTTTTAGAGCCAACAGGAATTTTGTAGACGAATAGCAGATTTAGTAATGGATTTAGCATTTAGTTAAATCACATGCCAAAAAGGTTATTCGTCGCAAAATAAAAAATTGACAAGATGTAGTTTATAGTTTTGAAATGCAATCAAAAAACAAACAGTTTTAAAACTATAATTAAATTTACACACTATGCAATCAACAATTTTATCTTTAACAGTTCAATTCGCAGATCGTTTTTACGAAGGAGGACCGCTTTTTATGTCGCTCATCTTAATCTGCTTATTGCTTTCTCTAGCTTTACTTACAATAGGTTTTATTAATCTAAAAAAAGATTCTAAGAAAGCTCGTAAAATGCTCAATCTTACCGTAGACAGTAGTCTATTGGGTTTGGTTATTGGTTTTTTTGCCTCCGTAATCGGATTGATTACAGCTTTTGATTCTGTAGAAGCCTTAGGAGATCCAAATCCGGCTATTTTTGCAGGTGGACTTAAAGTATCATTATTAACAGCAACATTTGGTTTGTTTACCTTTATAATTGCAAGAATAGGTATTCTAATATTAAGATGGTTGCTGCAAAACAAAGAGTAATCTTAGAAGAGTAATTATATACTAGCGAACTTATTAAGTTCGCTTTTTTTATGCCTAGAAATTAAATTCAGTAATTTTGTAAAAAGTTTTTTATATGGAAGAACTTACGCTTACAACTCCGGCACTTTTATTCTCTGCAATTTCTCTAATCATGTTAGCATACACAAATCGCTTTTTAGCTTATGCGGCAATTATTAGAAATCTTAGTGATAAATATTTAGAACGTAAGGAAGCTGTGTTAATGCGGCAGATTAATAACTTAAAACTAAGGTTAAATCTTACACGATGGATGCAAATTTTAGGTATTTCTAGTCTTTTGCTATGTGTCTTAACTATGTTTTTAATTTATATAGATCAACACAATGCTGCTATTTGGATTTTTGGTTTTGCATTGTTACTACTTATTTTTTCTTTGGCATTTTTAATAAGAGAAATTCAAATTTCAACATTAGCTCTAGAGCACCATCTTAGAGATATGGAAGATCAAATTAATGAGTAAAAAATTTTTTTTAAAATTTTTGTGACTTGTTAAGAAGCTTTGTGTCTTAAACGTATAACCAATCAAGTTAAAATAGAATTTTCAACCAAAATTGACTGAAGACGCAATTCATAGCCTAACCGATGAAGCGCTTGTGGAAGCAATCGTAAAAACCAACGACACTATGTTGTTCGAGGTGCTTTATGATAGATATGCCACTATGGTATATAATAAATGCTACGGGTTTGCAAATGGAGTCGATGAAGCTAAAGACCTAACTCAAGACGTGTTTTTGAGAGTCTTTGTTAAATTAGCTAGCTTTAAAGGGAAGTCTAAATTTTCAACTTGGCTATATGCGTTTACATATAATCATTGTGTAAATTATGTAACCAGAAATACAGCAAAAAAGTTCGAAAAACAATCTGTAAGTTCAGAAAGTATTGATATACAAAATATAGGTGAGGAAATTGATTCTGCTCGTGAGTTTGAAAATATGCGAGTAGATAAGTTAAAAGGCGTAATGGAGTTGATTTCACCTGAAGAAAAAATGATATTGTTGCTAAAGTATGAAGATAACTTAACAATTAAAGAATTATCAGAAGCTTTAGATATAGGGGAAAGCGCAGTTAAAATGCGATTAAAAAGAGCAAAAGAAAAACTCGTACATAAGTACGATAATTATACGAAAGATGGAGAATCCATTTAAGCAAATAAACCAGCCTTTAAAAGAGGTACCAGCAGAGCTAAAGAGCAAAGTTATGAGCGACATTGCTATGGCAAAATTGCTCATGGAATTAGCCGAACTGTTTTCGTATAATTTAGGCTATATCATAGATACTGTAAGTAAGAACAGAAAAAAATAATTAAATATATAGTAACCCTAACATTATACTATAAGTATGGAAAAAGTAACAGATTTTAAAAATTCGGCAATGCAGTCATTATCTTCTATGTGGCCAGAAGTTTCGGCGTTTTTAGTTAAAGCTTTAGCTGCACTAGCTATTTTAATTATAGGGTGGATAGTGACAAAACTTGTTGTAAAGGCTGTAAGGAAAGTTTTAAAATTAGCTAAGGCTAATAAATTAGACGACAGTCTGAATGATATTGAAATCATAGAAGGCAAAAAGTTGAATTTTGATACGATTAAGATTGTGTCAAAATTCGTAAAATGGGTGATGTATATCATTCTGGTAATAATGATGTCTGATGTTTTAGGATTAGAGATAATCTCCAATCAGATAAGTGAATTGTTATCATATTTACCACAGCTATTTGCAGCCTTAATCATTTTTACATTGGGTTTGTTGTTTGCCAATTTTGTAAAAAATGGATTGAAATCATTTTTTGAATCTATGGATTTATCTGGAGGCAAAATGATTAGCCATATAGTTTTCTTTTTATTGTTAATATTTATTTCAATTACAGCTCTAAATCAAGCAGGTATAGATACTACAATAATTACAAGCAACATTACCATGATTTTGGGAGCTTTTCTTTTGGCTTTTACAATTGCATTTGGTCTTGGAGCAAAAGGTGTTGTATCTAAGCTTATGCATACATTTTATGCAAGAAAAATGTTTGAAGTTGGGCAGAAAATAGTTTTTAATAACGAAAGTTATACAGTAGATGAAGTTAGAAGTATATCAGTGATATTAAAAGGTTCAAAAGGTAGGTTAATAGTACCAATAAACGATTTAATGGATAATCAAGTACAAGTGCAGGATCAACTATAAGGTTAGGGTTATAGATTTTATTTCATATAAAATGCGGTCCTGCGGTACTTGACGTATATAGAAAACCTCTTCAATTTTTGAAGAGGTTTTCTTTTTTTATCAGCGTTTCTTTTTGTTACGCTTGTTATAATTTTTATCACCTCGTGTTTTAGGCTTCTTGTACTTTTTAGAAATTTCGCGTCTGTAAGAACCACCTAAATTTACCTTTTTGTTCTTCTCCTTCTTTTCGTGAAATGCAGGACCAGGTATATCTTCAGTACTACGCTTTGTGGGATTATTGCGTTCTCTAATTTGAGGTCGCTCTTCTTCAATAAGTTCAGTTGAGATTTCTACAACATTTGGTATGTCCTTAGTTTCAATCTCTAGTTGCATTAAAGCTTCAATACGTTCTCTGGCTTCTTGCTCTTTTTCGGTAGAGAATAATAGCGCATAACCTTGTTTTTCTGCACGACCAGTTCTACCGATTCGGTGCATATAGTTTTCAGGATAATCTGGTGTGTCAAAATTGATAACGTGTGTAACATCATCAATATCTAATCCTCTTGCCATAACATCTGTGGCTACCAATAATCTGTGCTCGCCTTCACTAAACTGTTCTATACTTCTAAGTCTATAATTCTGTGTTTTGTTAGAGTGAATAACACAGCTTTGACCAGGAAAAAGCTCTTCTAATTTATCAAACAATCGGTCTGCCATTTTCTTGTAGGCTACAAAGATTAAAACTTTAGAAAACTCATCTTTATCACTTAATAGGTATTCTAGTAAATTAACTTTTGTATAAAAATTAGGAACATTGTAACGTTCTTGTTTAATATTTTCTAGCGGAGTACCAGAGACTGCAATTTGAATTTTAGTAGGATTAATAAAAAAATCTGTTATCAACTCATCAACATCTGCTGTCATCGTTGCAGAGAACATAATGTTTTGTCTGCGCTCTGGAAGAATATCAAAGATGTTCATTAATTGATGTCTAAATCCTAAATCTAGCATCACATCAACCTCATCTATCACTAATTTTTGAATAGATTTAAGCTGTAAAACTCGGCTAACTGCAAGGTCGTATAAACGTCCTGGTGTAGCCACAATAATATCTAAACCTTGTGCAACAGCTTGTTTTTGCGTATTGATATTAGTACCTCCATAAACACCTAAAACACGGTTATTAATGTATTTAGACATTTTTTCTATTTCGCTTACAACCTGTACAACGAGCTCGCGTGTTGGTACCAAAACTAAAACTCTTGGATTGTCTTGTCTTGAGTATTTAAGATGACGCAAAATAGGTAGCATATACGCAAAGGTCTTACCAGTACCAGTTTGCGCTATACCAACCACATCTTTACCAGAAGCTACAACATTAAATGCTTCAGATTGTATTGGAGTAGGAGTTGTAAATCCTAAGTCTTCAATAGCATTGTATAAAGGAGTATTTAGATTTAAATCTTGAAAAGTCACAGCCATAGATTTTGTGCAAAGCTACTATTAATAATCTATATCAGTTTAACAAATTGCGATTAAGCGTTATACTATACGTTGCTTTGAATAATTTTTTGGGTTCTAAAGTCACAATACCTTCCTTATCTTTTAGTTGTTGATTGGTACTTTCTGAATCAGCGATGCCAATCCAAGGCTCAATACAAACGTAAGGTGCATTAGGTTTTGCCCAAATGCCCAAAAAAGGAAAACCTTCAAATTTAACATTAAGAATTTCACCTTTTGCTTTGTGTTTTAATGCCACTTGTCTCGATTTTAAATCTTTAAAAATCAATGCATCTTCATTAAAAAGATCTCCATGTAAATTTATAGTGTTGGGACTGTCAAAAACAGGTTTTGTTTTATCCGAGACCAATCCTGTTGCCATATTAAGCAAATATGATCTGCTGGTTTCTTGTTTTTCAAACTCTAAAAAATAATCGGTATAAGATTCATCTTTAAACAAAGGACATGCAAACGCAGGATGTCCTCCAAGAGAAAAATACATGGTCTTAGAATCTGTGTTTTTTACAGTATGGTGTATTAAAAGTTCATTGTCATTAAGCTCGTAAGTGATTAAAAACTCAAACTCAAAAGGATAAATTGCTCTTAGCTCATCATTTGAGTTTAGTTGAAATGTAACTTCAGAATTTGAATTAGAAATCACTTCAAAATCTTTGTTGTGCCTTACAAAACCATGTTTTGGCATGTTATACTTTTTGCCGTTATAGATATAACTGTTCTCTTTCATGGCTCCAATAATTGGAAACAGATTTGGAGCATGACTTCCCCAAACATCTGGGTTTGCTTCCCAAATAAACTCGGTATTATTTTTTAAGGAACGTATACTACATAGCTCGGCTCCTTTAGACTTTATTTCAATTTTAAGTAGGTCGTTTTCTAAAAATGGCATGGTTTTTATTTTTTATTGAAAGATACAATTCTTCTACGCTAGAAAATGTATTCTCATTATTTTTACAAAATTATTTTACTCCGTTGAGAACATCACATAATCAAACAATAAAAAATCCTAAAGTTTTTAAACAACAGTTGTTGTGTTGGGCACAGCAGTTTGATGATGTTGTTTGGTTAGACTCTAATGATTATAAAGACCAATACAGTAATTATGATGCTGTTTTGGCTGTTGATGCTTTCACAAGTTTGCAAACAGACTACATAGACGCTTTTGAGCGTTTAAAGGAATATCAAAAAACTACTAAAGACTGGATTTTTGGTTACTTAACGTATGATTTAAAGAATTCAATTGAAGACTTAGAGTCTAAAAATTTTGATGGTTTAGGATTTCCGGATTTGTATTTTTTTCAACCAAAAAAACTGATTTTAATTAAAGGTAATATTGCAGAATTTCAGTATTTAAACCTAGTTGATGATGAGATTGAAAGTGATTTATTAGCAATAGAACAATCTGGTAATCTAAACATCCAAGAATCTAAACATCCGATTAAGATAAAACTCAGAATTCACAAGGACGAATACTTTGAGAAAGTCAACACAATGTTAGCGCGTATTCATAGAGGAGATATTTATGAAGCTAATTTTTGTCAGGAGTTCTATGCAGAAAATAGCGTTATAAATCCATTAGAAGTTTACAACAAATTAAATCAAATCTCTAAACCACCTTTTGCAACCTTATTTAAGTCTTTTGATAAGTACCTTTTGTCTGCTTCGCCAGAGCGTTATATCAAAAAAGAAGATGATAAGGTCATTTCGCAGCCTATAAAAGGTACAGCCAAGCGTTCTAAAAATGAAAAAGAAGATCTCAGATTAGCTGAAAATTTAGCCAGCGACCCAAAAGAGCGTAGTGAGAACATTATGATTGTAGACTTGGTTAGAAATGATTTGTCTCATACAGCAACAAAGGGAAGTGTACAGGTGGAAGAATTGTGTAAAGTGTATTCCTTTTTACAAGTACATCAAATGATTTCAACGGTAACTTCTAAAGTTTCAGAAGATATTCATCCTGTAGATATTATAAAAACTACGTTTCCTATGGGAAGTATGACAGGAGCACCAAAAATCTCAGCGATGAAAATTATTGAAGATTTAGAGGAGACCAAACGTGGATTATATTCTGGTGCAGTTGGTTATTTTACACCAAAAAACGACTTTGACTTTAACGTCATAATACGAAGTATTCTTTATAATGAGACCAAGAAATATGTGTCTTATTCAGTTGGTAGTGCCATTACAGCAAAGAGCAATCCGCTTAAAGAATACGAGGAATGTTTGGTAAAAGCCAAAGCCATGCGAGAGGTTTTGGAAAATTAGATATTTAGACGGTTAGATACTTAGATCTTTAGACTCTTTCTAATGGTAATCGTATCTAACAAATCCAAATATCTAATTATCTAATAGGTCTAAAAAATCTATTCAATATGCGATCTAAAGCTCTTTTTAACACGATCAAAAATAAACTCAATTCTAGACGTTGTAATGTTCTTTATTTTGGCGATGTCCTCAAATTCTAAATTACCGAAAATATACAAATCAATAATATTAGAAATATTAATTGGTAGCCAACTGTAAAAGCGACCAAAGACTTTAGGAGACTCTTTGGTGGACAAATCTTTAACTTCAAAAGCATTTAAAATAGAAGTTTCTTTATCTTCATATAAGTACAGCTCATTATCCATTTCTTGTCTGTAAGAAATGTCATTAAGCTCAGTATTTAAGATTAAATCTAAGTCAGCGTCAACGGTGTATTCTTCGCCAAGTTTAGCGATTTCATGTCGTCTAATGTCGTCTGTGCTAATGGTGTTTTTATGAAAAACTTCTTTCTTAAAAAGTTCGTTCATATAATTATCCACGAGTTTAAAAAGCTCAAGTCTAACTGCTGAATATTCAGCTTCTATATTAAAACCATTGCTGTAAAGTGTAATGATACATTCGTCAATTATACCGTTAGATGAATACATGTTTTTTGGTAAAATGCCTGTAGATTCTGCTATGTAAATTCTGTGTTTTACATATGGATGCAAATGCTGTACTGCGGTTAGCACTTTTTTATCAAAAGTAGTTTGTGCAGATTTTGCTGAAAGTTCTTTTATTGTGCTCATAACCATAGTTTTTAAATTACTTCTTTAAAGTTACCAATAAAGGAACAATTTCGATATGATTTTTATCATTTTTAACTAATTGTAAGAGTAGTACATTATCGTATCTTTACGCTATGTTAACTGCTTTTAAAAACCATATTGAGGAACAATTTCCTTTTCTGAAAAATTCTCGTTTAGTCATTGCTATTTCTGGTGGAATAGACAGTGTGGTATTGGCGCAGCTATGTCATAAATTGAATTTTGATTTTGCTTTAGCACATTGTAATTTTAATTTAAGGGGAAATGAAAGTGATGCTGACGAAGATTTTGTTTTAGACTTAGGAGAGCAGTTGAATGTTGAAGTGTTTGTTCAGAATTTTGATACTGAAGCCTATGCTGAAGAAAACAAATGTTCTATTCAAATGGCTGCTCGCGAATTACGATACGATTGGTTTTCAGAATTAGCACAACAATTAAAATTCGATTACATCCTTACCGCACATCACGCAGATGATAACCTTGAAACATTTTTAATCAATTTCACCAGAGGAACTGGACTTAATGGTTTAACAGGAATTCCGGAACTGAATGGAAATATTGCTAGGCCATTATTGTCATTTTCTAGAGAAACAATAGAAGCATACGCTAAAAGTGAAAACATAGCCTGGAGAGAAGATAGTAGTAATTCATCAAGAAAATACCTTAGGAATAAATTAAGGCATGAAGTGATTCCAATTCTAAAGGAAATCAATCCTAATGTTTTGGATAGCTTTCAGAATACCTTATCAAACCTAAAGGAGACGGAAGCTATAGTCAACCAAAGTATAAAAGATTTTCTAAGTAAAGCAATATTAAAAGAAGAAGGAAATACGATAACCTATGCAGTTTCAGAATTTAAAAAACAAAATAACCCTAAAGCCTTTTTGTTTGAAGCTTTTAAAGAATGTGGTTTTAATGAATGGAATGATGTTGAAGGTTTACTAGATGCCGAAACAGGTAAATACATAACTTCAAACACGTATAAGCTCACCAAGCATCGCGATTTTTTGATTTTATCTGAATTATGTCATTCAGAGCAAAGCGAAGAATCTCTATTAATTACAAAAGAAAATCGCTCTATAAAAACACCCATTGGTATTTTGTTTTTTAATGAAGCAGAGGCTCTAATGGACAAATCTAAAACTACAATTTACGTAGATGCAGAAAAACTAAACTATCCTTTAGAACTTAGACCATGGGAAACTGGCGATGTTTTTTATCCTATTGGTATGAAAGGCAAAAAGAAAGTGAGCAAATACTTAAAAGATGAAAAGTTAACTCCCATTGAAAAAGAGAGCACTTGGGTTTTAACATCAGAAAATAAAATAGTTTGGGTTGTTGGGAGAAGAGCAGATGAACGTTTTAAGGTTACAGACCAAACAAATCAAATTTTAAAAATTGAATTAAAATAATATTGTCATTCCTGCGTAGGTAGGAATCCATTTCTAATATGACATTAAAAGGAAACATAGTAGACATACAAAACCGTAGCATCTACAAAGGAGAAATCACTATAGAGAATGGTAAAATCAAAGCTATTAAAGAAAACGACTGCGAAGAAAGCCTCTATATATTACCAGGTTTTGTAGATGCACATATTCACATAGAAAGCAGTATGTTAGTGCCAAGCGAGTTTGCAAAAGTAGCTGTAAAACATGGTACAGTAGCCACAGTTTCCGATCCACACGAAATAGCCAATGTGCTCGGAGTAAAAGGAGTGGAGTTTATGATAGAAAACGGCAAACAAACGCCTTTTAAATTCAATTTTGGAGCACCAAGTTGTGTACCAGCCACTAGTTTTGAGTCTGCTGGAGCTGTTATAGATTCCGATGACATAAAAACCTTAATGGCAAATCCAGATATTAAGTATTTGGCGGAAATGATGAATTATCCAGGAGTCATTTACGACGATGCTGAAGTGCTTAAGAAAATTGAATGGGCAAAACATTACAATAAACCTATTGATGGGCATGCACCAGGTTTAAGAGGTGAGGATTTAACCAAATATATCTCTACAGGAATTTCCACCGATCATGAGTGTTTCACCTATGAAGAAGGTTTAGAGAAACTTCAAAAAGGCATGAAAGTTATCATCAGAGAAGGTAGTGCTGCTAAAAATTTTGAAGCCTTGATTGGTTTATTAGATGAGCATTACCAAAACATGATGTTTTGTAGTGATGATAAACATCCAGATGATTTGTTGGTAGGACATATTAATCAGCTTTGTGCAAGAGCAGTAGATAAGGGCAATGACATTTTTAAAGTCCTTCAAGTAGCTTGTGTTAATCCTGTTAAGCATTACAATTTAGATGTTGGTTTGTTACAAGTTGGAGATACAGCAGATTGTATATTGGTTGAAGATTTAACCGACTTTAAAACCCTTCAAACCTATATAAATGGAGAATTGGTTTACGATAATGGCGAATCTAAAATACAACACGTCAATTTTGAAAATCTAAACAACTTCAATACCAGCAAAAAATTAGTTGAAGATTTTAGAGTTGAAGCTAGTACAACCAAAATTAGAGTTATTGAATGTCTAGATGGAGAATTGGTCACCAATCAAATTATTGAAGATGCTACTATTAAAGATGGCAATTTAGTGTCTAACACAGAAAACGATATCTTAAAAATGACAGTCGTTAACCGTTACCAAAATAATAAACCAGCGATGGCATTTATAAAGAATTTTGGACTTAAAGAAGGGGCAATTGCAAGTTCTGTTGGTCACGATTCGCATAATATTATTGCAGTTGGGGTATCTGACGAAGCTATTTGCAAAGCAGTTAATCTTATTATTGAAAATGAAGGAGGAATTTGTGCGGTGAGTAATACAGAACAAAAAGTAGTTGCACTTCCTGTTGCTGGTATCATGAGCGATAAAGATGCTGAAACTATAGGGAAACAGTATTCTGAATTAGATAAAATGGCAAAACAATTAGGTTCTAAGCTTCACGCACCTTATATGAGTTTGTCCTTTATGGCATTGTTGGTGATTCCTTCTTTAAAACTCAGTGATAAAGGTCTGTTTGATGGAGGGAAGTTTGAGTTTACGGATTTGGCGTACATTCCATCTTAACATTGTCTTCAAACTTTTATATAATTTTAAAGATTATCTTTAAACCTTTCAAAAAAGTTAACCCTATTATGATTAAGAATTTTACGCTCATTTTACTACTATGTATCGCTTTAGTTAATTGCAAAGACGAAAAACATCAAGCTCTCGAAAATCCTGAAACAGCTAAAGTTGAAGATACTTTTGTCAAGGATAATTACACTAAAAAAGAGGTCATGATTACCATGAGAGATGGTATTAAGCTACATACAACCATATATTCTCCAAAAGACACCACTAAAACGTATCCTATGTTAATGATGCGTACACCATACAGTTGTAGACCTTATGGAGAAGATGAATACAGGAGTAAGATAGGACCAAATAAATATTTAATGGAAGAAGGAAACATCATGGTGTATCAAGATGTTCGTGGGCGTTGGAATAGTGAAGGAGTTTATGATAATATGCGAGCTTATATTCCGAATAAAACAGGAAAAGAAACTGATGAAGCAAGTGATACTTACGATACCATAGAATGGTTAATCAATAATGTTGAAAACAACAATGGCAAGGTTGGTACGTATGGTATTTCGTACCCAGGATTTTACACGACGTATTCACTGTTAGATGCGCATCCAGCTTTAAAAGCAGCATCTCCACAAGCGTGTATTGGCGATTTCTTTTTCGACGATTTTATTCATAACGGAGCCTTTTTATTGAGCTATTGGAGAGCGACGTCGGTGTTTGGATATATGAAAGATACACCAACAACAGCATCTTGGTACGAATTCCCAGACATTGGAACAGAAGATCAGCATCAGTTTTTCTTAGATAACATGCCTTTGAGCAAATTGAATAAATTTTACGACAGTACCAATGTGTTTATGGAACAGATAAAAACACATGTCACGTATGATGATTTCTGGAAACCTAGAGGTATTATTCAGCATTTAAAAGATATAAAACCAGCAACGATGGTTGTTGGCGGTTTCTTTGATGCCGAAGATTTATATGGTCCTTTCAATACCTACAAAAACATTGAAAAGAATAGTGATAATTACAACACCGTAGTTTTTGGCCCTTGGAGTCATGGTGATTGGGCAAGAAGTTCTGAAAGACAGGTTGTGGGTAATATTCACTTTGGAGATAGTATTTCAGACTATTTTCAAAAGGAAATTGAAACTAAATTCTTTAATCATTTCTTAAAAGGTGAAGGTGATGGCAAAACAGGATTGCCAGAAGCACAAATGTTTAATACAGGTACAAAATCATGGCAATCTTTTGAAAGTTGGCCACCAAAAAACACAGCTAAAGAAAGTTACTTTTTACAACCTTACGAGCGTTTAACGCAACGTGCTACAAGAAATATAGCGACGTCAGATTTTATAAGTGACCCTAAAAAGCCAGTGCCTTACACTGAAGATATTAAAGTTGGATTCACACCGCGAAAATTCATGACAGACGATCAGCGTTTTGCATCGAGACGTCCAGATGTATTAACCTTTGAAACCGAAGTTTTAGAAAATGATATCACTTTAGCTGGTGATATTTTAGCGAAACTAAACGTATCAACTACAGGAACTGCAGCCGATTGGATTGTAAAAGTAATCGATGTGTTTCCGGCAGATACAGAAAATACAGATGATGTGCAAGATCATTTAAAGTTGAGTAATTACCATATGATGGTACGTAGCGAAGTGCTGCGTGGTCGTTTTAGAAATAGTATGGAAAAACCTGAACCTTTTGTGCCAAATCAAAAAACGTCAGTAAACATTAAGTTGCAAGATGTATTTCACACGTTTAAAAAAGGACATAAGATTCAGGTGCAAGTACAGAGTACATTTTTTCCTTATATAGATGCTAATCCTCAGACGTATGTAGATAATATTTTTAAAGCCAAAGAATCAGACTTTAAAGCGCAGACACACAGGGTATTTAACGACTCGTCTATTGAGTTTACAGTTTTGAGATAAACAGTCTTTGAGCTAACTGCCAAAAGCTAATAGCCAATAGCTAGAACATGCCAATAATAGAATCCACATACAAACCACCATTTTGGGCAAAGAAAAGCTTTGTGTCTACTGTATTTTCAGGACTAGCAAGAACAGTAAGCGGTGTTCTACAAACCAGAGAACGTATTGAGTTAGACGACGGTGATTTTATAGATGTAGATTGGAGTTATGCAGAAAGTCCTTCGGACAAAGTGATTGTCTTACTTCATGGTTTAGAAGGCAATGCGCAACGACCATACATTACAGGAACCGCTAAATTATTTAATGAAAATGGTGTAGATGCTTGTGCTGTAAATTTTAGAGGTTGTAGTGGTGAGCCAAATCGCTTGTTTAGAAGTTACCATTCTGGTGCTACGGAAGATTTAGAAGCAGTCATTGACTATATTTTAAAACAAGACAAATACAGCGACATTTATATAAAAGGTATTAGTCTTGGTGCTAACATGGCTTTAAAATATGCTGGTGAGCGAGAACAATTACCAAAAGCACTAAAAGGTATTGTTGCAGTTTCATCTCCATGTTATCTAAAAGGGGCTTCAGATGCTTTGATGCATATAAAAAACCGACACTATGCTATCAGGTTTTTAGCGCATCTTAAAGACAAGTTGAAGCCCAAGCTAGAGCAGTTTTCACAAGATATTTCTACTGCTGATTTTAATGCCATTAAAACCTTGGTAGATTTTGATGATGTATATACATCAAAAGCCCATGGTTTTAAGGATGCTTTAGACTATTACGAACACGCTAGCAGTTTACAATATCTATCGAGTATTGCTATTCCAACACTAATTATCAATTCGCTTAACGATTCTTTTTTGTCAGCAGAATGTTATTCCGTTAAGGAAGCTAAGCAAAATCCAAATCTTTATTTAGAAATGCCAAAGTATGGTGGGCATGTTGGGTTTATTGATAAAGGGAATATATATTATAATGAGAGACGAGCTCTAGATTTTGTAAATCAACTTTAATTTGTAGATTTAAGCAAATCAATTCTTTATGCTCAAAAAAGTTTTTGGAAGCGCCGTTTTTGGTGTCGAAGCTACAACGATTACAGTAGAAGTAAATGTAGATAAAGGTGTAGGTTACCATTTGGTTGGACTTCCAGATAACGCCATAAAAGAGAGTAATTACCGTATTGCAGCAGCTTTGCAAAATAACGGTTACAGAATTCCAGGAAAGAAGATTACAATAAACATGGCGCCAGCCGATTTACGCAAAGAAGGTTCTGCTTACGATTTAACTTTGGCAGTGGGAATTCTAGCAGCATCTAATCAAATTAAAGCAGAAAATTTAGATGAGTATCTCATAATGGGTGAATTGTCTTTAGATGGTAGTTTGCAACCTATAAAAGGTGCGTTGCCAATTGCGGTAAAGGCTAGAGAGGAAGGTTTTAAAGGTTTTATTTTGCCAAGCCAAAATGCCAAAGAAGCAGCAATAGTTAATGATCTCAAGGTTTATGGTGTCGATAATATAGAACAGGTTATCAACCATTTTGATAACGATGAAACCTTAGAGCAAACCATTATCAATACACGAGAAGAGTTCTATAAAAACCTCGATTTTCCTGAATTTGATTTTGCAGATGTCAAAGGCCAAGAAAGCATTAAACGCTGCATGGAAATTGCAGCAGCAGGTGGTCATAACATTATTCTTATTGGTCCGCCAGGCTCTGGAAAAACCATGTTAGCAAAGCGTTTGCCAAGTATTTTGCCGCCAATGACCTTGCATGAAGCACTAGAAACAACCAAGATTCATTCTGTGGTTGGGCGTGTCAAAGACCATACAGGTTTAATGGCACAACGACCATTTAGAAGTCCACACCATACTATTAGCAATGTAGCCTTGGTTGGCGGCGGAAGCTATCCACAACCAGGTGAAATCTCACTATCTCATAACGGAGTTTTATTTTTAGATGAGTTGCCTGAATTTAAACGTGAAGTTCTAGAAGTTATGCGCCAACCGTTGGAAGATAGAGAAGTGACAATTTCCAGAGCAAAGTTTACTGTTACTTATCCAAGTTCGTTTATGTTGGTCGCAAGTATGAATCCAAGTCCAGGCGGTTATTTTAACGATCCTGATGCGCCTGTAACGTCTAGTCCAGCGGAAATGCAACGTTATATGAGTAAGATTTCGGGACCATTATTAGATCGTATCGATATTCATATTGAAGTGACTCCAGTACCATTTGAAAAACTTTCCGACGATAGAAAAGGTGAGTCTTCAGTTGATATCAGAAAACGTGTTACAGCAGCTAGAGAATTACAAACCAAACGCTTTGAAGATTTAGAAAATGTGCATTACAATGCTCAAATGAATACCAAACAAATACGTGAGTTTTGTAAACTCGATGAAGGCTCTTTAGAGTTGTTAAAATCTGCCATGGAGCGTTTAAATCTCTCGGCTAGAGCTTACGACAGAATCTTAAAAGTGTCTAGAACTATCGCAGACCTAGAAGGTTCTAATGATGTCACTGGAGCACATATCAGTGAGGCCATTCAATATAGAAGTTTAGATCGTGAAGGCTGGTTAGGCTAAAAATTCCTTAAAAGTCGATATCTTGTCGTACAAATTTTCAATTTAGTTTTTGATAAACCATGAAAAATAAAATTATTTTAATATTACTTGTGTTAGGTTTCAATTGTAATAATCAAAAGGAAAAAGAGGTTGATGTTACAGAAGCCAACCCAAAACCTTTGGAAATAGTTGAAGTCCCACAACTCAACCTCGAACAAGCCAATCGTTTAGCAACACTGCCAATTCACTGTATTAATACAGAATATCCTAATAAGTTAGGACAGGTTTTAGGTGGTAATGACGATTTAAAATCTCCGCAAGAATTACATCCTGCTTTTTATGGTTGTTTCGATTGGCATTCTGCTGTGCATGGTCATTGGAGTTTGGTAAAACTATTGAAGGAGTTTCCAGAGTTGAATAATCGTGAAGAAGTCATTCAAAAATTATTAGCTAACATTTCAAAAGAAAACATAGAGCAAGAAGTTATCTATTTTACAGGGAAACACAACACTTCATACGAGCGTACTTATGGTTGGGCATGGCTGCTAAAGTTAGCAGAAGAATTACATACTTGGAATCATCCTGAAGCTAAAATCTTAGAAGAAAATCTTCAGCCTTTAACCGATTTAATTGTTGAGCGTTATTTGGAATTTCTGCCAAAACTAAATTATCCAATTAGAGTGGGAGAGCATCCTAATACTGCTTTTGGGTTGAGTTTTGCCTATGACTATGCTTTGGCTGCTGAGAATACACAGCTACAAACTTTGATTGAAAATAGAGCAAAGGAATTTTATTCAGAGGATCAAGATTGTCCGTTAGAATGGGAGCCAAGTGGTTTTGACTTTTTATCACCTTGTTTGGAAGAAGCAGCCTTAATGAAACGTGTGTTGCCAAAAGAAGAATTTCTGTCTTGGGTAAATGATTTTCTTCCAGCATTAAATAATAAAGATTTTAATATCGAAGTTGGTAAAGTGTCAGATAGAACCGATGGTAAGTTGGTACATTTAGATGGTGTGAATTTTTCAAGAGCATGGAGTCTAAATTACATTGCGAAGAATTTACCAGAGTTTAATCATCTTCAAAATTTGGCAAACAAACACATTAACTATTCCTTGCCAAGCATTGTTGGTGATAGTTATGAAGGCGGTCATTGGCTAGGAAGCTTTGCTATTTATGCACTAAACTCAGTAAGTAACTAATGAAAAACTGGTTCAAAAATATTGGGCCAGGACCTTTGGTAGCTGCTGCATTTATTGGTCCAGGAACTGTAACCGTTTGTACTTTAGCAGGTGTTAACTTTGGTTATGCCTTGCTTTGGGCAATGGTATTGTCGGTTTTTGCAACAATAGTTTTGCAAGAGATGGCAGCACGATTAGGAATTATTGCCCAGAAAGGATTATCTCAGGTTATCCGAGAAGAGGTAAAAAGTCCTGTTTTAAGAGGTTTTAGTGTTGTTTTAGTGTTATCAGCCATTGTTGTTGGTAATGCAGCTTACGAAGCAGGAAACATTAGTGGAGGTGCGTTGGGTTTAGAAACACTTTTAGGGCATCCAACCGTTAATATATTTAATGTAGAGTTATCTGTTCTTCCATGGGTATTAGGATTACTGGTCTCTATGCTACTGTACTTAGGAACTTATAAAGTGCTTGAAAAAGTTTTAGTAGGTCTCGTTATTTTAATGAGTTTGGCGTTTTTGTCAACAACAATTCTTACCAAACCAGATGTTATTAGTATACTGAAAAATATGCTGGTACCACAATTCCCTGATGAAGGTATATTAACTATTGTGGCACTTATTGGTACAACTGTAGTGCCTTACAATCTGTTTTTGCATGCCTCGTTGGCAAAAACGAAATGGAACAAGAAATCGGATATTAAATTGGCTAGAAAAGATACTGTTTTGGCTGTGGTTTTGGGAGGTATTGTTTCTATGAGTATTATTATTTCTGCAGCGGCAATCAATATAAAAGATGTAAGTAATGCAGCAGATTTAGCTTTGGCTTTAGAGCCATTATTTGGTGTTAATGCCAAATATTTTTTATCGGTTGGCCTATTTGCAGCAGGAATCACAAGTGCTATTACAGCACCTTTAGCTGCAGCTTATGTGGCAAGTGGTTGCTTAGATTGGAAAGCTGATTTAAAATCTTCACGATTTAGAGCAGTTTGGATGTTTATCTTAGGTCTTGGTGTTGTGTTTTCTTCGGTAGGTTTTAAATCCATAGAAATTATAAAATTCGCGCAAGTTGCTAATGGTTTGCTATTACCTATAATTGCTGGATTTTTATTGTGGATTATGAATAAAACATCAGTTTTAGGCACCTATAAAAACTCAAAATTTCAAAACTTTTTGGGTTTAATTATTTTGGTAATCACTATCTTATTAGGACTAAAAGTAATTCTAAGTGTTTTTAATCTTATATGAGTTTTAAAACTGTAGATATTAATGCCGATGTTGGTGAAGGTTTGGGTAACGAAGCGTTGCTGATGCCTTATTTATCGTCCTGTAACATTGCTTGTGGAGGTCATGCAGGCGATGCCAAAACCATGACTGAAGTAGTGCGTTTAGCCAAAAATCATGAGGTGAAGATAGGTGCGCATCCTTCATTTCCTGACCCATTGAATTTTGGAAGGGCTGTTATGGATATATCTGCAGCAGACTTGTACAGTAGTTTAAAGTCGCAAATTCGAAGACTGCAACAAATTCTGCATAAGGAAAATGCACAATTACATCATATAAAACCACATGGTGCGCTTTATAATTTAGCAGCTAAAGATGAAAAAACAGCCAAAATAATTATTGAAGTGGTAAAAAGTATAGCCATGCCAATTCAACTTTATGTGCCCTATAATTCTGCAATTTCTAAGCTTGCTGAGCAGGAAAAAGTCAATATGACTTTTGAGGCTTTTGCAGATCGAAATTATGAAGAAAATTTAAGTCTGGTTTCGCGTAAAAAAGAGGATGCAATTTTACATAAAAATTCCAAAATTTTGAATCATATTTTAGGGATGATTCATCGCGAAAAAGTAACGACAATTAATGGAGTAGAAGTGCCAATAAAAGCATCGACATTTTGTGTGCATGGAGATACTAAAAATGCACTTGAAATTTTGGAATTTTTAACGAAGGAATTGCCAAAATATAATGTAAAAATTCAGTAGCTGTTTAATGGAGTATGAATTAAAATTTTCGCGTTATAATGAACATTCAATTTTAATTGAATGGCCAGCTATTATGGATGAAAATATGCTAAAAGACATCCTTAATTTCAAAAATATAATTGAGAAAAAATATATTAAACAAAAAGTTGAGGTAATTAATGCATTCAATTCGATATTAGTAATTTATAATTACACTATAGATAATATCAATGATGAGATATTTAGGCTAAAAGCGCTAAAATTTACCGAAGATGATCTTGTAGATTCAAAATCTAAGTTATGGAAAATTCCGGTGTGTTATGACGATGAATTCGGGATGGATTTAAACGAATTTTCCAAACAAAAACAGCTTTCAGAAACTGAAGTTATTGAGCTTCATTCTACTGCAATATACACCATTTTTTTTATAGGGTTTTTACCTGGGTTTTTATACTTGGGAGGGCTCGATAAGAAGCTCCATTTAGATCGAAAATCAACACCAAATTTAGATGTGAAAAAAGGTGCTGTTGGCATAGGAGGAAACCAAACCGGAATCTATCCACAAAACAGTCCTGGAGGTTGGCATATTATTGGCAATACTCCTGTAGATTTTTTCAATCCAAAAACAAATCCTCCTTGTGTTTTTAATGCAGGTGATCAACTCAAATTTTATCCCATTTCTAAGTCAGAATTTTTAGACTTAGAACAAGATGTAAAGCATGGTTGTTTTCAATTAAAGCCTTTACAAAATGCTTAAAGTTCTACAACCTGGATTTTATTCAACCCTACAAGATTATGGTCGTTTTGGCTATAGAGACTATGGAGTTCCTGTTTCTGGTGTTATGGATTCGTATTCGGCTCAATTTGCAAATGCTTTGCTTGGTAATACTAAAGATGCTGCACTTATTGAAATGACTATGGTAGGTGGTAAATTTCAGTTTTTAGAACCAACCACTATTGTTGTTTCTGGTGCTTTTATGAATCCTAAACTCAATGATATGCCTATTGAGCAGCATAAATTAATGCATATTCACTCTAATGATGTATTGCATTTTGCACAAGTAGAGCAAGGCTTTAGAACCTACTTAGCCATTAAAGGAGGTTTTAAATCTGATGTGCTTTTAGGGAGTAGAAGCCAGTACAATCCAGTTACTTCCAACAACACAATACACAAAGGAGAGTTAGTTCCTTATCAATCTTTTTCTAGCCTTCATGGTTCAAATTCTAAAGTCAAATTTGATGATTCCATATTGAAGTCTAACACCTTAGATGTCTTCAAAGGGCCTGAATTTGATAGACTTTCAGAAAAACAAAAACAGCAAATAGAAAATGGAGAGTTCAAAGTGTCAAAAAACAATAACCGAATGGCTTATCAGTTAGAGCCAATGGTTGAAAATGACTTAGAACCAATACTAAGTGCACCAGTTTTACCTGGAACTGTCCAACTTACACCAAATGGCAATTTAATAGTTTTAACGAGAGATTGCCAAACTACAGGAGGCTATCCAAGAGTACTACAGTTGATGGAAAGCGCAATAAATATGCTTGCTCAAAAAACAACAGGAAACACATTAAAATTTAGATTAAAAGAATAAATTTGTAAGAAAAGAATGAATAATAGTTTTTATATGTTTCATAATTTCAATACATTAGATTTAACTATTAATTAAACCTCAACATTATGAAAAAGCTATTGTTACTTCTAGTAGGTGTGGTTATTGGTATTGCCGGAACCTATTACTATCTATCAACCAATCAAAATTTAGAAGAAATGACAAAACCAAAAGGATTAATTACTCCAGCTGAAATTAAAGCACTCGACCAAGCTTATAATAGCAGACACACTATTATTAGCGATTCTTTAATTAAAACACCAGACAACAGATCGTCTTGGTATGCTCTAGAAGAGATAGAGTCTTATATTGCACATGCTAAGCAACAAGCAGATTCATTAGGTTACACCTTAGACGGATTAAGACTTTATGCTGGTGCCTATCCAGATACCAAAGAAGGACCAGGATTAATGACCATGTTCTTTGTGCCAACAGGCTCTAAAAATGTATCAGAAGGTTCTGTGTTGCCAACTTTACAAGGTGGAGGTAATGATATTGGAGATGCTGATGGCCTTAATAAGGGAGGTGATGGAAGCCCACCAAGTGCAAATTATCCTCAGTAAGTCTAAAGTAAGTGTCAAATTATTTACTGGCAATTCATATTGTTGAACTTATTGCTGCTCTTGCAGGTACTTATTACTATCTAAAAACTAAAGATAGCCAAATGAAAATTTTCATTTGGTATCTATGGTTTGTTGTTTTGGTTGAAACTGTTGGGATGTATGGTTATCTATTGCTAAACAACTATGATTACGATTGGTTTATATGGCTTAAAAACAGTGTTATATGCTCTAATACTTGGTTGTATAACATCTATTCATTTGTCTCAATTCTAATATTCGGAAAGTTTTTTAGAGATATTATTCATTCAAAACCATCTAAAATTATCATTAAAATTACAGTTGTTTTATATGTAATTTTTACAATTTCGTATTTTTTAATTAGTGGGACATTCTTTGAGAAGTCGTTACCTTATGATGAGTTTTTGGGAACATTTGCCGTTCTTATCTTTGTAATTTTATATTACAAACAATTATTGGCTAGTAATAAAATTTTGCTTTTTTACAGATTACCAGTATTCTATATAAGTTCTGGGCTACTTTTATTTTATTTGTGTGTAGCTCCACTGTTTACGTTTGATAGTTATTTTTTAGCAGTAAATAAAGGGTTCGTTCAATTTAGAATAGTTTTCATGTTCCTTATTAATACGTTTTTATATTCATGCTTTACATTTGCCTTCTTATATACTATTCAGTTCAAAAAAGAATAACAGAAGAAGAGATTGCATTAATTGTATATGTTGTCTTTTTTGTATTAACTATTGTTGTTGTTTTTGTTGCTTTCTTTTTGACCTTTCAAAAGAGAAAAAACCAACTATTATTAAAAAATATTGAACAACAAAAGCAATTTGACCAAGAGCTAATAAAAACACAACAGGAAATTCAGGAGCAAACGCTTAAGAATGTTGGGAGAGAACTGCACGACAATGTTGGTCAGTTATTAGCTTTTGCAACTATGCAAATGAATAGTGTGTCTCGTAATGCTACTGAAGACCTTAAGCCTAAAGTAGAGAACGCTTCAGAAGCCTTGAGGGAGAGTCTCGCTGAAGTCAGAGCCTTATCAAAATCACTAAACAGTGATGTGATACAAAATATGGGTTTTAAGGCAACTGTTGAAAATGAAATTAATCGCTTAAACAAATCAGGCTTAATAGAAGCATCGCTTAAAATTAAAGGTAAGGATCAAAATCTTGAGAATAAAAAGGATGAAATTATTTTGTTCAGGATAATCCAAGAGTTTCTTTCTAATACCTTAAAATATGCTGAAGCTGAAACTTTAAAAGTTTATCTGGACTATGGTATCGATAAGCTCAAAATTAAGGTTAAAGATGATGGAGTAGGGTTTGATACAGAAGGTGCTGAACAAGGTTCTGGAATGACAAATATGAAAAAGCGCGCTGAACTTTTGGATGCTAAATTTAGCTTAGAATCAGAGCCAGATAAAGGCACTGTGCTTACCTTAATCTATCCGTATCGTAAAGCTTAATCTTCGCAAGCTAGCCATAAGGCATCTTCTGGTAAAGGTGCGGTAATGCTAAGTTTTTCTTTTTTTACAGGATGCGTAAATTCTAGTTGTCTGGCATGAAGGCTTATGCTAGCGTCCTTGTTGCTACGAGGAAACCCATATTTTAAATCCCCTTTTATTGGGCAACCAATTTTGGCCAACTGACAACGAATTTGGTGATGTCTTCCGGTTTCTAAATCAATTTCAAGTAAGTAGAAATTATCTAAAGTTTTGAGAATACGATAATTTAAAATTGCTTTTTTACTGCCTTCAACTTCGTTGTCAAAGGCAGTAGATTTATTGTTCTTTGGGTTTTTCTTTAGCCAATTTACAAGTCTGTCTTGTGTTTTTGGTGGTTTGTTTTTTACCAAAGCCCAATAGGTTTTATTGGTTTTCTTTTCAGCAAATAATTTATTTAAACGTGGTAAGGCTTTACTGGTTTTAGCAAAAAGCACAATACCTGTAGTAGGTCTGTCTAAGCGATGTACTACACCCAAATACACATTACCAGGCTTGTTGTATTTGTCTTTTAAAAAGTCTTTTACAACATCGCTTAGCGGTTTGTCACCAGTTTTATCACCTTGTACAATATCTCCAGCACGTTTGTTAACCACAATGATGTGGTTGTCTTCATAAAGGATTTGAAGATTGTTCTTATTTGATAAAATTTTTGACACGATTTGTTAATTTTCCCTTATTGCGAATAAAGGGACTTTTTAATACTGCTCTTTCTCATTAGGAAAATCCTGACTCTTTACATCTTCTACATATTGTCCAATAGCATTCGTCATCTCTTCGTAAAGGTTCATGTAACGGCGTAAAAATCTTGGGTTAAATTCGTGAGTCATGCCAATCATATCATGAAGTACTAACACTTGGCCATCAACACCATCTCCAGCTCCAATACCAATAACAGGAATACTCACACTATCAGCAACTTCTTTAGCTAAAGCAGCAGGTATTTTTTCTAATACAATAGCAAAACAACCTGCTTTTTCAAGCATTTTGGCATCCTCTTTTAATTGTTGTGCTTCTTGTTCTTCTTTTGCTCTTACTGTATAGGTTCCAAATTTATAGATAGACTGAGGTGTTAGTCCTAAATGACCCATTACAGGAATCCCAGCATTTAAAATACGCTTAATAGAATCTTTAATTTCTTTACCTCCTTCTAATTTCACAGCATGTCCACCAGATTCTTTCATAATTCTAATTGCAGAACGTAACGCTTCTTTAGGATCACTTTGGTATGTACCAAAAGGTAAATCTACAACAACTAATGCTCTATCTATTGCACGAACAACCGAAGAGGCGTGATATATCATTTGGTCTAATGTAATGGGAAGTGTTGTTTCGTGACCTGCCATAACATTACTTGCAGAATCACCAACCAAAATAACATCAACACCAGCTCCATCTACAATTTTTGCCATTGTATAATCATAAGCGGTGAGCATTGATATTTTTTCGCCTCTAGATTTCATTTCTACAAGGCTTTTTACGGTTATTCTTTTATATTCTTTTTTTGCGACTGACATAGTAGTTAAATTAATATCTGTAAAAATAAAGAGTTTTGTTAAACTTTCTTTAATCTAAGACACAAATACTGACAAATCATTAATTTGAACCAAAACTATTTCAAGATGAAAAAACTATTACTATTAATCATGTTTTGCTGTTCGTTTGGTGTTCAGGCACAAGACACAGATTCTGAAGCTGTAAAAGCAACAATTGTCAACTTTTTTGATGCGTTTCACAAACAAGATACCACAGCTTTAAAAACCATGGCAAAAGGTGACATAAAGCTACAATCAATCTCTGTAAATAAAGAGGGTAAATCAGTCTTACATGAAAGTGAATACGGTCAGTTTTTAAAAAACATTGCAAGTATTCCAAAGGATAATACATTTGAAGAAAAGTTATTAAGCTTCAATATTCAAGTAGATGGAAATATGGCAAACGCTTGGACACCTTACGAATTTTGGTATAACGGAAACTTTAGCCATTGTGGGGTCAATTCTTTCCAATTAATGAAAGAAGATGACGTGTGGAAAATTATTTATTTAGTAGACACAAGACGAAGAGAAGAATGCAAAAAATAGATCATTAGATTTATAGAATTTTAGATTATATCAAATCTAACAGATCTAACCAATCTAATTAATCTAAAAAGTCTAAATCAACAATCGCTTAAATGTACACCAACAGCTAATCCTCCTTCAGAGGTTTCTTTGTATTTTGTATTCATGTCCTTAGCGGTTTCCCACATGGTATTTACCACTTTGTCGAGAGGTACTTTCACATTATTAGGATCGGTTTCTAACGCCAACTCAGCAGCATTTATAGCTTTTATAGCTCCCATAGAATTACGTTCTATACAAGGTATTTGTACCAATCCACCAATAGGATCGCAAGTAAGACCAAGATGATGCTCCATGGCAATTTCTGCAGCTACTAAAACTTGTTCTGGTGTTCCGCCAAGTAATTCGCATAATGCACCAGCAGCCATGGCTGATGAAACACCAATCTCAGCTTGGCAACCTCCCATTGCAGCACTTATGGTTGCACCTTTTTTAAAGATGCTGCCAATTTCGCCTGCCACGAGTAAGAATTTTTTAATTTCTTCAAAGTCAGCATCATGATTTTCAATCACTAAATAATACATCAATACAGCAGGAATTACACCAGCACTTCCATTTGTTGGTGCTGTAACCACGCGTCCAAGCGATGCATTAACTTCGTTGACCGCTAAAGCAAAACAGCTTACCCATTTAAGGATTTGTCTAAATTTAACTTCGGTTTTTCTAATAGTTTTTAGCCACTCTTGAGGACTTTCATAGGTAAAATCACCAATTAAGTTTTTGTGCATGTCAAATGCTCGTCTGCGTACATTAAGTCCACCAGGCAATGTGCCTTCGGTATGGCAACCAACGTACATACATTCTAACATGGTATCCCAAATACGTTGCAACTCAAAATCTATGATTTCAATATCTCTTATAGACTTTTCGTTTTCTAAAACAACACCAGAAATAGGTAAATTGAGTTGATGACAAAACTTTATGAGTTCATCACCATAAGAAATAGGATAAGGAAATGTGCAATAAAAAATAATCTTATTGGCTTTTGAAATCTTTCGTTCTTCTTGAACCACAAATCCGCCACCAATAGAGTAGTAGGTAGACTTATAATTTCGACCATTAATTAATGCCGAAAATGACATACCATTGGCATGAAAAGGTAAGAAGTTACGATTGAATTTAATGTCTGTATTAATATCAAAGGCAATTGGCCTTTCGTTGTTAAACATTAAGGTATTTGTATTCTTAATTGAAGAAATAATGATGTCTATAGTATCAACAGGAATGCGCTCAGGATCTGCACCTGTTAAACCAAGTAATACGGCAAGATCAGTAGCGTGCCCTTTTCCTGTTAGAGATAGAGAGCCATAAAGATCTACCGTTACTTTTTCGACTTTATGAAAACGATTTTTGTCTTTAAGTTCTTTTATCCAGCGCTCTGCTGCGCGCCAAGGTCCTAAAGTGTGAGAACTCGAAGGTCCTACACCAATTTTTAGCATATCAAAGACAGAAATACATTCCATTTGTTAAGTTTAATTTGGCAAATATACTTTATTGTTTAAATCTAAATTGCATAAAAAAAGCGATGATTATTTTCATCGCTTAATTGTTTTTTAATGTATAGAATGCTATTGTACATATTGAACTACATCATTATAGTTATTGAGATCTATGTCAGTGCTATTTACAAAATCAACAGGTAAGACCACAATCCTAAATATTTGATCTAATCGGTCTTCATCTAAAAGTGAATTGAAATCGAATGTAGATGGAGCGTTTAAATAAATGGTGACAAAATCATAATTGTGTTCAAAGTTGTATTGAAATTCGCCGCCATCATCTGTGTAAACTGTCTCTGGCAATGGTTTCCAAACGTCAAAACCATCTATCTGCCCTAGAAATCTATAGACTAAAACCATGTCTGTTTCAAGCAGTTCAATATCAAGAGGAATTTCTATGTCTACAATATAATCATTTGTAGAAGTGAAATTTATGGTTCTTTCAAAGGATTGCCCTACAAAGTTAACACCATCTAGTCCATCTTGTCCATTAAAACCAGGAGGCCCTTGTGGTCCTGGATCACCTTCACAGGCTGTAAACAATAAAGTAAATACGGTAATTAAGGATAAAATACGCTTCATAATAACTAAATTTTTTTCAATAATACATCAAATCGTATTCCAAAGTATGTTTGATTGAAAAATCTTTTCAAAAAAGTAATCTGACATCATGTCACATTTTTTGTCATGGCATAATCATTGACTATTAGTAAACGAGTTTAAAAATTAAAATACAACACTTTCCGTGATAGCGGAAATAAAACAACAAATATAATTATGAGTAAGATTATTGGAATTGATTTAGGAACAACTAACTCTTGCGTTTCTGTAATGGAAGGTAACGAGCCAGTTGTAATCCCAAACGCTGAAGGTAAGAGAACTACACCTTCGGTTATCGCTTTCGTAGAAGGTGGTGAAATTAAAGTTGGTGATCCGGCAAAAAGACAAGCAGTAACTAACCCAACAAAAACGGTTTATTCTATTAAGCGTTTTATGGGTAACAAATATTCTGAGTCTAAAAAAGAAGCAGAACGTGTACCATATAAAGTGGTAAAAGGTGATAACGATACACCAAGAGTAGACATTGATGGTCGTTTATATACACCACAAGAGTTATCTGCAATGATTCTTCAAAAAATGAAGAAAACTGCCGAGGATTACTTAGGACAAGACGTATCTGAAGCTGTTATTACAGTGCCTGCTTACTTTAACGATGCACAAAGACAAGCTACTAAAGAAGCTGGTGAAATTGCAGGTTTAAAAGTAAGACGTATTATTAATGAGCCTACTGCAGCAGCATTAGCATATGGTTTAGACAAAAAATCATCAGACCAAAAAATCGTAGTATTCGATTTTGGTGGTGGTACACACGACGTTTCTATCCTTGAATTAGGTGACGGAGTATTTGAAGTATTATCTACAGATGGTGATACACATCTAGGTGGTGATGATGTAGATGAAAGAATTATAGATTGGTTAGCAGAAGAGTTTATTGCAGACGAAGACATGGACTTACGTAAAGATCCAATGGCTTTACAACGTCTTAAAGAAGCAGCTGAAAAAGCTAAGATAGAGTTATCGTCTTCTGCACAAACAGAGATTAACTTACCTTACGTAACAGCTACAGCAAGCGGACCAAAGCACTTGGTGCGTACATTAACACGTTCTAAATTTGAGCAGTTAATCGACGATTTAATTAAGCGTACTATTGAGCCTTGCGAAACTGCATTAAAAGCAGCAGGTTTGTCTAAATCTGATATTGATGAAGTAATTTTGGTAGGTGGATCTACACGTATACCAGCCGTACAAGCAGCCGTTGAGAAATTCTTTGGTAAAGCACCAAGTAAAGGTGTTAACCCAGACGAAGTTGTATCTCTAGGTGCTGGTATCCAAGGTGGAGTTTTAACTGGTGATGTAAAAGACGTTCTTTTATTAGACGTCACTCCATTATCACTTGGTATCGAAACTATGGGTAACGTTATGACCAAGTTGATTGAAGCTAATACTACGATTCCAACTAAGAAATCGCAAGTATTCTCAACAGCAGCAGACAATCAGCCATCGGTAGAAATTCACGTATTACAAGGTGAGCGTCCAATGGCAGCAGATAACAAAACAATCGGTCGTTTCCACTTAGATGGAATTCCACCAGCAAGAAGGGGAACACCTCAGATTGAAGTAACCTTTGATATTGATGCCAACGGTATCATTAAAGTATCTGCAGAAGATAAAGCGACTGGTAAGAAGCAAGACATTAGAATTGAAGCGTCATCTGGATTAACTGAAGAAGAAATCCAAAAGATGAAAGCGGAAGCTGAAGCTAACGCAGAAGCAGATGCTAAAGCAAAAGAAACTGCTGATAAATTAAATCAGGCAGATGGAATGATTTTCCAAACTGAAAAGCAGTTAGAAGAATTTGGAGATAAATTATCTGACGATAAGAAAAAGCCAATTGAAGATGCTTTAGCTGAATTAAAAGCAGCTTACGAGTCTAAAGATATCGCAGTTATAGAACCAGCTTTAGAGAAAATTAACGAAGCTTGGAAAGTAGCTAGCGAAGAAATGTACAAAGCACAAGCAGAAGCTCAACAAGGTGGAGCACCAGGTCCTGATGCAGGAGCGCAAGGTCAGCCATCTGATGAATCTAGCGATGTAGAAGACGTGGATTTCGAAGAAGTGAAGTAATAAAATCTTGAATGCCATTCTTTTGGATGGCAGGTATCTAAGATATGCAAAACGCAATCTCCCATAGTTATTGGGAGGTTGCGTTTTTTTATGGTTTTAAGGCAAAAAATCTTCAAGTTATAGTTATAGATTCCCTTTTTATCGGATTATTTGCGTTTTATGCAATAAATAAATTAGTTTTCGCCTAATCATTTAACCCAAATCGAAATGAATAAGCTGATAATAAACTTCACTCCTACCGGAATGATACCTACTAAGGACATGACTCCTCATGTTCCTGTTACTGTCAATGAAATAATAGAAGATGTTCATCGTGCATACGAATTAGGCATAACAATGACTCATATACATGCTAGAGATGAAAAAACAGGTGAGCCTACATATAAAAAAGAAGTTTATGCAAAACTTATAGCTGGTATTAGAAAATATGCACCAGATTTAGTTATTTGTACTTCATTAAGTGGGCGTAATTTTAATACTCTTGACAAAAGAGCGGATGTGCTGTCTTTAGAAGGTGATCTGAAACCAGATATGGGAAGTCTTACTTTAAGTTCTTTAAATTTTAATAAGGTGGCAAGCATGAATGCACCAAGCATGATTGAAGACTTGGCTGATACTATGAAATCTAAAGGCATCGTACCAGAGTTAGAAGTGTTTGATGTTGGGATGATTAATTTTGGGAAATATCTGGTAAAAAAAGATTATATAAGACCTCCATTATATTACAACCTTCTTTTTGGGAATATAGCCTGTGCACAAACCAACTTATTGCATACAGGAGTAATGCTCAATGATATTCCAGAGGATTCGCTGGTTAGTATTGCAGGTATTGGAAATGGACAATTAATGATGAATTCTTTGGCTATTGCTATAGGGAAAGGAGTGCGCGTTGGTCTTGAAGACAATATATGGTACGATGCAGAACGAACCCAATTAGCAACCAATGCTGCACTTATAGAGAGGGTACATATAATAGCTAAAGCTAATAATAGAGAGGTTATGACTCCTTCAGAATTTAGGAGTATAATGGATATGGAACCAGGTAATGGTCGTTACGGTCGTATCTATAAATAGCATACAATATGGAAGGAGATAAAGGAGGCTTAACTTATAGAATTAAATGGATTTCTAATATTATTAAGCATGGACTGTTTTGGCATGGCGTACGAAATAACCTTGCTAAGATTGGCTTAGACTTTATGCCATATTATTGGGTAAAGGAAGCTACTAGCCCTTTTACGCCACCAAAAATTAGGGGGGAAGATATAGATTTTGAAATTACAACATTTGGGGAAAATGAAATCAGTTATATAAAAAACACAATAATTGGTATTGAACAGAAAGATTTACTAGCAGATCTTAAAAATGGTGAAATATGTATTGGCTTAAAGAACAAAGACAAAATAGCTGCATATATGTTTATAAAATGTAAGCCATTTACTTTCAGAAAACGCTTTTTTGATTTACAACCTAGCGAAAGCTACTTGCACAGTATGTATACTTTTGAGGCATATAGAGGGTTAAATCTTGCTCCGTATTTACGCTACCATAGTTATAAGTATTTGAAAGAAAAAGGTATAACAACCTATTACAGTGTTAGTGAGTATTTCAATAAATCTACAATTAGATTTAAGAAAAAACTAAATTCCAAGCCAATTAAACTTTACTTAAGTTTAGTCATTTTAAAGAAGTGGACTTTTAATTTTACATTAAGGAGCTATAACTAAAAAGTTCTTTAGATGTTATTGTAATGGAAAATAATAAAAAAGGAATTGTAAATAGAATAAAGTGGGTTTATAAACTCACCAAACATGGCTTGTTTTTGCAAGGTCTACGTAATAATCTTGCAAGGATAGGAATAGATATAATGCCTTATTATCACTTTGTTTCAACAAAAGATACAGCTACACCTCAGAAAATTAGAGGTGAAAAAATAAGTTCAAAAATTACGGTATTTGAAAAGTCAGATTTAAAACAGATAAAAGCTTCAGTTAGTGGCTTAGAACAAAAAGATTTTCTCGAAGATCTAAAAAATGGTGATATATGTATGGGTATTAAGAACAATAATGAAATTGTTGCATATTCACTTATAAAACGTAATCCTTTTTATTTTAGAAAGCGTTATTTCCCATTAGGAGAAAAGGATATTTACATACATAGTCTATATGTTTTTGATAAGTATAGAGGTAAAAATATATCTCCTTACATGAAGTATGAACGTTTTGGGTTATTTGAGAAAGAGGGAGTAAAATTTCATCATGGCATTACAGAATATTTTAACAAGTCTGCATTGAAGATTCAACACAAACTAAATGCTAAAACCGTGGCTCTTTATTTAAATATCATATTATTTAAAACATGGACATTTAATTACACCTTAAAGAAGTATTAATTCCATGATATGTTCCATTTTTTAAAAAAAATATCGACCAAATATTTAAAACGTATCAAAAAGCGTTTTCTAGATTTTAACCACTCAATGAATTCTAGAACGCGGATTAAAGCTTTAATTAGAGATAATAATATTTCTAAATTGAATTCAAACGAAATAGAGGAAGCAAAAATATTTTTTAAGTCTCGAGGTTACAAGCTAAACCACACAGATTGGCATGCGTTCTACAAATCCAAGAATGGTGAGTTTCATAAAGATTATATTCCTTTAGGAATGTTTAAAACTAAGATTTCACCAAAACTAAATCAATCTACACAGTGGCCAGCATTACTAGATAAGAATATATTATACAGAATTTTTAAGGATTTTGAACTACCACTACGAGTGGTTCAGAATATAAATGGTTTTTATTTTATAAACGATAAACCTGTCAGTCTCATTGAGGCTATAAATGAAATAAGTAAATATGGTAAGCCTCTTATTATAAAGCCAAGTATCGATTCTGGTGGAGGTAAAAATGTTGTAGCCTTTGAGGTGATAGGTAATGAAATATCATACAAAAATCTAAGTATTAAAAGTCTACTTAAGCTTTACAAAAAAGATTTTATTGTTCAGGGGTTTTTAGATCAAAGTGAGATAATGAGAGCGCTTAATCCATCAAGTATCAATACTTTACGTGTTATATCCTATTTAAACGAAAAAGGTGTGCATATTCTCTCTTCAACAGCTAGAATTGGAGGTTTAAATAGTCGTACAGATAATTACTCTTCTGGCGGTCTATTATGTGGTGTTGATAGTAAGGGAATATTTAAGACTAAAGGCTATCCAAAAAAAGGTTTGGCAGTTAGTGAAACTTCTACAGGAATAAAGCTTAAAGGATATGCCGTACCAAATTATGATTTAATTATAGAGATGGTGAAAGCTATGCATGTAAGAATACCTTATTTTAAAATTGTTTCATGGGATATTGCTCTTAATAAGAAAAATAAACCAGTTTTGATTGAGTATAATACCTATAATCAGGGTTTAGAAGTTCAAATAGTTACAGGACCTTTTTTTGGTAGGTTTACAGATGAAATATTAGCAAAAGCACTAGAATAGTATTGAAGAGTCAAATAGAGATTATTTATGTCTGTATATCAATATTTTAAAAATAAACTTGTTAAGCGAATACCTAGTGTTCAGCAACGTATTGTGCGGTTTCATTCAGAAATAAGTGCTAGGAGATATATGAAATCTTTATTGGCAAAAAGAGATTTGCCTAAATTAAGTGCTGAAGAAATTAATGAAGCTAAATCTTTTTTTAAAGCAAGAGGTTATAAATTAAAGAACACTTATTGGCACAGATACTATACTGGTATTAATGGTCAATTCCACAAAGACTATATTCCTTACGATATTTTTAATCCTACAATTAACCCTAAGCTGAATCAAAGAACACAATGGCCAGCATTACTGGATAAAAATTTTACTTATAGTTTATTTAAGGAGTTTAATCAGCCCAAACGTATTGTCCAGAATATAAATGGTTTCTATTACATAGACGATAAAATTGTTAGTCTGCAAAAAGCGGTCGAAGCTTGCCAAGCTATCACGGGAAAATTAATAATTAAACCAACTATAGATACCGGAAGTGGAAAAATGGTCAATGCCTTTAGTATTGTTAATGACAAAACCACATATAAGGATTATAGTATTGAAAAAATGTTTGGGTTGTACAGGAAAGATTTTGTGGTTCAGGAATTTCTTGAGCAAAGTGATGTATTGAAATCGCTAAATCCTTCGAGTTTAAATACCCTTCGTGTTGTATCTTACTTAAATAATGATGGAGTACATATATTAACTTCTGTATTACGAATAGGTAAGTTAGGAAGTTCAACAGATAATTTCTCAACAGGTGGTCTTTTTTGCGGAATTTTAGATAACGGTGCATTAAAAGGTAAAGGCTACAGCCCTAAAGGAAATGTTGTAACAGAAACTTCTACAGGTGTATGTTTAAAAGATTGTAAAATACCTAACTATGAAAAAGTGCAGGATATGATAAGATCTATGCACTATGTTGTGCCTTACTTTAAAATTATTTCATGGGATATAGGAATAAACAAGTTCGATGAGCCTTTCTTAATAGAATATAATACACATAGGCAAGGTATTGATTTGCAAATAGCAGCAGGACCTTTGTTAGGAGATTTTACAGACGAAATATTAGCACTTGCATTAAAACGTTCTTAAGCTTTTTTGTAGTTGTTAACTACTTTCCTTCTTTTTCCAGAAGATAGTGGTGGAATTTCATCAACATAGGTAATGGTAACATTAGAATCGTTACCAAAGTCAGATTTTATACTGGCAATTAAGTCATCTTCAAATTCAAAATTATTGCCTTGTAGATTGAGTTTTACTTCATAGTCTTTCTCACCTTGTTGAATAAACTGATACTGCTTTAATAAATGGTAATAATTGTAAAATTTAGTATATACAACAAATGAAGACACAATGTTACCTTTAGAATCATGGATAACGTCCATTTTACGACCTTCAATTTGTTCTAATACAAAAACACCATCATTATTTAGTCCAAGTTTAGCAATATCTCCTGTATCGTATCTAATTATTGGCATCGCATAATTAAATAGATCTGTAACTACAATTCTTCCAAACTCACCTGTTTTTACAGGATTATCATTATCTATGTTTAAGATTTCAACATGGTAACTGGCATGATTGATGACAAAGTTATTGGGTGATTTTATAGTTTGTTGTGCAATCATACCTACTTCTTCACTAGAATATCTTGAAAGTACTTGGGTGTCTAAGTGTTTGCCCAATGTTTCTTTTGTGTAAGGGTTTAAATATTCTGAGTTTGCTATAGCAGCTATAATTCCGGTATTTTTTAAAAAGATGTTTTTTCTTTCTAAGTATTGAGCAATCATTTCATAAGAAGAAGCAAAACCTAGCATGGTTTTAGATTGCTTGTCTTTTTTTATAAGATCTATAAAGGCTTCAATTCTTTCATCGGTCATTCTAGAGATGTCAAACTGAACAGCATTTTGTAACAACGCTTTTAATTTGCCCTTTTCATTGTGTCCACGCCAAACCTCAAGTTCATATAATCTATTACCAACTTTAAAGTTTGAAGCATTAAAAAAGTATATAATGTCAGCATGGTTTCTGTTTCGTTTCCCTTGGTTTTGATACAAGAAAAAAGGAACTCCGGTAGAACCGCTTGTAGAGACTTTAAAGTTGTCTTTGTCCTTAAATTTATATGATTGAAACTGTTCAAAGCTATCCTGTATAGTCGTCTTTCTTATTACAGGAAAATCTGAAATAGTTTTTGCAGTTTTATAAGAGCTATAGAAAGGAGTCGTTTCAACAGCGTGTTTTATGAGGTTGTTAATGTGCGTTTCCTTTATTTGCTTTGCTTTGTCAGAATTGGGGTGTTTTATGCCAAGTTCTACTTCTTTTAGTTGTTTTTTTATAAGTCCACCCTTAAGATTGTCCAAAGCCCAAAAAGCTTTATTTCGTAGGGTGTTAAGAAGCATGAGACATTTTTTTGATGAAATGCTTGGAACACGTTTTTTTATCCTTAATCGTATTTATTGGAACTCCATAAGCCAATTTAAAATCTCCTATAGATTTCAAAACTAATGAAGCTCCTCCTATTGTGGTATGGTCTCCAATAGTTACTCCTTGGCTTACTGATGCACTTAGGCAAATAGAGGAACAAAATCCAATGTTAACGTTTCCTGCGATGGTTACACCAGAGGATAAGCTTGAAAAATCAGACATTACAGAGTCATGCCCTAATGATGCTTTTGTATTTAAAAGACAGAATTTACCAAGCTTAGCATTAGCGTTTACGATTGTGCCTGCCATTAATACGGCACCTTCAGGAACCAAGATATCTTCTGCTAAAATTGCACTTGGATGTACAATGGGTACGAATTCAATTTTTGGTGCTATTTTTTTGATACTTCTGTAAATACTTAATCTTAGGTCATTATCACCAATACCAATAACAATACCCTCAACATTAAATTTTTTAATTAAATCAGAAAGTGAGTCTAAGTTTCCTATAACTGTATGACCGTATACTTTAGAATTCAGGGGTTTATAAGAATCTATAAAACCAATGAGATTGTAATCATTATTCTTAAGAATAATATCTACAATCATTTTAGCATGGCCAGAAGCACCATAAATTAATATATTTTTCATCTCATTAGGTTTTGACAAATTGATTAGTTAAAGGTCAACAATCTAATTGTCAAAGTAGATTTGGTTACGGTTCGAAGATATTTAATCAAGACTAAATAGAGCAGTAAACACGCTAAACAGTGTAATTTCACCCATAAAATGTTAAAATCTTGAGCTATTTAGAGCTATTTTTGCACAAAATTCTGATATTTTAAAACTTCAGAAATGTAAATTTATGGCATTCAACAGACCTTTTTCAGTAAATATTCAACCCAAAAATCTAGCAGTTAAGCTTAACTCAAAAGGAGAGCAATCTGTGGTAAAAGGTCATCCTTGGGTGTTTTCTAATAGCATTGTAAAGATTAATGACGATGCCAAAACAGGCGATTTAGCTATTATTTTTAGCAAGAATAAGAATAAAGTTATTGGCATAGGTTTGTATGATGCAAATTCGCCAATACGTATTAAGATCATTCATAATGCGCAGACAAAAGCTATTGTTAGTTCAGAGTTTTTTCAACATAAAATAGAAGCCGCTTACCAAAAACGCCAAGAACTTCTAAAAACCAAAACCAATAGCTACAGATTATTATTTGGTGAAAATGATGGCTTTCCAGGTTTAATTGCTGATGTTTATGATAAAGTTTTAGTGGTAAAACTGTATTCCGAAATATGGTTGCCATATCTACAATGGATTTTAGAAAGTCTTCAAATGACCTCAAAATCTGAAACCATAGTACTGCGATTAAGCCGACAATTAGAAAACAGCAAACATCATAATTTTACAGATGGTGAAGTGGTTTACGGCAAGCTTAAAAACGAAGTTGTTGAATTTATTGAACATGGTGTTCGTTTTTCTGCAAATGTTTTAAAAGGTCATAAAACAGGTTATTTCCTAGATCATAGAGCCAATAGGAAAAGAGTAGGCGAGCTAAGTAAGGGGAAAACAGTTTTAGATGTGTTTTCATATGCAGGTGGATTTTCTGTACATGCGTTAGCCAATGGAGCAACAGAAGTTACAAGCTTAGATATTAGTAGGCAAGCATTGGATGTTGCCAGAGAAAATGGAAAATTGAATGCGTATTCCGGAATCCACAAAACCATTTCTGGAGATGCCTTTCAAGAAATGGAAAATCTTATTAAACACAAAAAGACCTTTGATGTAGTTGTTATAGATCCACCAAGTTTTGCCAAGCAACAGAGCGAAATAGAGTTGGCAAAAAAGAAGTACAAACAACTAGCGGAATTAGGAGAAAAACTTACCGCAAAAAAAGGGTTGTTAGTGTTAGCCTCTTGTTCATCTAGAGTAACAGCTCAATCGTTTTTTGATTTAAATCAAAACGCATTAAATGCACAAGGGAGGTTATATGATACCGTTTTAAAGACCAAGCACGATATAGACCATCCTGTTACGTTTCCTGAAGGAGCGTATTTAAAATGTGCTTATTATCGCTTTTTGGAATAAAAGTGTTATGCGTGCATAATATTTTTTATATTTGAATAAATTAATATAAAATGCAAACAAAACTAACCGAACTACTCAATATAAAATACCCAATAATACAAGCACCAATGTTTTTGGTGTCTAATGTAGCCATGGTCACAGAAGCCATGAAATGTGGTATTGCAGGCTGTATTCCAGCTTTAAATTACAGAACTTTAGAAGAGTTAAGAGCTGCCATTAAAGCGTTAAAAGCTAACAAGGTCGATGGTGGTGCATTTGGTTTTAATTTGATTGTGAATAAATCTAATCCCAAAGCCAAAGAGCAACTAAGGGTTATTTGCGAAGAAGGTTGTGATTTTATATTAACATCTTTAGGTAGCCCAGAGGAAACCATTAGAGAAGCGCATGCGGTCGGAATTAAAGTGTTCTGTGATATTACCGATTTAAGATTTGCTCAAAAGGTTGAAGCTTTGGGAGCAGATGCCGTTGTCGCTGTGAATAATGAAGCAGGAGGACATCGAGGTAACTTATCTCCAAAAGATTTAATTTCTACACTCGTTGAAAACTTAAAAATACCTGTAATCTCAGCTGGTGGTGTAGGTCAAAAATCAGACATTGATAAAATGCTTAGTTATGGTGCTGTGGGTGTATCGGTTGGTAGTCCTTTTATAGCATCTGAAGAAGCCAGTGTTACCGATGAGTATAAGCAAGCTTGTGTAGATTATGGTGCAAAAGATATTGTAATGACAGAGCGCATTTCTGGTACTCCGTGTACAGTTATCAACACACCTTATGTACAAAAAATAGGTACAAAATCTACTTGGATAGAAAATCTCCTCAACAAAAACCGAAAGCTTAAAAAGTGGGTAAAAATGATACGCTTTTCAATAGGTATGAAAGCGACTGAAAAAGCAGCTAAAAAAGCGACCTATAAAACGGTTTGGGTTGCAGGACCAAGTATAGAGCATACCAAAGAAATACTACCAGTAAAAGATATTGTAGCTAAGCTTATCAATTAAAGGAAGCTAATAATTCTTCTCTTTTTTTCTTTTTGCGTTTACCTGTAAAAATATTAAAGGTATAACTTGCGCTTAGTCCACCTAGCATTGTAGAAATCATTTCACTGTTATCAAACTTTCCTGTAATAATATTGCCATCGTAAAACTCTTTGGCAAAACCAGCTAAAGAAGATAAACCGAAACTGTACCAAAAGGCTTTACTTTTATTTTTGGTTTTAGAATAAACGTAAGCGTAAGTTCCGCTAGAGATAGCAGCACCAACAGCAAAATGTAAGCCATCGTCTTCTAAGGTTACCTGAGCAGAGCCTGTATTAAAAAAGAGAAGTGTGAAGAATAAAATTATAATTGTTCTCATGGTAATAATAGATTGGTTGGCTATAATGTAACCGTTTTGGCTAGAAACCCTTAAAATTCTCGGCAGGACTAATATTTTTACGATAAAAGCGCTAATTTCGCTTTAGTTTATTAGATATTTCTGAAAGAGTTTGAAGACTACCATACATACAAAAATGCCATTACTCATACTAATTGTCTTAGTATGTTCTTGTTCAACATCATCAGCAATTAAGTCTGGTGATATTGTCTTTAGAGGTGCTTCACAAAGTGATTTGTCTGAAGCCATTAATGAGGTAACACAAACCGAAAAAGCTACAAATTACACACACATGGGCATTTGTAGTGTTGAAAACGATACCGTTTTTGTTTACCACTCAGATTTGGGCAAAGGTGTGGTAAAAGAGTCTTTAGAATTGTTTTTAAAGCCTGATGATGCTTCAACTTATACAGCAGATGTATACCGAATTAAAAATAGTACCAAACCACAAGTAGAAAATGCCATTTCTAAAGCTAAGGACTTACTTGGTGAGCCTTACAACGTCACCTACATTTTAGAAGACAAAGGCTATTACTGCTCAGAGTATATCTACGAATTGTTTAAAGAAGACTCTGTTTTTACGCTAGAACCAATGACCTTTAAAAACGTTGAAACCAATACCTTTCACAACGGTTGGGTAACACACTACAAAGAGTTAGGCATAGAAATACCAGAAGGCAAATTAGGCTGTAACCCAAATGGTATGGCAGCATCTGAAACTTTAGATTTTATAAAGCGTTTACAATGATGTTTAAAACTACGTAAAGTTACGTATTGACTTATTGGTTATTAAACTCTAACTTGCTTACTTGTACTGAACTCGTTTCAGTATCAAATGATATAGTTCATTGAAACGGAACTATATCTTAACGTTGTATGCAATTTAAACCAAGCCAATGAGCATATTTAAAATTAAAGAAAATAAGAAGCCATCTCTAATTGGAAAAATCCTGAAAAGAACACCGAAAGAAAACGCTCTGATTGAAATCAACAACCTTTTTGTTGAAAATGAAGATGACTTGACCAAAGTAAGTTTAGAGCAAATTCAAGAAATAGCGGATAAATACAAACTCAAATTAAATAAAAAGTTCAAAGCTCTTCGACTTAACTTGTTTAGAAAATATATTCACCATTGTTTGGAAGACCACGTAATTGACGAAGATGAAATAAATACTTTTTTGCACTTGAAAAAATTACTGCATTTAACAGATGTGGAAATTAAGCAAGTCTTGAATTTTGAAACAAGAAAATTATACGACCAAGAAGTAAAAAGTGCTATTTCAGATGGAATTTTAACGCAAGAGGAAAAAGATAATCTTGAATTGCTTAAAAAAAATCTATTGCTTAATGACCAAGTTGCGGATGACATTTTGCAAACCAATTCAAATAAAGTTTTGACCGACTTTATAAATCAAGCAGTTTCAGACGAGCGATTGAGTGACGAGGAATTCGAAAAAATGAATGAGATTTCTTTAAGTCTTGGAATTGAGCCAAAACTAAATCAAAGAACAAAAGAAAATCTCGAACGCTATCGGCTTTATTGGACTATTGAAAACGGAGAATTACCGATTTATGAAAATCCACCAATTAATATTCAAAAAAGCGAAAACTTGTACTTTATGGCTAACGTAAATTGGCAAGAACAAAGACGAGTAACAAAACGAATAAATTACGGAGGACCAACAGCACGAATAAAAATTGCCAAAGGAGTTTATTATCGAATGGGTAGTATTTCAGCAAAATCAGTTTCAGAAGATGTTTGGCAAATTATTGACAGCGGAAATATTTACCTGACAAATAAACGATTGATTTTTATGGGTTCGAGAGGAAACAAAACAATCCGACTAAATAAAATATTAGACATAACACCATATAAAAACGGAGTTGACATTCAGAAAGATGCTGGAAAAAGCCCGTTTTTGGAATTTAATACAAATGTGGACATTTTTTCAATGATGCTTGTCCGATTAATGAATGAACTATAAAAAACTGCATATAACATTGGCTATAAGTAATTGCTCGTCCTCGTCTATTTTTGAAAATCCTCGCCCTAAAAATGACATAGACAAAAACCAATTAAATAATCACTAAACAAGCAAGATTATGAAACATCTAACCAACCAAAAAATTTTGTCCGTAATGCTTTTTGCATTAGTTCTAGGGTTCCAAAGTTGTAAACAACAACCTAAGGAAGACATTAAAGACGTAGAAAAAGAGGTTACCATTAAAGCTGAAAAGCCTGAGTATTTTCTGTTAAGGCCAGATGTGGAAAAAGCTTATGGGTATTCTCACGCTGTAAAAATTGGAAATGACATTAAAATATCTGGAGCGGTAAGTATGGATGATGAAGGTAATCCAACAGCTGTTGGTGATATAGAACAACAAATGAAAAACTGTTATGCTGACTTAGAAAAAATATTGAAGCACTTTGGCTGTACTTTTGATGATGTAGTTAAAGAAGATATTTTTACAACAGATATGGCTTCTATGCTCGAAAAATCTGCTTATAGAGCCGAAGTATACAAGAACGGTTTTCCTACAGGTTCTTGGCTAGAAGTAAAGGGGTTAGCGCTTCCTGAGTTTATGGTAGAAATAGAATTAGAAGTGCATAAATCGGAATAGCGTTACAAATGTTTAGAGTTAAATCTTTGGCACTGAATTTGTTTGTAACAAAGCACAAGATTTTACTACTAATAAGTAAAACAACGTTTAACTTAAAAAAGAAAAATTATGATTCAGTATAAAGGAGCATTAGTTTTAGGAGCATTAATTGGTGCTGCAGCAGGTGTTTTATTAGCGCCAGATAAAGGCAGTGTTACCAGAGATCATCTTAAAAAAGAAGGCAAGGATATAAAAGACAAACTTGTAGATGACTTTACAGAAGTAAAAGAAGATTTGTCTAAAGCCGCAAAATCTGGTAAAGACAAGTTTAAAGAAGACATGAAGGACTTTGCCTCAAAAGCGAGTTACAAAACAGAAGAAGCCATTACCTTTTTAGAAAAGCAATTGGCTATTCTTAAAGAAAAGAATAAGACCTTACAGCAAACAAGTTAGTAATAGAAGCCACAATGTAGTTGTGGCTTTTTTTTTATGTTATTGAGAGTGGTAGCGTGGCAATCTTTTGAATTGAAGTTTTATGATGAGATTACCACGTCATTCGTGCCTCATTCCTCGTAATGACATCCTGTGCGTCAGTTCGAGTGGATTTTATGAGTGAAAGGAATAAAATTTGTATCGAGAACCGATAAAAAAAACTTCTCGATACGATTTACTCATGCTTCGTAAATCACTCGAAGTGACGTTACGCTTGCTCAACAACTTTAAGCAATTCCACTTTTATACCTGGCCACTCTTCCTTTAAAATACCATAGCAGCAGGTATTACGTCTGTAGCCATCTTTCATAGGGACGTCTTTGCGTAAAATACCTTCTAAAGTCGCTCCGAGTTTTTCAACAGCGCGTCTCGATTTGTTGTTCCTATCATCTACCCTGAATTCTACTTTTTCAAATTCAAGCGTTTCAAAAGCATACTGAAGCATTAAAAATTTCATATTAACATTCAATCCAGTGCCTTGAAATTCGTGCCCAATCCATGTCCAGCCAATATGCAGCAGTTTGTTTTTCCAGTTGATGAGTCCAAAACGAGTTGAGCCAGCATAGGTTTGGGTTGCTTTATCAAATACAATAAACGGAATAACGATTTTGTGATAGTAGCCATCTACAGCCAATTGCACATAATCCCTTAGTTTTTTTGGTGTAGAAATATCAGAAGGCGAGTAGTAGATAAGATCTTTTTGCTGCGCAATAGTTTCTAAATGTTTGTAATTACTTAAATCTAGCAGACTAAGTTTTACACGGTTGTTTTCGAGAGTTGGTGCTGTCATGGTCTATTCCCATGAAAATGGGATTTTTTTATTTATTATATCGTCAGTTCGAGTGTTTTGTGTCATGTTGAGCGCAGTCGAAACCGATACAAAATGTATCGAGAACTATAGTAAAATTGCTTCTCGATACAATTTACTCATTCTTCGTAAACCACTCGAAGTGACGTTATCATTAAACCAAATCATTAATATAATCTACATTAACCACATGCTTTCCTTCAAACGGAAGAATCTCTAATCTATCACCAAATAACTCATCCGCACGTTGCGACTCTTGTGCTATACGTTCAGCATCTAAATATTCGTCTTCGGTACCGTAAATGAGTTTTACTTTAGTGTCTTTAGAAAGATGCTCAAAGTCTTTAGCGGTTAATTCTTTAGGAATACCTCCAGAGTGCAGCACCAACTGAGAACATTGTAATTGTCGTTTAGCCAAATAGCGCATAGCAACACTCACGCCTTGTGAGTAACCCAATACGATAAAGTTGACATCTTCAGGAATGTTTTCAGCTTCAAACACCGCATCAAAATAGTTGAGAATGTTCTTCATGCCACTTTCGGTATTATCTCTTGTTAACCAATTAGCACCAACATGCATTTTTGGTTGTATGTAATATTTGCTTGGTGCTTGTGGAGCTATAAAATAGTTGTCTTCAGCATTTAGGTGTTTAAAATAGCGTAAAAAGTAACGACTTAGATAACCCATACCATGGCACACAAACCACACGTTTTTAGTATGTTCGGTTAATGTGTTTAAAGTAGAGTAGGAGTTGCACGTTTTATATGTGATTTCTTTTTCTTCTGAATTCATTATTCTTAGTAGTTTCAGTATTTTTGTGTTAAATAATTAATTACCTCGCGGCAAGCCTAAGAGGTATTAAAAGGATACAATTTTAAACATTTCGACGTAACTATCGGAGTATTTAAACCTCGATTATCGAGTAAAAATAAAGGTTTTATATGCAATTATCTAAGGAAATGATTTTGGCTAAGGCCAACGAAGTCTCAAAAAATACTTTAATGGAAACTTTAGATATAGAGATGGTAGACTATGGCGAGGATTTTTTGGTTGCCAGAATGCCTGTAACACCAAAGGTGCATCAACCAGATGGTGTGTTGCATGGTGGCGCAACAGCAGCTTTGGCAGAGAGCGTTGGTAGTTTTGCATCTCATATTTTTACAGATTTAGAACAGTATTTTGTGAGAGGTTTAGAGATTACAGCTAATCATTTAAAGAGTGTAAAAGAAGGCTATGTGTACGCTAAAGCCACTTTTTTGCATAAGGGTCGTACCACGCAATTGCTAGATATTAGAGTAACGGACGAGCATGATAATTTAATCTCAGTTTGTCGATTATCTACCATTTCATTACCGCTTAAAAAGTAATAAATGACCCAAGATTCTTTTTTTGAAACTTTAGAGCAGCAGTATAAAAATCAATTACCTTTTGTAGTTTATAGTAGAGCCATTAATTCTGTAATTAAATGTTGGCTGCAAAATGATGCTGCTTTGCATACAACTTCAGATTTTTCAGAAAGTGGTTTTGTGTTTGCTCCTTTCGACTTAAATAATAAAAGTATACTACTACCTGAAAGAGATTGTGAGCATCTTACTTTGGAAATCTCTAATCTAGATTTAGATGAAGACTTTAAAACTTCATCTATAGAAAGTAAAGGTGAAGTAGCTCATATAAAGCTTGTTACCAAAGGTGTTGATACGATTAAGAATGGAGATCTAGAGAAAGTTGTTCTATCTCGAAAGGTTGAAAAAGACTTAGAAAACGAAAATCCATTTACAATTTTCAAAAGACTTTTCAATACCTACAAAAATGCGATGGTGTACTGTTGGTATCATCCAAAAGTTGGATTGTGGCTAGGAGCAACACCAGAATTATTATTCAAGGTTGAAGGGAAACAATTGACCACAATTTCTTTAGCCGGAACTCAGCCTTATGAAACAGACGCTGAGGTAACTTGGACTAGCAAAGAATACAAGGAGCAACAAATTGTAACTGACTATATCACCAAACAGATAGAACCTTACACGATTACTATAAATGTTTCTGAAGTTGAAACTGTAAGAGCTGGAAATCTCTTGCATCTAAAGACTTATATTCATAGTCGAATAAAACGTGAGAGTAGCTTAAAATCTATTATTAAAGCCTTGCATCCAACACCAGCAGTTTGTGGTTTTCCAAAAGAAACATCCAAACAGTTTATTCTTAAAAATGAAAATTACAATCGAGAATTTTATACAGGATTTTTAGGTGAACTGAATTTGAAAACTTCCAAAACCAGAAATACTAACCGACGAAATGTTGAGAACAATGCGTATGCTGTAGTAAGAACACATTCTAATTTTTATGTTAACCTGCGCTGTATGCAACTAAAAGGTCATAGAGCAATGATATATGTTGGTGGAGGTATCACAAAGGATTCCATACCACAAAAGGAATGGGAGGAAACGGTAAACAAAACCAAAACTATTGCTAACGTTTTAAGTTAAAACGAAGAGAATCCTTATCTTTGTTATTTGATGAAATACTCTAAAATTCCCTTATCCCAAACGGTTGTTACGTTATGCAAAACGCATAATGTAAAGCATATAATTATTTCGCCAGGAAGCCGAAATGCACCATTAACCATAGGTTTTACGCACGATGAATTTTTCAACTGCTATAGTATAGTAGACGAGCGCTGTGCTGCTTTTTTTGCACTTGGTATCGCGCAACAATTACAAGAGCCAGTAGCGTTAGTTTGTACTTCTGGTAGTGCGTTACTTAATTATTATCCTGCAATTTCTGAAGCGTATTACAGCAATATTCCATTATTGGTTTTATCTGCAGATAGACCAAAACATTTAATAGATGTAGGAGATGGACAAACCATAAAACAGAAAAATGTTTATGGAGAACACGTCTTGTATAGTGCAAATCTAAAGTTAGATTTAAAAGATAAAGAGCAAAAGTCTACAGACGATGAGTTGCCAATAATGCGAAGTATAGAGAATAAGTTAGAGCGATTCTTAGGATTACAAAAAGACATACAATCGCATAACGAATCTGAAATACATGATGCTATAACCATATCAAGATTAAAATCTGGACCAGTTCATATCAATGTTCCTTTTGATGAACCGCTTTATGAAACGGTAGATGAATTGAGTATTAACCCTAAACCATTTAGTATAGCAGACCGAACAGAGAAGATAGACGATTTTGAAATAAAGAGTCTGTTGGATGTTTGGCACTCAGCAAAACGAAAGATGATATTGGTTGGTGTGCTGCAACCAAACTCTATAGAAGAGCAGTGGTTACGAGAATTAGCAGATGATGATAGTATATTGGTTTTTACAGAAACCACTTCAAACTTGCACCATCCTGATTTTTTCCCAGGAATCGATAAAATGATAGCTCCACTTAACGAGGAAGAATTTCAGTCGCTACAACCAGACATTCTATTGACTTTTGGTGGTATGATAGTTTCTAAGAAGATTAAAGCTTTTTTAAGACAATACAAACCAGAAGATCATTGGCATGTAGATTTGTTTAATGCTAATGACACGTTTTTCTGTTTAGACAAACACATCAAACTAACACCTAACACGTTTTTAAAAACGTTTTTACCACAAGTAACACATCATACAAAAAGTGACTATAAAACCAATTGGTTAAAGGTGAGACAAAAGCGTAGAAAGCTTCAGGATGATTATTTGAAGACGATTCCTTTTTCAGATTTTACGGTCTTTAATACGTTGCTAAAGAGCGTTCCAAAGCAAAGTCAATTACAATTAGGTAATAGTTCTGCAATACGTTACGCACAACTATTTCAGCTCAGAAAAAATATTGCAGTGTTCTGTAATAGAGGTACAAGTGGTATAGATGGTAGTACAAGTACAGCAATTGGAGCAGCTTTAGCTAATACACAGCGCACAACATTTATTACAGGTGATTTAAGTTTCTTCTACGATAGCAATGCACTTTGGAATAATTACATTCCAAAAAACTTCAGAATCATTGTTATAAATAATGAAGGTGGCGGTATTTTTAGGATTTTACCTGGGCATAAGAATACCGAAAACTTTGATACGTATTTTGAAACCAAACATCATTTAACAGCTAAGCAACTCTGCGAAATGTATGGTTTTGAATATTCTATAGCTTCAGATGAAAAATCTTTAGATGAAGCATTGGAAAAGTTTTATAATGGTTCAAAAAAGCCAAAACTCTTAGAGGTTTTTACTCCCTCAGATACTAATGACAAGGTGCTTTTAGATTATTTTAAATTCATAAAGTAATCTTATCGTTAATTATCAATAAGATGTGACTTCTTCTCTTTTTAGGTGTCTAAAAAATACTTACCTTTAGAGGACAATTTATTTAACCTAAAACAAATAGAAAAATGAGTAAAAGAGACGAATTAATTGCGAAATACGCAGCTGATTTAAAAGACAAATGTGGTGTGAATCCAGATATGGATTTATTAACTAAAGTTACTGTAGGTTTAGGACCTTCAATTTACAATGCAGATTCTTCAACTGTTTCTGGTTCTGACGAAAGCGAATTAGCAACTGTAAAGAACAATTACTTAATTAAGAAATTAGGTCTAAGTGAAAGCGATGATTTAGATGGAGCTATTGCTTCTGTAATGGAGACATATGGTCAATCAAATAGAAATAAATACAGAGCTGTAGTATATTATTTATTATGTACTCATTTTAACAAAGCTTCTGTTTACTAATAGAATTTAGTTTATAAAATATAAAGGCCTTTCTATTTAAGAGAGGCTTTTTTATTTCTGAAACTTTCTACTTTTCACAAGCAACTTATTTCTACCTTTGCAGCATGATACATTTAGGAGAATACAATACATTAGAAATACTAAGAGATACTGAACCAGGATTATTTTTGGGTGATGGAGAAGATGGTGAAGTTTTATTACCAAATAGATATGTGCCAGAAGCATTTGAAATAGGTGATAAGCTAGAGGTTTTTGTGTATTTAGATAATGAAGAACGACCAGTAGCAACTACAGACAAACCATTTATTAAAAAAGGTGATTTTGCATTATTGCGTTGTAACCAGGTTACCAAGTTTGGTGCTTTCTTAGATTGGGGTTTGGTAAAAGAATTGTTTTGCCCATTTAAAGAACAGGCTTTTAAAATGAAAGCTGGTGGCTGGTATTTAGTGTATTGTTATTTGGATGAAGAGACAGAGCGTTTAGTAGCATCTAGCAAAACCAATCGTTTTTTAGATAATAAAGAACTTACTGTTAAGCAGTTTGATGAGGTAGATTTAATAGTATCACATCCTTCAGAAATAGGTATGAATGTTATTGTTAATAAAAAGCACTTAGGCTTAGTATTTAAAGATGAAATTTATAAAGACATAAGTGTAGGTGATAGACTGAAGGGAATCGTTAAAAAAGTACGACATGATAATAAGTTAGACATATCTCTTAGTCAAATAGGTTACAGAAACATCGAACCAAATGCAGAGCATATACTTAACGAGTTAAAAGATAATAGTGGCTTTTTACCTCTGCATGATAAATCTAGCCCAGAAGATATAAAGGATCAACTGCAGATGAGTAAAAAAGCATTTAAAAAAGCAATTGGCTCTCTTTACAAAGACAGATTAATAACAATAGAAGAAAAAGGTATTAGGTTAGTTTAATATATTGGCTAATACAATTTTCTACTTCTTGCTATATAGCATATATTAAAGACTTGAGAGTGTATTCTCTACCCAATTTATGGCATCATCAAGATTCCTAAAAGATTTTCTATTGAATGTAAAAAAGTGATCTTCTATTTCAAATACCTTTTCAGTTATTGGGTTGTGGGCTACAACTGCGTAAGCTTTTAGGTTAGGAAACATTTTATTAAACTTATTGGCATCTGAAAGATTTATAGAATAAGAGTTTATTCTATTAGAAATAAAACCAAAAGGTCTGTTTTCGAATTGAGTTTTAATAATGTTTGTAATTTCACTAAAGTTTTCAAAATTGAGATCTACACCTTCATCAAAGACTGCTACCAAATATCTATGATTAAAACGGAGTTCACCTAACTCAACTTTTAAACTTGTAAAATTTGTATTATTAATCCTAGGGGATGTAATCATAATAATAAAAATTCAGCGACAAATATAGTATGTGAGTAAAATAAATTCAAACTAAAATTAGAGTTTAGGCATTATTATTAATTCCTTATTTTTGCTATCAAAATTTTAAAGAATATGAGCCATATAGATTGGAAAGTTGCCAAATCTTATGAAGATATTACCTATCATAAATGCAATGGTGTAGCAAGAATAGCCTTTAATCGTCCAGATGTCAGAAATGCGTTTCGTCCAAAGACAACTTCAGAACTTTATGATGCATTTTATGATGCTAATGAAGATGTAAACATAGGTGTTGTATTGTTAAGTGCCGAAGGACCTTCGTCAAAAGATGGTATTTGGAGTTTTTGCTCTGGAGGAGACCAAAAAGCCAGAGGTCATCAAGGTTATGTAGGTGATGATGGTTACCATCGATTAAATATTTTAGAAGTTCAACGCCTCATACGTTTTATGCCTAAGGCTGTTATTGCTGTAGTACCAGGTTGGGCTGTTGGTGGTGGTCACAGCTTACATGTTGTATGCGATTTAACACTTGCTAGTAAAGAACATGCTATTTTTAAGCAAACAGATGCTGATGTTACTAGTTTTGATGGTGGATATGGTTCTGCATATTTAGCAAAAATGGTAGGTCAGAAAAAAGCGCGAGAAATATTCTTCTTAGGGCGAAATTATTCTGCTCAAGAAGCTTTTGAAATGGGTATGGTTAATGCAGTTATTCCACACCAAGAGTTAGAAAGTACAGCTTACGAATGGGCTCAAGAAATACTGGCAAAATCACCAACATCTATAAAAATGTTGAAGTTTGCAATGAATCTTACAGACGATGGTATGGTTGGGCAACAAGTATTTGCAGGAGAAGCTACACGCTTAGCATACATGACAGATGAAGCAAAAGAAGGTCGTGATGCATTTTTAGAAAAAAGAAAACCTAACTTTCCAAAAAAGTGGATTCCTTAAAATAAAAGGCTTAATAAAACCACATGAAAAAAATTAAACCTTGGCTTTCTGCCATGAGGCTTAGAACCTTGCCGCTCTCTGTTTCTGGAATTATTTTAGGAACTTGCTTTGCTATCTATAATGGGCACTTTAGTTGGTGGGTTTTGGTATTAGCCATCTTAACAACTATAAGTCTTCAAATACTATCTAATTTAGCAAATGATTATGGCGATGGTGTTAAAGGTACCGATAATGATGATAGAGTAGGACCAAAAAGAGCCATACAAAGTGGTATCATTACACCAGACGAAATGCTAGATGCCATTAAGTTTAATATAGTGGTAGTTATTATACTCACATTGTCATTAATTATGGCTGCTTTCGGTCCAACCAATTTCTTATTCTTATTGCTCTTTGTTTTTTTGGGAGGTCTATCAGTTTACGCGGCTCTAAATTATACCATGGGAGATTCACCTTACGGTTACAGAGCATTAGGAGATGTTTTTGTATTTATATTTTTTGGGCTAATAAGTACTTTGGGTAGTTATTTACTCTATATGCATACCATAGATCACGTTGTTTTATTGCCTGCTATAGCCTTAGGGTTATTAAGTGTAGGCGTTTTAAATCTAAATAACATGAGAGACATTGATGCAGATGCCAATGTTGGTAAAATTACAATAGCCGTAAAGTTGGGCATTAGTAGAGCTAAACGATACCACTATTTTCTCATAACTGGAGCGATGTTAGCTTCTGTAGTTTTTTCAATTTTTTATTACGTAGAAAACTCGTATAATTTTCTGTATTTGATAGCTTTTATTCCATTATTAATTCACCTTAAAAAAATAAAAGCAGCAAAAGAACCTGACGATTTTGATAGTCAATTAAAAGTATTGGCATTATCTACATTTCTTTTCGCATTATTGTTAGGTGTTGGGTATGTTTTGTATTAATTAGTTAATAGACATATTGTACTAGGATGAATAATATGTAAAAGGATTTTTCTTTGAACAGTAGCTAAGTTTTTATTACATTGAAAACGTAATTATTTAAAACTTATAAACCCTATTAATGAAGAATCTATTATCGATTGTCCTCTTTGTGACAATATGTTTTGTAAATGCCCAAGAAACCAAATTACAAGTAAGTGAAAGTGAAGAGTATAAAGATGATGTAAAGTCTACCGAAATTTTAACCATTCATACCACCAAAGAGGGATTAACAGGAGTTGTAAGAGAAAGTAAACGAGATATTTTATTTGATGTTTTTGATAAAACCCTTGCTAAAACACATCAAGTCGTTATAGAAAGCGATAAAAAGGAGCGTTATGTTGGAGAAGTGGTTTTTGGAGATGAGATAAAAGTTTTTACGGTCTACTCACCCAAGGTTAAAGAGCGTATAGTTTATTGCCATGTTTTTAATATTAAATCAGGTACCCATAGTAAAAAGACACTTTTTGAAGCTAATGTAGCCAAGAAAAGATATTTATTTTCTGGAAGAGGTGAGCGCCAAACAAGCTTTAATTTATCACCTAATGGAAAATATTTGGCGATAGCAACAGACAATATCTATAAAGATGTTAATGACTATGCAATTAGAGTTTTTGATGCTAATAGTTTAGAGCTTTTATTTACCAAATCTTACCAAAAGCATGATAAAAAATATTTTAAGCATAACGATATTTCTGTAACAGATAATGCCGAGGTTTATGTATTAGGAAAACTGTATAAAGATGGTAAGAAAGAAAAGAAAAAAGGTGAGGCCAATTATGATTTTATTTTAAATAAAATAACAGAGAATGATAACAAAGAATTAGTTATCAGTATTGCAGACCAACATATTAGAAGTCTCAATATAACAGATTTAAAAAATCAACTACACCTTATTGGTTTCTATTCTGAAAAGCGTACTGGAAAAATAAAAGGTGGTTGTAATTTTATAATTGATTCCGAAAATTTTTCAGTTTCTAGTCAGAAAAATTATGAGCTTCCTATTGATGTTTATGAAGACCTATATGGAGATAAAAGAGGTGACAAAAAGAAAGGTAAAGAGCTTAAGAATTTTTATGTAGACTATATTTTAGAAGACTCTGATGGTAATACTTACTTATTGGCTGAAGAATTTTATATAACACAAACCTATGTTTCCACAGGTATGAATGGTGGTTATTGGCAAACAGTTTATCATTATGATGATATATTAATATTAAAGTTTGGTGCTTCAGGTGGATTAGATTGGGGAAGAAGTATTTTTAAACGATCTACGACGCCTTCATATAATGCATTTGTAAAAAATAATGAACTGCATGTACTGCTTAATTCAGGAAAAAATCTTTTAGAAAAGAAAGATGGTAGAACAAAGGTATCTAAAGGTTTCTTTGAGTCCTCTTCGTTATATGACATCGTTTATGATAATTCAGGAGAGGTCATTTATAGCAAAATACAAGACAATAAAGGTAAAACATTCTATTTGCCATTTTATGGTACTTATCAAGATGAAACTTTTATTATGATGAGTGATAGACGCAAGAAAAAACAGTTTATGATATTAAAATAACATTTAGGTTATGAAAATTACATTTTACGGTCATGCCACATTGGGTATTCAGATTAAAGATATCCATATTTTAGTTGATCCTTTTATTACTGGTAATGAAAAAGCTTCAGAAATTGATATAGAGCAGATTAAAGCCGACTATATCTTATTAACACACGCACATCAAGACCATGTTTTAGATGTAGAAGCTATTGCCAAACGAACAGGAGCAATCATCGTTTCTAATTTTGAAATTGTAACCCATTATCAAAACTTAGGTTTTGAAGGTCACCCAATGAATCATGGTGGTTCGTGGGATTTTGAGTTTGGTAATGTGAGATATGTTAACGCTATTCATACATCATCTTTTCCTGATGGAAAATACGGTGGACAACCAGGTGGTTTTATTATAGAAGGCGAGCACAAAAATATATACATAGCTGGTGATACCGCATTAACTATGGATATGAAGTTGATTCCATTACGTACAAAGCTAGATTTAGCTATTTTACCAATTGGAGATAACTTTACTATGGGAGTTGAGGATGCAATCTTAGCAAGCGACTTTCTAGAGTGCGATAAAGTATTAGGTTATCACTTTGATACTTTTGGTTATATAGAAATAGACCACGATGAAGCCAAGCGCAAATTCTTTGAAAAGGATAAAGATTTAATGCTGTTAGGTATCGGTGAGAGTGTAGAGTTGTAAAAAATGACCAGGAAAGAATTCTTATTTGTTATTTGGAAAAAGGCAATTAGGCCAATTCTTTTTATAGGAGTCATATATTTCACAATAGACTTCCTTTATAAATTATACATTGATGAAGGTGAGGTGGTGAGTACGTTAATCATAGGTGTTTTTTTACTTTTATTACTTTACTCAGCAGTTCATCTTCTAAATATAGTTCTTGATTATTTTTCAGTGCAATTAAAGTCAATTCTCCCTGAAAAAGTAAAGGTTTGGTTCAAGTTTATCTCTAAATTATTTAGATTCTTGCCACCTATATTATTGGGTATTGCTATTTATCATCTGTGGAATAAAGATAGGTTAGCAGTTTGTTTTATGGGTGCTTACTTTATATATGAATTGTATAGGTTAACAAAAAATGGAAGAGAGAAAAAAGATGTTTTAGACATTGCTAATTAGAAAAGTTGTTCTAGGATACTTCCAACTTATACCCAATACCATGTACGTTGGTTAGCTTAATATTAGGGTCGTCTTGTAGTTTTTTACGAAGTTTAGAGATGTAAGTATCTAAGCTTCTACCTACCACAACACCATTATCTTCCCAAATACGTTTTGTGAGTTCTTCTCTGGAGATAATTTCATTAGGCTTTTCAGAGAAGATTTCAAGGATTTCACATTCTTTTTTAGAGAGACTTATTTCCACGGCTTGTTTTACGAGCTTATGCTGTTCTGGGTAAAAAATAAAACCTCCTAACTTTATTCTGTCATCGTTGTGTTCTTTAGGTTTTAAAACGGTTCTTCGTTTTAAAATGAATAGAACTATCAAAATTAAAATGAGTAGTAAAGCAATAGGAATCCAAAACGATACAATAGTTTCATCATTATTTTGAAATTTCACCAATAGTAAATAACACGATTTTGGTAAAACCCGACTGCCACAAGGAACAATTTCACTATCCTTTTTGCGCTTCATTTGATAGCTATAAGCAATTTGGTCATCGCTACACTGTACAACTTCAATAATGTAATTTGAAGGTAACTCAGCAGTTTTAAAGTTTCGAGTTATAGCATCTACTAAAAATCCAGGCTCAATAGACAATTCATTTTGAAATTGAAGTTTATAAGTCCCTGTGTCAATTTCTTCAATAGGTAAAACCAAAGAAGTAGAATCATTTTGTAACAATAGTAGCTCATGACCGACAGCTCTAACAGCTACTTTTACTGTATCAGAATTAGTCTCTTGCATTTTAGAAGCACAAGAGGTTAGCACAATTGCAACTACTAATAATAGATTAAAGCGACAGTGTTTTTTCATAAGCTATGTAAAGAACAGCATTTTAAACACTTTTTACAAGACTTCACATTTCTTTTACACTTTTTTGACACTTTCTGAGCGCTAACAATCTAGTTTTGGATAAAATCTTAGAAATGAAAAAATGTCTTATCATCTTATTATTAATGTTTCTTCTTGGGTGTAAGAACTCAAAAAATGATGTCTTATCTAATGATGTTCAAATTCAAAATAATAATATATCTCAGCAGTCGATAAGTCTAGTTTTAAAAGAGAATGCAGATCTAACGATTAATGAAAGAATAGAACTATACAGAACTCTAAAACGTAATGAAGCAGATGCCTACAATTTTGAAAACAAGGACGAAATTACAATGTATGGTTACGGATTGCTTTGGGACAATAAACCAGGTGAAGCTTTAGAGGTTTTTAAGTTGATTGTAGAGCAATTTCCTGATTGGTATAACGCTTACGATAGTTTGGGTGAAGCATATTTCAATCTGGGTGAAATGGATTTAGCCATTAAAAATTATAAAAAATCCTTAGCAATGAATCCAGATAACTTTAATGCTGAGGATATGATAGCTCGCATTAATTTTCCGAATAAAAAACCAATAAATCCTTCAGAAAAATTTGCAAAAATATTTCCTGTTGAAGATTACAAAGCCGATTTAGATCAATTGGCTAATAAGTTATTAGAGGTTCATCCCAATGCATTAAAATTTATTTCTAAAGCCAATTTTTGGAAAACGGTAAACGAAAAGAAAGCTGCCATAAACGAAAATACAACCTATGCTGAGTTTTCTTGGTATTGTCGTGAGATTATTTCAAGTATCAACTGTTCGCATACATCTAACAATTTCTCGCAAGATTGGGATGCTATGCCAATACAATTGTTGTTTCCTTTAGATGTAAGGTGGATTAACGAACGACTGTATGTCATTGATGGTTGTACCAATGCCAATAAGGTTGCCGTAAAAGATGAAATCACTAAAATTAACGGATTGCCAGTTGAGGATATTGTTTCAGAAATTTACAAACATATTCCGTCTCAAGGTCATATAGAGACTTATAAACGTCATAAATTTAATTATTGGGCAACAGCCATGATTCCGTATGCGTTGAATTTTCCAAAACGCTTCTCAATTCAAATAAAAGAACAAAAAACACCAATTATCTTGAACGCTTTAGATGCTTATCCAAGCTTTAAAGAACCTTTTGCCAAACCTTGTCCAGATAATTTATGTCTCGATTTTGAGTATGATAAAATCGCTGTATTAACCATTTCGAGCTTTAATTATTATCCTTGGAATAACCTTAGCGAGTTTGAAAATTTTATTGATGATAGTTTTCAAAAAATAAACCAAAATAAGACTGAAAACCTTATTATAGACTTGCGTTTTAATGGAGGAGGCTCAGCAGAATCAAGTATTCACTTACTAAAATATTTAATAGGCAAACCATTTGCTTACTTCTTAAATATAGATGCAGAAACAGAAGAAATTATGCATCAACCCTTTAAGAAAACTTACAAAGGGAAACTCTATTTTTTAATTGATGGTAATGGCAATTCTACTACAGGTCACTTTATGGCAATGACAAAGTACCACAATCTTGGTACTGTTATAGGCGAAGAATTAGGATCTAATCACTTTTGTACGGCTGGCCAAACAGTTTTAAGATTAAAGTATACAAAGTATCAATATTACGCAGCAAATACGACATCTCAAGTAGCTGTTAAGGGACTAGATGATAGTAAAGGTATACTTCCAGATTATGAAGTAATACAACCTATAAACGATTATCTCAATAATCAAGATTCTGTCAAGGAATTTACTTTTAAACTTATTCAAAATCAATAAAATAAATCAATTATGAAACGAACAATTATTCTATTAATCTTTATGGCAGTTTGCATTTTTACTGGTTGTAAGAAAGAAGCAAACACAAACAGCGAGAATTTATTGGTGTCAAAAGAAGAAATTCCAGAAAAAAGTACAGCAAATTTAGAAGGAAAGATTGCAATTAATTTAGAGAAGAGTGTTGTAAAGTGGAAAGGTTCTATGCTTTTTAGCTTTGGAAACCACTTTGGAACGGTAGATTTTAAAGCAGGTTCCCTAGAGTTTGAAAATAATGAAATTAAAGACGGTAGTTTTGTTGTAGATATGACTACTATTGTTAATACAGATGGAGATTATAGTGAAGATTTGGTAAACCACTTAAAGAATGATGACTTTTTTGATGTTGAAAAATTTCCAGAGTCTAAATTAGAGTTTACAAGCTTTGAAAAGGTTAATGATAATAGGCTTAAAATAGATGCAAACCTAACTATTAAAAATGTTACAAAGCCAGTAACTTTATTCAATGTAGAATATTATCCAAATGAACAGAAGCTTTCCACTAAATTTAAAATAGACAGAACAGAATTTGGGATAACCTACAGCTCAAAGGGAGTAGCAAAAGTTAAAGATTATGCGATTTCCGATGCTGTAGAACTTGAGGTCGAAGTGCATTTTAACCATTAGAATATGAAAAGAATTTCATTGTCAATAGTGTTTGTGTTTTGTTTTTTATTTGGTGTTGCTCAAATAAACAAATCAGAAAATCTTTTAGAGGTTGATAGTTTGTGGGCAAAAGAAGTCTTTGAATTTCCAATTCATTTTGCCCGAGAGATTAACTATAAAGGATTTGAAGAAGCCTATTTTCCAAAAGAATGGTCTAATCAAGATAGTATAGAGTATTGGTCTTATGCCTTTGCTTGGAGTATAGAAGGAAATATTGGAGTAAATGAAAGCACCTTAGAGCAAGATTTGCAATTGTATTTTGATGGCTTAATGACCGTTGTCAACAAGGATCAAAATTTTAAAGTTCCTGAATCTATTGCACTATTTTTAAAAGACGGAGAAAACAGTTTTAAAGGAAAAATTCGTCTTTATAATGCGTTTCATTCAAAAGATATGATGACTTTAAATGTTTCAGCTAATTATTACAAGTGTTTAGAAAAGGATAAAACATTATTGCTGTTTCGGTTTTCTCCAAGTGATTTCGATTTCGATATTTGGGAAACATTAGCAGCTATAAAATTCAAAGCTAATGCCTGCGAAATAGATATTAATGAAGACTAAAGGACTTACCGTACTTGACTTCTCAAAACAACTTTATGCAATAACTTAGGAAAAAAGCGTTTCAGGTAAACACCTTTGGTTTCGCCTTTACCAATATATACTTCAAACTTTTGTTTTTTAATGGCTTTTAGCATCCGTTTGGCAAAAACATCAACATCTAAGCCGTTTTCTGTTGCTGTATCTTGTTCGTTTTGGGTAGAGCCATCACCTGTCAATGCATTGCGCGCAACGTTAGTATTTACAAAACCAGGGCAAATCATGGTCACTTTTATGTTGTCTTTATCGTGCTCTAATCTTAAGGCATCAAAAAAGCCATGGAGTGCATGTTTTGCACCGCAATAAGCAGAGCGATAAGGCGAGCTGAATTTGCCCATTAAACTAGTAACAGTAACAAAATGACCAGATTGATTGGCAATAAAATGTGGAAGTAAGGCTTTAGACAGAGCTACTGTACCTAAATAATCAATATCCATAAGTTTTTTGTCTACTTCGATATCTGTATCTATGATTAAAGAGCGCTGACTAATGCCACCATTGTTGATGAGAATATCAACGTTGCCAAACAATGAAATAGCTTTTTCTATTATGGTTGGCATGGTTTTATAATCTGCTAAATCTAAAGGGAGGACTTTGATATGTTCAGGTTGTTGACATTCGTTTTTAACGGTGTTTAAAACTGTTTCTCTTCGAGATGATATTATGAGTTTGCAATTTTGTTTTGACAATTCCAATACTAAGGCTTTGCCAATACCACTCGAAGCTCCTGTTATCCAAAAAACTTTATTGTCAAATGTCATGTTTTATTTCTTGGAGTTCAACCATTCTTCACGTAAATCATCACTTAGCTTACCAGTGCCATCGTGTTTCCAACCTGGTGGTTTTATCAAATATTGAAAACGATCTTTTAAAGATTTTTTTCCGGTAAATGTGTCTTTTAGCATGTTCCACCACTCAATAAAAGCAATCTTAACAGGATTATAAGTGTTGATGTTAGTTACAAGTCCATATTTTACCTTTTCGTCATCTAACTCTGGTTGAAATGTTCCGAAGAGTTTATCCCAAATAATCAATATTCCAGCATGATTTCGGTCTAAATAAATCGGGTTACTACCATGATGCACTCTGTGATGCGAAGGTGTATTAAATATGGCTTCAAACCAACGTGGCATTTTATCTATGGCTTCGGTATGAATCCAAAACTGATATAATAAACTAATGGACATTTGTAATAATATCATGGCAGGATGAAATCCTAAAAGCGGTAACCACAGCCAAAAAATGAACGAATAAAAACCACCAGACCAAGTTTGTCGTAATGCTGTGCTTAAATTGTAGTGTTGAGATGAATGGTGTACCACGTGAGATGCCCAAAACAAGCGACACTCATGCGAAATTCTATGAAACCAATAATATGCCAAGTCGTCTGCAAAAAATAGTAGAACAAAAGACCACCATGCTACCGGAATTGTAAACAATCTAAAGTTTTCATAAACCCAAGTTAAAGCCAATAAGACTAACACTTTACTCGCAAATCCTAAGATTACATTACCCAAACCCATTGCTATAGATGAGAAAGCATCCTTTGGTTCATAACCTTTTACGTGCTTTAATTGTTCTCTTGTAGTAACATATAATTCTAGCAACATAGCTAAAATGAAAAAAGGTATTGCATAAAGAATAATATTTGGAAAATCTGGCATTTGTAGGTGTATTTGAGCTTCTAAAATACGAAAATATTTAACTACTTTTGCTATTGAATTATGATAGCCACTTACCATAAGTATACTCTCAATTTTAAGCGACCAAGCGGTACGTCTAGAGGTGTTATGACAACCAAAGAAACCTGGTTTATTCTTCTCAAAGAAGAGGGTAAAACAGGAATAGGTGAGTGTGGCATTTTAAGAGGTTTGAGTATAGATGATAAACCAGATTATGAAGACAAACTAAAATGGGTTTGTAATAATGTTCATCTTGGTTTAGAGTTTTTGTTAAAGGAGCTAATAGAATATCCAAGTATTCAATTTGGATTAGAAACAGCTTTTAAATCTTTAGAAAGCGCATCTAAATTCAACCTTTTTCCATCTAAATTTACTAAAGGGCAAGATACTATTCCGATTAATGGATTGGTTTGGATGGGAAACGAAGTCTTTATGCGTAAGCAAGTAAAGGAAAAAATTGAAGCTGGATTTGACTGTATAAAACTAAAAATTGGTGCTATAGATTTTCAAACCGAGCTTGATATTCTAAAGTCTATACGAAAAGAGTTTTCAATTTCAGATATAGAATTGCGTGTAGATGCTAATGGAGCATTTTCTCCTAAAGAAGCTCTCGAAAAATTGAAGCGTCTTTCGGAATATCAATTACATTCCATAGAACAACCCATTAAACCAAAGCAGTTTGAGGAGATGGCAAGCCTTTGCGAAACTACACCATTACCAATTGCTTTAGATGAAGAATTAATAGGTGTGTTTTCAAAAGAAAATAAACTACAGGTGCTTCAAACTATAAAACCACAATATATCATCTTAAAGCCAAGTCTTGTTGGTGGTTTTAACGGAAGTCAACAATGGATAAATATTGCCGAAGATTTAAATATAAAATGGTGGATAACTAGTGCGCTAGAAAGTAATATAGGCTTAAACGCCATAGCACAATGGACTTATACATTAAAAAATACGATGCCTCAAGGGCTAGGAACAGGAAGTTTATATACTAATAATTTTGCTTCACCATTAACCGTAAAAAATGGTACTTTGCAATACGATTTAAACAAAGATTGGAAATTTAAAATATGAGACTTAATTACATACAACAAGCCTATAAAGGTCAACGAGAAATCTGGATGTTTATCCTAACTACAGTATTGGTTGCAGGTATCTTCTTGCTAAACTTTGTGTTTTATTTAATAACAGATCCTTCAGAAATGGAGGCTGCTTATGAAATGATGAAGGATATACCATCTAGTCTCAATCTAGCAATTAATCTTATACCTTTTGCATTTTTATTGGGTCTATTGTTTGTGTTGGTAAAATATGTTCACCAACGTAGTATTTTATCCTTAACTACAACTAGACGCAAAGTTGATTATGGTAGGGTATTTTTTGCTTTTATGATGATTGCTGTTTTTACAATAGTATCATTCATTGTAGGCTATAACATTGATGCTTCAGAGATTGTTTATCAATTTGACTTTAAGAAGTTTTCAATTTTATTTTTAGTAAGTATTGTTCTTTTTCCTTTTCAGATAGGATTAGAAGAATACCTGTTTAGAGGTTATTTTATGCAGTATATTGGTGTTTATGTAAAAAATAAATGGTTTCCATTAATCCTTACTTCGGTTTTGTTTGGTATAGCTCATAGTGCAAACCCAGAAGTTACTAATGTTGGTTTTTGGAAAATGATGATATTTTACATAGGTACAGGTTTGTTATTAGGTATTATGACTTTAATGGATGACGGATTAGAACTTGCCTTAGGGTTCCATCTAGGAAACAACTTGCTTGCATCTCTTTTGGTTACAGCAGATTGGACAGCATTACAAACCGATGCCATCTTTAAAAGTACTGCTGAGCCATCAATGAGTATTGTTGGCGAAATTTTAATACCAGTATTGGTTGTTTATCCAATTATGTTGCTAATTTTATCTAAGAAATATGGTTGGAAAAACTGGCAAGAACGTTTGTTTGGTAAGGTATACGAACCACCAAAAGAAGATTATAAAATTATAGGAGAATAATGGCACCAAAATACGATAAAGTTCATAATAGATTTAAACTAAACGGTCTGCACTACGACCACGAAGATTTAAAAGAAGTAGCATACAGTCTTATAAAAGAAGGCGAACCTTACGAAAAGGCTACAGGAAACTTTTTAATCGATTGGTTAAATGATAAAGATTATATAGAAGTTAATACGTCTGGATCAACAGGTAAACCAAAACTGATAAAACTCAAAAAACAAGCCATGGTAAATTCTGCCATTGCTACTGGAGATTTCTTTGGTTTAGAGCCAGGCAACACAGCTATAGATTGTTTACCAAGCCATTACATTGCAGGTAAGATGATGTTGGTGAGAGCCATGATTTTAGGGTTAGAGCTTGATCATGTAGAACCAAGTGCACATCCAATTTTCGATTATGAAAAACACTACGACTTTTGTGCTATGATTCCTTTACAGCTTAAGCACACGTTAAAGTATACTTACAATATAAAAACCATTATTGTAGGTGGATCTAAAGTGACACAACCATTATTAGAGCGTATTAAAACTTGCAGTCCTAAAGTTTTTGAAACCTATGGAATGACAGAGACCGTTACTCATGTTGCTGTTAGACAATTGGCATCAAAAGTATCTAAAGGCGAGAAGTATTTTAATGCTATACCTAATGTGAATTTTTCTCAAGACGAGAGACAGTGTTTGGTTATACATGCATCTAATTTATTAGGAGAGCCTTTGGCAACAAATGATATTGTAAAATTAAAATCAGAGACCAGTTTTCAGTTGTTTGGGCGTTATGATAATGTCATTAATTCTGGTGGTGTAAAATTATTTCCAGAACAAATTGAAGACAAATTACATCCTGCTATAGACGAGCGTTTTATAGTTGCTGGAGAAGAAGATGAAACATTAGGGGAACGTCTTGTTTTAATAGTAGAAAATCCAAGGGATTCTGCTGAAAGTATTGCAAATAGGATAAAGTACATCAAAGACCTTACTAAATTTGAAGTGCCAAAGCATATTTATATTACTGATAAGTTTGTTGAGACTGTAAATGGTAAAATTCAGCGTGCTAAAACTATAGAATCGGTTTTAGGATAGATTAATGATTTTCTATGTAATATTAAATGTACATTAGGATAAAACAAAAACCCAATACATGAGCATTGGGTTTTTAGTTTAAAATAAAATATGTGAGTTCAAAAATTAGTTTCCTGCAGAAAGATTTTTCATTTCTTCTTCAATCATTTCGTAGAACTGATCAATTTTAGGAAGTACAACTATTCTTGTACGTCTATTTTTTGCTCTGTTTTCAGCAGTATCATTTGCTACTAATGGCACATAGTGACTGCGTCCAGCTGCAATTAGTTGCTGAGGGTTTACTTCTAAGCTTTCTAAAACTCTAACAACAGAGGTTGCACGTTTTACACTAAGATCCCAGTTGTCTAATAATGGAGGTTTATTATAAGGTACATTGTCTGTATGTGCTTCCACCATAGCTTCAAAATTAGGCTTACTGTTGATTACCTTAGCTACTTTAGCTAAAATTTCTTTAGCTCTATCTGTTACAGTATAACTTCCGCTTTTAAATAATAACTTATCAGCAATAGAGATAAATACAACACCTTTTTCTACGTTAATTTCAATGTCTGGATCGTCAATACCAACTTCCTTTTTTAAACTAGTAACGATAGCAAGTGTTACACTATCCTTTTTAGTTAAGGCGTCTTGTAAACGAGAAATCTTTAAATCTTTTTCTTTTAAGCTTTCTAAAGATTTTTCAAGGTTTTCAGCACCTTTTTGTGTTAAGGTTGTTAAGTTTCCTTTGGTGTCAATTAAATCTTGATTCGCTTTACGTAAATCAGCTAACTGATCTTTCATGGTTTCTACTCTGGCATTTGCCGCAGCAGCATCAGAGAGACATTTATTTAATTTTACAGTAGCAGTATTTAATAAATCTTGTGTTTCTTGTTGTTTTGCTTCAAGTGCAGCATATTCTTTCTTCGATACGCAAGATGCTAGCAACACCATTGAGCAAACACTTAATAACATTAGTTTTTTCATAATTTTCATTATAGTTTAAATTGTTAATTTTAACATATCAAAATTATAGAAAAGAAAACTGCGTAAGATATAGATTAACAAAACTTTTAACAGTTTTATAAACAATTAAAAGTTTTTACCTTCTTTATAAAATAAGACCAAACAATAGAAGAGGTTTGGTAATAATTAGAACGTCTCTTGAGTGTTCTGCGTTCCTTTAAAATTCTACCCAAATTTATATAAAACGAATAATGTGCTTTTAAAACTGCCCAAAAATGTAAAGGTTTTAACTGAAATAAAAACCTAATACCTGCAACACCATCTAAAAACATTCTTGTTATAGCCTTAGAAAACACGTTTTTTTCTGTGTTTTTAACCAAAGTCATAAGGCTATTTCTAAAATTTAAGTATGTCTTTTTAGGATTGGTATTACTTAGAGTTGCACCACCAACATGATACACTGTAGATGTGCCAACATATTGTGTTTTATAATTACTATTGTAGGCGCGCCAACATAAATCTATCTCTTCCATGTGCGCAAAATAGCTTTCATCAAAGCCGTTTAAAGTTTTGAAAACCTCATTTTTAATAAAGAAACAAGCACCAGAAGCCCAAAAAATATCTATGACATTATTGTATTGCCCTTTGTCGTCTTCAATGCTATCAAAAATACGACCTCTACAAAAAGGATAACCATACTTATCTATAAATCCACCTGCAGCACCAGCATATTCAAATTTTGACTTGTCTTTGTAATCTAATATTTTAGGTTGAAGGATGTCTGGTTTAGCTTCAGAATTGAAAGCCGTTAGAATTCCATGAAGCCAATTCTCAGTAACTTCAATGTCACTATTTAAAAGGCAAAGTAGTGGTTCAGAAACATGTTGCAACGCTTCGTTATAACCTTTAGCATAACCACCATTTTCAGAATTTTGAATTATTGTAACCTCAGGAAACGAAGTTTTTAAAAATTCAACAGAATTATCAGTAGAGGCATTGTCTGCAACATAAATTTTAGCAGCTTCAGAATACTTTAAAATCGAAGGTAAAAATTGCTCTAACAGAGTTTTACCGTTCCAGTTTAAAATAACAATTGCTATATCCTTGTCGCTGTACATTTATGCCTTTTTATAATTAGGAATATCTCTTAAGAACTGATAACATTCAGCCTCAGTGTCCATTTGACAATAATAGTGATTTATGCCGTTTGTTACCATTAGAAATTCGGCATTTAACGCTAAATTATAACGTGCAATCTGGTCGAAAGTATCTTGGTTTATAGTAATGTCATACGATTTACATTCAACGATGAGTAGGATGCTACCGTCAGAATTGAAGATAACAATATCGTAGCGTTTCTTTAAGCCGTTAATGTTTAATTCTTTTTCAACATTAATTAACGATTTAGGATAATTTTTCTCATTAATTAGATAGTGGACACAATGTTGTCTCACCCATTCTTCGGGTTGAAGGACGATGAATTTTTTCCGAATAACATCAAAAATAGAAACTTTATTTTCTGTACTTTTGAATCGGTATTCAAACTGTGGAAAGTTAAGTTTTTGCACTTCACAAAATTAAAATTATAATATCATTCGAGCAAACGATTTAAGAGATTGGACGAAGTAAAGGCATTAGTAGCAGATATTAAGAAAGGACAAATTAAGCCCATCTATTTTCTTATGGGTGAAGAGGCTTATTATATTGATAAAATTTCAGATTTTATTGAAGATAATCTTTTAGATGAAGCTGAGAAAGGGTTTAACCAAATGGTGCTTTACGGAAGAGATGTTACCATAGATGATATTGTAAGCAATGCCAAGCGTTATCCTATGATGGCAGAGCGCCAAGTGGTTATCGTAAAGGAAGCGCAAGACCTTAGTCGTACTATAGAAAAACTAGCATCGTATGCCGAAAATCCGCAGCCAACAACGGTTTTAGTCGTTAATTACAAGTATAAAAAAATTGATAAGCGCAAAGCATTATATAAGGCCATAAACAAAAACGGTAGTGTAGTTTTTGAAAGTAAAAAACTCTACGATAATCAAGTGCCAGATTGGATAAGACGTGTGCTAAAAGGGCAAGGATATGATATTTCGCCCAAAGCAGCTCAAATGCTGGTTGAGTTTTTAGGAACAGACTTAAGCAAGGTGAACAATGAGCTCGATAAGCTAAAAATTGTTTTACCAGAAGGCACGCAGATTACACCAGATCATATTGAGGAAAATATCGGAATAAGTAAAGATTTCAATAATTTTGAGCTACGTAAAGCTGTTGGTGAACGAAACATTGTAAAAGCACACCAAATTGCGAAGTACTTTGCAGATAATCCTAAGGATAATCCTATGGTAGTGACTGTAGCTTTGCTGTTTAATTTCTTTTCTCAGTTATTGCATCTTCATGGTATGACTGACAAAAACCCAAGAAGTGTGGCTTCAGCACTGAGGGTTAATCCTTACTTTGTAAATGAATATCTTACAGCTGCTCGCAACTATCCAATGAAAAAAGTAAGCGCTGTTGTAGCTTTACTCAGAGAATTTGACGTAAAAAGCAAAGGAGTAGGTGCTAATGCAGTTCCTCAAGGCGACTTGCTAAAAGAACTTTTGGTAAGGATAATGGGTTAATTATTCTATCAACAAGCGTTTTCTTATTGTGTTTTTTCCAGAGGTATCTTCAATGGTTATGAGATATATTCCAGAAGTTAAACCTGAAACATCAATATGTTTTTTGCTTGATGTTTTCACGAGTTGACCAGTTACATTATAGATTTTAGTTTGAAGATTTTCTTCGCTCAACGTAATTTTGGTTTTAGCTGGATTTGGGTAAAATGAAATCGATGTCAATTCAGTTTCATTCATAGAAAGGGTAGAGGTATTGAAGCTATACAAAGCAGGTTGAAGAGCACCGTTTTCTTCAGCTGTTATATAATACTCGTTTGCGTTAAGAGGATATATACCTTCGATTTGAAATGAATAATTTTCTGGTACAGCAATAGAGGTTTTTGTAACACTTCCGTTAGAAAATAAGCCAGAGTTAAACCCGCTTAATTCAATTAAAAAAGCGCCACCACCATCAAATCCTGTAATAACAATTTCGTTACTCAATGTATTGAATGTCGCTCCAGATACCAAACCACCTGCTGTAATACTATCAACCATAGAAATACTGTGTGAGCCAGGTGTTTTTGGTAATTCGTAAATGTTGGTGTTGCCATCTAGCCAATTTCGGGTAAACACATAAAGACTATTATTATAATGTATTAAGCTCTCTGCATCAAAATTGGTAGCAAACGGATTTGTTGTAAAATCTGTTTGATCAGCGTAACTAAAGTTAATGACATCTGCGGTAACAGAAGTATTATTCAAATAATCTGAAATGGCAATTCTGTAAACCTTTAAATCTGTTCTATCCCCTTGGTAATTACCAAAATCGCCAATGTAAATGTATGTTCCGTCTTGAGTAAGATCTTCCCAATCGATATTAGTAGCATTAGTAACAGTAACTGTACGAGTTACATTTCCTGTAGAAATATCTATATCAAAAAGTTGATTGGTATTTGCACTATCGTTATGCGTAATCAATGTGTTGTTAATATACAATAACCCTGAGGTTTCACTGACGGTTGTGTCTAATGAAGTTTCTAATGTAAACTGTTGCGCATTGATGCCTAAAAATGATAAAACCCAAAATAGACTAAAACAGAGAATAAGTCTCATAAAATAATGATTAAAGCTTAAATGTACACAACAAAAGGTATCACAGGCAAAAAAACATGTGAGTCACCTTTATTTGGGTTAAAACTATAGTTTTCTATGATAATGCAACAATTCTTCATCAGATGTAGGCAATGTTCCGATGCCTTTTAGTTCAAAACCTAAACGCTCTAGTAGTTTTCTTGATGATAAATTTTCTTCTAAAGTATAGGCGCTCAGTTGGTTTAGACCATGATTATCTTTCATTATTTCTACAAGCTTTGATGTGGCTTCAAAAGCGTAACCTTTTCCTTCGTTAGATGGCAAAAACGCAAAGCCAATGTCGGGTATTTCTATACCCTCTCTGTGGTAAACTCCACAGGTACCAAGTTTTACATTGTCAGATTTTCTAATAATAACATTATTGCCATAACCATGAGTAGCTATTTGTGGTAATGCTTTTTCTGTAATATAAGCTTCAGCATCTTCAACGGTTCTTACATTTCTATCGCCAATAAATTGAATCCATTTTGGCGTATTCATTAATTCTAAAACGAATGGTGCGTCATCTGTTGTTATTGGTCTAATGTGAAGACGTTGGGTTTCGAATGAATCTTTCATTATTTAATTAATCTAAATACATTATTATTCTATTGGCTCGGAAAACCTTATTTTTACTTCCTCAAAAAGCTTTTTCAATATACAGAATATTATTAATGAAGTTATTCTCAAAAGAACAAATATACGAAGGTGATAAACTCACTACCGAACGCCAAAATATTTCTTCAACAGACCTTATGGAGCGTGCAGGAACCCAAATTTTTAATTGGATTCATATGCGTATGCAAGGTGCACAAGTGCCAATTCATGTATTTTGTGGAATAGGTAATAATGGTGGAGACGGTTTGGTATTGGCTAGACATTTAATCACTCACGGTTATAATGTTGTGACTTATATCGTTAATTGTAGCGACAAGCGTTCCAAGGATTTTTTAATCAATTACGATAGAATAAAAAACGTTACCAAAGACTGGCCAAAAATGCTAAGTTGTTCTGGCGATTTTTCTGAGGTTACTATAGATGAAAGAGATATTATAGTTGATGCTGTTTTTGGTATAGGTCTTAATCGTCAACCTAATGAATGGGTGCAAGAATTGTTTCAAAAATGGAGAGCGTCTAAAGCATTTACCTTGTCAATAGATATTCCTTCAGGATTATATACAGATAGAGCTATTGAAGACGAAAATGCCGTAGTACATGCCAACTACACATTAAGTTTTCAGTCACCAAAATTGATATTCTTCTTACCAGAAACTTCAAAATTCACGGTGCAATGGGAAGTATTGGATATTGGTATAGATCGCGATTACTTAATGCAAACCGAAGCCGAAGCGGAGTTAATTTCAAAACATGAAGTTTTACCCTTATACAAACCAAGGGAAAAATTTTCACACAAAGGAGATTTTGGTCATGCTTTAATCGTTGGTGGAAGTTACGGAAAAATAGGTGCTGTTAATTTAGCTAGTAGAGCTGCTTTAAGCTCTGGTGCAGGATTGGTTACTGCATTTATCCCTAAATGTGGTTATCATAGTATGCAGACGTCTTTTCCAGAATCTATGGTGATTACTGATAAAGATGAAGAATACATTTCAGATATTTCATTTACAATAGAACCCAATTCAATTGGTTTGGGTGTTGGACTTGGAACTGAAGACAAAACTGTAAAAGCTATCGAGGCTTTTTTAGAGACCAACAAAGTACCATTGGTTATAGATGCTGATGGCTTAAACATCTTATCTAAGAAAAAAACATTACTTAAATTATTACCAGAACAAACAGTGTTAACACCACACCCAAAAGAGTTAGAACGCTTAGTTGGTGAGTGGTCAGACGATTTTGATAAGCTTAAAAAAGTAAAAGCGTTTTCTAAAAAGTACAAAACAATAGTTGTTATAAAAGGTGCTAACACAATAACAGTTTTTGGAGACAAACTTTATATAAACACAACAGGAAACCCTGGAATGGCAACTGCAGGCACAGGCGATATATTAACAGGAATAATTACAGGTTTAATCGCCCAAGGTTATGAACCATTGGCAGCAACTATTTTTGGTGTGTATTTACATGGTAAGTCTGCCGATATTTCTCTTGAAGATTACGGGTACCAAAGCTTAATAGCAAGTCATATTATCGAAACATTAGGCGAAGCATACATCGATTTATTTAAACAACCAGAGCAAGAGCAACAACAGCAAGAAGAACAACAAGACGCACAATAACAGTTATGGATAACTATCATATTATATCATCAGATGCTTTAGATATTGTAACCATTTACAACATTTTTAAAGACAATAAAAAACTAAAACTTTCTGAAACATCTATTCAGAAAATAGAAAATTGCAAAACGTATCTCAATAATAAATTAGCCAACAACAAAAAGCCAATGTATGGCATTAATACAGGTTTTGGGTCGTTGTATAATGTTAAGATTTCGGATAAGGACTTAACTAAGTTACAAGAAAATTTAGTGATGTCTCATGCATGTGGAACTGGTGATCGTGTACCAGAATCTGTAGTGAAGGTAATGTTACTGTTGAAAATTCAGTCGTTAAGCTACGGTCATAGTGGTGTACAGCTAAAAACGGTTGAACGATTAATCGACTTCTTTAATAATGATATTTTTCCGTTTGTATATACGCAAGGGTCTTTAGGTGCTTCTGGTGATTTGGCACCTTTGGCACACTTAGCATTACCACTTTTAGGAAAAGGAAGTGTTGTGCATGATGGTGAAAATTATGAAGCTTCAGAATTGTTAGAAAAATTCAATTGGGAGCCTATAAAGCTTGAAGCTAAAGAAGGTTTGGCTTTATTAAACGGAACACAATTTATGAGTGCCTATGGTGTGTATTTGTTGTTAATGTCTCATAAAACATCTTATCTAGCAGATATAATTTCTGCGATTTCTTTAGATGCTTTTGATGGCAGATTAGATCCGTTTCATGATTTAGTTCATGATGTTAGACCTCATCCAGGACAACGTAAAGTAGCCAAGCGATTTAACGAGCTTTTAGAAGGCAGTGAGTTAATTACCAGAGAAAAAGAACACGTACAAGATCCTTATTCGTTTAGATGTATTCCGCAAGTGCATGGAGCTACTAAAGACACTTTAGACTTTGTTGAAAAGGTAATCTTAACCGAAATCAATTCGGTAACTGATAATCCTAATATTTTTTCAGAAGAAGATTTAATTATTTCAGGAGGAAATTTCCATGGACAACCATTGGCTTTAGCTTTAGATTATTTAAAGATTGCTATGGCAGAAATAGGCAATATTTCTGAACGACGAATTTTTCAACTCGTTTCAGGTTTAAGAGGTTTGCCAGCCTTTTTGGTAGATAACCCTGGATTGAATTCTGGTTTTATGATTCCGCAGTATACTGCTGCTAGTATTGTTAGTGCTAATAAGCAATTGGCATCACCTGCAAGTGTTGATAGTATAGTGTCTAGTAATGGGCAAGAAGACCATGTAAGTATGGGAGCCAATGCGGCAACACAAGCTTATAATTTGATTAGAAATGTGGAGCGTGTTATTGCTATTGAGTTGATGAATGCATCTCAGGCTATAGAGTTTAGAAGACCTATGAAAACATCTCCATTATTAGAGTCGTTCTTGGAGCATTATAGAAAAGCTGTACCTTTTATTAAAGAAGACGAAGTGTTGCATGATGATATTGAAGCATCTATACAGTTTTTGAAAGATGTAGATATTGAAGTAGAAGAGTTGTTTTTAAATAACTATGGAGTAGAGAAGCATTAGATAGAGTAATGGTTAATTCTTTTTGATTAAATCTTTTGCCCAATTAATAGCATCTTCTAATTCTGAAAATATTTCGAACGGCTTAGAAAAAAACATCTGTTCTATTTGTGCGTTTAGTTTTGCCATATGAACTCTTGAAACAACTGCAAACCCAGCAAGATTTTTTACCCTCGTGGTTCTCGGGTAAACATTTGGGTCAACAGAATAAGAGTTAATTCTATTGGTGATGTACACAAATGGTTTGCTATAATGATTTTCTGTGATTTCAATTAAAGCTTCATTGTGCTGATGGTCTAAATGTACACCTTCGTTAATTTCTGCAATTACATATCTATCGTAGAAAGAAAGTGTACAAAACTTTAATTTTACAACAGTTTCAAGCATTTTTAGAACAGTTTTTATGTATTAAGATAAAAAAAACTCCTCAATTTTTGAGGAGTTTTAACTTAAAATATTAAATCGTCTTAAGATTCGGTAGGCTTACCAGAGCTCTTAACCTTAATTTTTAGCTCATCTTTTTTAGCATCTAAATCCATTGTGATTGTGTCCCCTTCTTGGATTTTAGCATTGATAATCTCTTCGGCAAGCGCATCTTCAACATATTTTTGAATTGCCCTGTTTAACGGTCTTGCACCATACTGTTTGTCAAAACCTTTTTCAGCAATGTAGTCTTTAGCTTTGTCAGTAAGTACTAAATCGTAACCTAAATCTTTAATGCGTTTAACAAGTTTAACTAGTTCTATATCAATGATTTTATCAATATCTTCTTTTTCTAATGCATTAAAGACAATAACATCGTCAATTCTATTCAAGAATTCTGGTGCGAATGCTTTTTTAAGAGCATTTTCTATAACGCCTTTTGCATGATCAGATTCTTGAGCTTGCTGTGCAGATGTACCAAAACCAACACCAGTACCAAAATCTTTAAGCTTACGAGCTCCAATGTTGGAAGTCATAATGATGATTGTATTTCTGAAATCGATTTTGCGACCTAAACTATCCGTTAGATAGCCATCATCAAGAACTTGTAAAAGCATATTGAAAACATCTGGATGTGCTTTTTCAATCTCATCTAATAATACAACAGCATAAGGTTTACGTCTAATCTTTTCAGTAAGTTGTCCACCTTCTTCATAACCTACATATCCTGGAGGTGCTCCAATAAGTCTAGATACTGCAAATTTTTCCATGTACTCACTCATATCTATACGAACTAATGCATCATTGCTGTCAAATAATTCGCTAGCTAAAACTTTAGCTAATTGCGTTTTTCCAACACCAGTCTGCCCTAAAAATATAAATGAACCAATAGGCTTATTTGGATCTTTTAGACCAGCTCTGTTACGCTGAATCGCTTTTACAACCTTTGCAACAGCATTATCTTGCCCAATAACACGTCCTTTAATAAGCTCTGGTAATTTCGCCAGTTTATTTAATTCGGTTTGAGCTATCTTGTTTACAGGAATGCCAGTCATCATAGAAATAACATCTGCAACATTGTCTTCAGTAACGATTTCTCTATGTTGTTTGGTTTCTTCTTCCCATTTCTCTTGGGCAGTAGCTAATTCTTTTTCAAGACGTTTTTCATCATCTCTTAGCTTTGCAGCTTCTTCATACTTCTGTTTCTTAACAACACTGTTTTTAGTTTCCTTAACTTCTTCAAGTTGCTTTTCCAACTCTATGATTTGCTTAGGAACATCAATATTTGTGATATGCACGCGAGAGCCAGCTTCATCTAAAGCATCAATAGCTTTGTCTGGTAAGAAGCGTTCTGTCATGTATCTGTTTGTTAATTTTACACAAGCCTCAATAGCTTCAGGTGTATAATCAACATTATGGTGTTCTTCGTATTTACCTTTAATGTTGTTCAATATTTCTATAGTTTCTTCTACAGAAGTAGGCTCAACAATAACTTTCTGGAAACGACGCTCTAAAGCACCATCTTTTTCAATATACTGTCTGTATTCATCTAAAGTGGTTGCACCAATACATTGAATTTCACCTCTTGCTAAAGCAGGTTTGAACATGTTAGAAGCATCTAAACTTCCGGTAGCTCCACCGGCACCAACAATGGTATGTATTTCATCAATAAAAAGAATAATATCATCATTCTTTTCAAGCTCGTTCATTACGGCTTTCATACGTTCTTCAAACTGACCTCTGTATTTTGTGCCAGCAACTAAGCTTGCTAAGTCTAATGTAACAACACGCTTATTAAAGAGAGTTCTAGAAACTTTACGCTTTACAATGCGTAAAGCCAAACCTTCTGCAATGGCAGATTTACCAACACCAGGTTCACCAATTAAAAGAGGGTTATTCTTTTTTCGTCTGCTTAATATCTGAGAAACACGCTGTATTTCTTTTTCTCTACCCACTACTGGGTCTAATTTTCCTTCTTCGGCAAGAACGGTTAGGTCTCTACCAAAGTTGTCTAAAACTGGCGTTTTAGACTTTTTATTTGTTTTGCTAGACTGGCTTCCACCGAAAGGGTTTTGCTTAGCATCATCCTCTTCATTTACATCGTCATCTGAGTATGATTCGGCTTTTGGCTCATCTAGGTAATCATCTTCGCTTGTAATCATAGATTTAAATTCGTCTTTAACATTATCATAATCAACTTTAAGTTTATTTAATAACTTAGTCGTTGGGTCATTTTCATTTCTTAATATGCACAGTAATAAATGTGCTGTATTTATAGAGGTGCTTTGAAACAACTTAGCTTCTAAGAATGTTGTTTTTAAGGCACGCTCAGCTTGCCTCGTAAGGTGCAAGTTTTTCTTTTCGTTTGATGTTGTAGCGATATTGGGATTGGCTGGGCTTAAAATCTCAACTTTACGTCTTAAATGATTTAAGTCCACCTCTAAAGCGCTCAAAATATCTATAGCTTTTCCACTACCATCTCTTAAAAGCCCTAACATTAAATGTTCGGTACCTATAAAATCGTGGCCTAGGCGTAAAGCTTCTTCTTTGCTAAATGCTATAACATCCTTAACTCTTGGGGAAAAATTATCATCCATAGTAAACTCCTTTCTGCATTAAAAATAGTAAAAACATATTATCTAAATGGCAAAAACCATACCTTAAATAAAATGGTTTAACGAATAGACTAAAAAAGCATTTCAAATCAAAGCAAATTCAATGATACTTATTAACGAAAAAGATATTAAAAATTGTTAATAAAAACTCCTAAATTAGACTTTTAAAAGTGCTTTAAACACTACTAAATTGGTTATATTAGCACGTTTTGAAAACCTACAAAAAATCTAATTAATTTTATATATGGCAGAAGGAGAAAAACTCATTCCGATTAACATTGAAGATGAAATGAAATCAGCCTACATTGATTACTCAATGTCGGTCATAGTGTCACGTGCGTTACCAGATGTAAGAGATGGCTTAAAACCAGTTCACAGACGTGTACTTTACGGTATGCACGAGCTTGGTGTTAGAGCAAATACAGCTCATAAAAAATCAGCAAGAATTGTTGGTGAAGTATTGGGTAAATACCATCCACATGGTGATACATCAGTATACGATACAATGGTGCGTATGGCACAGGAATGGAGTTTACGATATATGCTAGTTGATGGTCAAGGTAACTTTGGCTCTGTAGATGGCGATAGTCCTGCAGCAATGCGTTATACCGAAGCTAGAATGCAGAAGATTTCTGAAGAAATGCTAGCAGACATTGATAAGGAAACGGTTGATCATAAACTGAATTTTGATGATACTTTAGAAGAGCCTACGGTATTGCCTACACGTATTCCAGGATTGTTAGTTAATGGTGCTTCGGGTATTGCTGTTGGTATGGCAACCAATATGCCTCCTCATAACCTTACCGAAGTGGTTAACGGTACTATAGCATACATCGATAACAACGATATTGAAGTTGATGAATTGATGCAGCACATTAAAGCACCAGATTTCCCAACAGGTGGAACTATTTATGGTTATGATGGTGTTAAGGAAGCTTTTCATACTGGTCGTGGTAGAATAGTGATGCGAGGAAAAGCTAACATTGAAGAGGTTAATGGACGTGAGTGTATCATTGTTAATGAAATTCCTTACCAAGTCAACAAAGCAGATATGATTAAGAAAACTGCAGATTTGGTTAATGAGAAAAAGCTAGAAGGTATTTCTACCATTAGAGATGAGTCTGATAGAAAAGGAATGCGTATTGTTTACGTTTTAAAGCGTGATGCGATTCCAAATATTGTACTCAACAAGCTCTATAAGTATACAGCTTTACAGTCGTCTTTTAGCGTAAATAATATTGCATTAGTAAAAGGTCGTCCGCAACTTTTAAACTTAAAAGAGTTGATTCACTATTTCGTAGAACACAGACACGAAGTAGTTGTAAGACGTACGCAATACGAACTAAGAAAAGCAGAAGAAAGAGCTCATATCTTAGAAGGGTTAATTATCGCTTCAGATAATATTGATGAAGTTATTGCGCTTATTAGAGCCTCTGCAAATGCCGAAGAAGCGAGAGAAAAGTTAATTGAACGTTTTAAGCTTACAGAGATACAAGCTAAGGCTATTGTAGAAATGCGATTACGTCAGTTAACAGGTCTAGAACAAGACAAGTTAAGAGCAGAGTATGAAGAGTTAATGAAAACTATAGAAGACCTTAAAGATATCTTAGACAAAAAAGAACGTCGTATGGATATTATTAAGGAAGAACTTGAAGTTGTTAGAGATAAATATGGAGACGAGCGTCGTTCTACAATCGAATATGCTGGAGGAGATTTAAGTATTGAAGATATGATTCCAGATGAAAAAGTAGTCATTACTATTTCTCACGCTGGTTATATAAAACGTACTTCACTTACCGAGTATAAAACCCAAAATAGAGGAGGAGTTGGTCAAAAAGCATCAACAACTCGTAATGAAGATTTCCTAGAGCATCTATTTGTTGGTACAAACCACCAGTATATGTTGTTCTTCACCCAAAAAGGAAAATGTTTCTGGATGCGTGTGTATGAAATACCTGAAGGTTCTAAAACTTCAAAGGGTAGAGCTATTCAAAACCTTATCAATATAGAACAAGATGATAAGGTAATGGCATTTATCTGTACCCAAGACCTTAAGGATGAAGATTACATAAACAGTCATTATGTCATAATGGCAACTAAAAAAGGTCAGGTTAAGAAAACATCTTTAGAACAATACTCTAGACCACGAACTAATGGTATCAATGCAATTACTATTAAGGATGGAGATGAGTTATTAGAAGCTAAGCTTACAACAGGTGAAAGCCAGGTAATGTTAGCCTTAAGATCTGGTAAAGCCATCCGTTTTGAAGAAGCTAAAACAAGACCAATGGGTCGTAATGCATCAGGTGTTAGAGGTATAACTTTAGCAAATGATAACGATGAGGTAATAGGAATGGTAGCTGTAGATGATTTTGAAAGTAATATCTTAGTGGTGTCAGAAAATGGGTACGGAAAGCGCTCTAGTTTAGACGATTATAGAATTACCAACAGAGGCGGAAAAGGTGTAAAAACCATTTCAATTACAGATAAAACAGGTAACTTAGTAGCCATTAAAAACGTGTCTGATGAGGACGATTTAATGATTATTAATAAGTCTGGTATTGCGATTCGTATGGAAGTTGCAGATTTACGTGTAATGGGAAGAGCAACTCAAGGTGTAAAATTGATTAACCTTAAAGGTAACGATTCTATTGCAGCTGTAGCTAAAGTTATGAAAGATGACGATGATGAAAATGCAGACGAATTAGATATTGAAAATGCTGATGACCAAACAAAAAATGAAGATGGCACGGCTATTGATAATAATGAAACTGAAAACTAAAAATTAACAACATAAACTATTTTATTAGAAATGAAAAAATTAATGACATTAGTGCTGGTTTTTACAGTGACAGCTGTGTCTTTTGCTCAAAAGGATGAAGTAAAAGCAATAGAGAAAGCACTAAAAAATTCGAATTTTGCTGATGCCAAGTCAGCTGTGTCAGCAGCTGAAGGATTGATAGGTAATATGGATGATAAAATGAAGGCTAAGTTTTTATTTTTAAAAGCTCAAGCACTTTATGCTAATGGAGCTGCTTCTGATAGTGATATTGATAAAATAATAACTACTCTAGAAGAATTGAAAAATCATGAATCTTCTATTGGTAAATTACGTTATACAGAGGATGCCAATGAAATGAAGACAGGTATGATCAATTCCTTTATCACTAAGGCAAATAGTGATTTTGAAACTAAGAATTACAAAGCAGCAGCTATCAAGTTTGAGAAACTATACAAAATGTCTCCAAAGGATACTACTTACCTTTATTATGCTGCTTCTTCTGCAGTAACAGATCAAGATTATGATAAAGCATTGGATTACTATATTCAACTTAAGAATTTAGGTTATACAGGTAAAAAAATGAATTATTACGCTACGAATAAAGAAACTGGTGAAGAAGATTATTTTAATGATAAGAATACCAGAGATTTTTATATCAAAGCAAAATCGCATAATAAGCCTAGAGATGAAAAGAGCGAAGCGAAAACAGCTGAGATTGTAAAGAACATTGCGTTGATTTATGTTCAGAATGGTGAGACAGAGAAAGCAATTAGTGCAATTAAGGATGCGAAGGAAGAAAATCCAAATGATTACAACCTAATTTTATCCGAAGCTAATATTTACACTAAACTAGGTAATAATGAAAAAGCTTCTGAATTGTTCCATGAAGCATTGTCTATGGATCCTGAAAATCCTGATTTAAATTATAATGTTGGATTCTATGCTATGAATGCAGAACAATATGAAGACGCAAAGATAGCTTTCAAAAATGCTCTAAAATATAATCCTGGTTATGCTGAAGCAGCCTTAAATTTATCTACAGTAATAATCAGCGAAGGTAATGCTTTAAATGATGAGATGAGTTCTTTAGGTAATTCTTCTGCGGATAACAAAAAATATGAAGAATTAAGAGCCCAAAAGAATGAGATTTTTACTAAAGGAGCTGAAGTTTTAGAATCATTTATTAAAGCAAATCCAAATTCTAAAAATATCAATATTTATACTCAATTAAAGAATATATACGGAGCTCTTGGTGAAACAGATAAGTTCAATGTTATGAAAGCCAAAGTTGCTGAGATTGAAGCTGGCAACTAAAATTAATTATATATAATAATAAAAAAATGCGACTTTAATCAAGTCGCATTTTTTTGTTTAAATTATTTTTTTAATCACCCTAAGTCTATGGGTGTGCATATTTTTATCAATATTATAAATGCCACTATGGTCTAAACGATCAATTCTAACTTTGCCATGCGCATGGATAATATAGTTGTCTTTCATTATTATACCAACATGTATAATATTACCATCAGCATTATCAAAAAAGGCTAAATCACCAGGTTCGCTTTCTTCAATAAAGCTTAATGCTGCACCTTGTGTAGCTTGCTGAGACGCATCGCGTAGTAATTGATAACCATTAAGTTTATACACCATTTGCGTAAAGCCAGAGCAATCGATTCCGAAAGGAGATTTTCCTCCCCATAAATACGGAGTGTTGAGGTATAAAAATGAAGTATCTATAATATTAGATTTGTCACTCTTTTCAGTAATCTTATTGCCTTCAAAATTCTGTTCCAACAGATTTAAGCAATTTAGGTCTGAACCTAATGGTATTGGGTAAAGGCTGTTGTTTATGTCAGATACAAATTGTACTAGATCTTTTGATAGACAAATATTAGAATTTGCTAATCGATTGTATTGATCTTCTTCGATTTCAACATATTGTTTGTTGTCTATCCAACCTTCATATTTATCATATGCAAAACGAATGCGACTCCATTTTTTTCGCTGTTCAAGCACTTTAAAAAAGTCACCATATAAAGCTTGAGTTACCATTTCACTGGTATCAGTAGGCTCTAATCGTATTGGTACAATCCCTAGATTGCAAACTCCGTATTGCATATATGAAATTTATGGGCGTTCTATTACCATTGCAGAAGCACCACCACCACCATTACAAATAGCGGCTGCACCAATTTTAGCATTGTTTTGGTGTAATACGTTAATAAGAGTAACTAAAATTCTAGCACCAGAACAACCAAGTGGATGACCTAATGAAACAGCTCCACCATTTACATTTACTTTATCGTCAGATAGACCTAAAATTTTCATATTTGCTAAGCCAACAACAGAAAAAGCCTCATTGAACTCAAAGAAATCAACATCACTTAATTCTACATTTGCTTTTGCTAATGCTTTTGGTAATGCCTTTGCTGGTGCAGTTGTAAACCATTCAGGCTCTTGTGCAGCATCTGCATAACTCTTTATAGTCGCTAAAGGAGTTAAACCTAATTCTTCAGCTTTTTCTTTACTCATTAAAACTAAGGCAGCAGCACCATCGTTAATGGTCGAAGCATTTGCAGCAGTTACAGTGCCTTCTTTTGTAAATGCAGGACGTAAAGCCGGAATTTTTTCCATCTTTACATTAGTATATTCTTCATCTTTGCTAACAACTACAGCATCACCACGACGTTGAGGAACTTCAACAGGTATAACTTCATTATTAAACTTCCCAGCATCCCAAGCTGCTTCAGAACGTTTATAAGATTGTACAGCAAATGCATCTTGGTCTTCTCTGCTAAAATCATATTCTACAGCACAAGCATCTGCACAAACACCCATAGCATTGTTGTCGTAAGCATCTACTAAACCATCTTTTTGCATACCATCTACTAAGGTGGCAGGTCCAAATTTAGTAGCACTACGAGCATGGTAATAATGAGGAATTAAACTCATATTTTCCATTCCACCAGCAACCATAATATCAGCATCGCCAAGTTGAATAGCTTGTGCAGCTTGCATTACAGCTTTCATTCCAGAAGAACAAACTTTATTTATTGTTGTACAAGGAACAGAGTTTGGAATACCTGCGTATATAGCAGCTTGTCTTGCAGGAGCTTGACCTGTACCTGCTTGTACTACATTTCCCATTAGTACTTCATCAACCATTTCTGGTTTTAAATTAATTTTTTCTAAAGCGCCCTTTATGGCAGCAGCTCCAAGTTTTGGGGCTGGTACACTAGATAAACTTCCTAAAAAACTTCCTATTGGTGTTCTAACGGCAGATACGATAACTACGTCCTTGTTCATTATTATTTTGTTTATAATTAGTTCCTGCGAAATTAATGATTTTTTGAGATATTTCGGAATGTATTATAGAATATAGAGGTTTAAAATTTAATATTTGTTACATTTGATTTATATGAAGGAACTTCTGAACAAATGGTATAAAAATCATGCTTTAGTATATAAAATACTATTGTTCTTGTTGACCACTCTTTTCATTGTTTATTTATTTCCTAAAACAGGCAAGTTTAGATATTCTTTTGAGAAAGGTAAACCTTGGCAATCCGAAAGTTTATTGGCTCCATTTAATTTTGCGATTCAAAAAACGCAAGCTGAAATAGAAGAAGAGCAACTTGAAATTGAGAATAATGCTCCTGTTTACTTTGATATTGATCTTGAAATTCCAAAGAACATAAAGTTAAACTACATTACTAAATTCAATGAAGTCTTTAATGATTCTACTACTGCAAAAAAAGCTTTATTTAAGCAAGGAACAGATATAATAGAAACTTTATACGAAAACGGAATTTTAGATACTGATTATCCATATTCTAAAGACAAACCTGTTGTTTTAGTAGCCTCTAATAAAGTTGAAAAAAGGCTAGAGTATCAAAATCTTGTTGAAGAAAAACAGTTAACAAATAGGTTAGAAAACTATTTAGAAAAATCAATTTCTTCAGAGAATAAAAATAGGATGATATCCTTATTTTTTGATATCGTTAAACCTAATGTGACATTAAATGAAACTCTTACAAAAACTACATTAGAAGAGGAACTTTCTCAAATATCACTAACGCGTGGAAGTATAGATAAAGACCAATTGATTATTTCAAAAGGGCAGGTGGTAGAAGATGAGGAATACAACATTTTAAAATCACTGAAATCTGAATATGAATCTCAGGTTTGGAATACTGCTAATTACAATTGGGTACTTGTAGCATATACATTGTTGGTGGCATTGGCACTTTTGATGCTTTTACTTTTTTTGCAGAAATATAGGTTGGAGGTTTTTCAAAATAATACCAAAGTAACCTTTATATTTTTTAATATCGCTCTGATGATATTGCTCACCACTTTGGTGATTAATTATAATTCTCAATACATATACGTGGTGCCATTATGTATATTACCCTTGGTGTTAAAAGCCTTTTTTGATGCGCGACTTGGTTTATTCTCTCATGTACTCACAGTGTTACTTTTAGGCTTTATTGTGCCAAATAGTTATGAGTATATGTTTCTTCAAATCATAGCCGGAATTGTAACTATATTAACGGTTTCAGAATTATATAAGCGTGCCAATCTTTTTATCTCAGTAGGACAGATAACATTGATATATATAATCGCATATTTTGCATTTTTTGTAATTCACGAAGGACAAATAACAACCTTAAAATGGGATACATTTGGGCTATTTATTCTATGTGGTTTAGCAACACTTTTCGTTCAGCCACTCATCTATATTTACGAAAAGATTTTTGGCCTTGTATCTGATGTTTCGCTTTTGGAATTATCAGACACCAATACTAAGCTTTTAAAAGAATTATCTAACAAAGCACCAGGTACATTCCATCATTCTTTGAATGTTGCCAACTTGGCTGAAGCTTCAGCAAACGAAATTGGTGCGAATGCTATGTTGGTTAGGGTAGGTGCTTTGTATCACGATATAGGTAAAATGAAGAATCCAACCTATTTTACAGAAAATCAGAGTAATGGTATTAATCCTCATGATGAGTTATCAAGTAGAGAAAGTGCAGCGGTAATAGTAGACCATGTATTGAATGGCATTGAAATTGCCAAAAAATATAATTTACCAGACCGTGTGATTGATTTTATTAGAACACATCACGGTACAAGTGTTGTTTATTATTTCTACATGAAAGAGAAGGCGGAAAATAATGCTGTAAAAATTGAAGATTTTTCATACCCAGGACCAAAACCATTTAGTAAGGAGACTGCTATTTTAATGATGTGTGATAGTGTTGAGGCTGCATCAAAAAGTCTAAAAGAGCCAACTACAACCAAGATTAATGATTTTGTTGAAAACATCATTAATAAGCAAATGGAAAGTGGACAATTCTTAAATGCTAATATTACTTTTAAAGAAATTCAGTCCATAAAAAAGGTGTTAAAGCACAAACTAGCCAATATCTATCATTTGAGGATAGAGTATCCGGAATAAAACAAAAAAGCCACACTATTACTAGTATGGCTTAATGTGATCGCGACAGGATTCGAACCTGTGACCGTCTGCTTAGAAGGCAGATGCTCTATCCAGCTGAGCTACGCGACCATTAAAAAGTCGGGGTGGCAGGATTCGAACCTGCGACCTCCGCGTCCCAAACGCGGCGCGATAACCGGGCTACGCTACACCCCGAAAATTGGTTATCTAATTGCGGAGAGACAGGGATTCGAACCCTGGCAACACTTACGCGTTGACAGATTAGCAATCTGCTCCATTACCACTCTGGCACCTCTCCAATAAATTTTATAAGAACGTTTCTTAAAATTGCGGATGCAAATGTAACTTATCATATTAATTATCGCAACAATTTTTTTGAGTTTTTTAATTCAAATACTCTAATACTTTGATAGCGTATAGAATATGATTAATTTTATTGCTATATGTCTAAATATTCTAAAGATAGAGCGTTCACTAATTATGTCCACAGAAACTTGGCTATACCTTTAATATATAATCCATTAAACTGGTCAGAAGTGCAGTTAAGAAAGGATTATTCAAAATATATAGACATGATGGATGGTATTGATTATGTTTTTAGAAAAGGAAGCTCTATAATGAGTGTTCAGGAGCGATTTAGAGAAAAGCAATACCAGAGTTTTACAGATTTTACAATTAGATACCGCAGAGACTCGAATAAAATTAAAGAGCGACATGAATCTGAATACTATAAAATGAAGGCTCACTATTTCACTTATGGTATTATTGATAGCTCTAAAGACGAAACAGAGAAAGCCTCATCATTTATTAAATATGCTATTATAGATTTAAAGAAAGTGTATGAGAAACTTGATGAAAAGAAAATATTTATCTCTGATAATGGTAAAAACACATGTGAAATTGTTGATGGTAATCGCTTGGAATGTCCTGTAAAATATAATTCCGATGGTTCATCATCTTTCTTTCCAATAGATATATCGTACTTGGTTGAGTTATGGGGAACTGATATGATTATAGCTCAAAAAGGTTTTTTGGATTAAATATGTGTCATTTTTAAAATTACACTTTATCGAATATTTTAGACTTTTTGTCGATAAATTAAAAAATCTTTTATATGTTTGTCTTCCCAAATTGATTGTTAGGGTTTTAAAACCTTAACAACGAAACTATTAACCAATGAAAAACCTACTTAAAAGCACACTTTTAACGTGCGTTGCATTAATGTTATTTGCCTGTACATCAGACCCTAGCGGAAATGATATTTCTACAGATTTAACTCCAACCCAACTTAATGATCCTTGTGTAGCACAAGACCCAATTACAAGAGTTATAAACAACGGAACAGTTACTGTTGATTTTAAAGTTGTTGATAGCGATGGAATTGTATTGGTTGATATTCCCAATATTCCAGCTAATACAACAACGTCATGGGCTAGCTTCGAAGAAGGTGATGTCTTGTTTTCAATAGACACTAATCAAACATTAGTAAATGATGATAAAGTTGTGATTAGTATGGGGTCTTGTATGGCTTACGAGATCGAGATTGACAGTAATAATGAAATTGTATCTTACTTGCCTATTTTTCTTTAGAGCAAAAGATTATAATTTTATTATTATCTCTATCTGTGGTAAAAAACAAGTAATCTAAGCCGCCATCTTTTATTTTCAACTTTTTTCTGATATCATTGACAGATAAGGAAAAATTACGTGTGGTGACGTTTGCTTTTTGTATACTAGTCTTAGAAAACTCTTTTTTGTTGAAGGAGATGACTTTTTCTATACGGAATCGTCTTCCGGGAAAACTTTTTAACTCATTTGAAGTGTACAAATGTGAATGTTTATGAAGTTTGTAAACATTGAGGGTAGAACATACAGAATTGAAAGCTCCAGCTTTTAATATTGCTGAATTAGGCTCATATAAATAGGTGAGTGGCTCAGAATATTCTACTATAGTATTAGATTCATCACCAAAATTAAACTCAAAAACTTCATTTTTATCCTTTGTAAGATTAACGGTTTTAATTGTTAATTCACCTTCAAAATCCCGTTCTAAAATCCATAGTAGTTCTTTGACTTCGTTGTTTACTGCAACAACATGAAGCTGTTTTGCGTGTTTTAAATCGCTTTTTGTTGCTGATACATCTAATAATGGTGATGTTTTTATCATCACATGCTTAGCATATTTTAAAAATAACGCTTGATGTGTTTTAATATCTGGTGTACAATCTGAAAGCAGGAAAACTTTATTTTTTGTCTCGTCTCTTCGAGATGGATCTATATAGATCCAATCAAAGGGTTTATCTAATCGCTTTAAAGCATCTATACCATTTTCATTTAAGCAATTGATATTGTCAGATTCAAGGACCTTGTAATTGTGTTTTACAATCTCAGAAAGCTCAAGATTAATTTCGCAATGCGTAACTGTTTCAACCTTTTTTGAAAAATAATAGGCATCTATACCAAAACCACCTGTAAGATCAATTAAGGATTTTTTAGAAACCAAATCAGCTTTATAATTTGCTGTTATTTCGGACGAAGTTTGCTCAATATTTAACTTATTTGGGTAATAAATATTAGAGGTTTTAAACCAGGTTGGCAACTTTTTTTCGCTTCGTTTTTTGGCTTCAATTTGCTCTATTATGAGTTTGGAGTCAATATCTTTAAAAGGGACACCTTTAAGTAATAAACTTGAAATGTCTGATTTTAAATTTGAATTTATAAATTCTTGTATTTCAGTATTTAAAATAGTGTTATTCAAACTATAACTACAATCCTTTTGTAAGCTTGTTTACGATTTTATATTCTGACAAAAACTCTTTCAAAATCACTTTTATTGCTGTGTAAGCAGGTACAGCGACAATCATACCTACAACACCAAATAAAATGCCTGCAATAATGATAACCAAGAAGATTTCTAATGGATGCGATTTTACACTTTTGGAGAATATAAAGGGCTGACTAAAGAAATTATCAACCAATTGTGCGATGATAAATCCAATCATTACGTAAGTGGTTTTTGGTAAAATAACATCGCTAAAGCTTTCGCCTAAATTGCTAGACATACTCAATACGAGCATTAAAAAACCACTTACCAAAGGCCCAACATAAGGTACTAAATTTAGTAGGGCACAAAGGAAAGCAATAACAACTGCGTTATCTATTCCAAAAATAAGCAACACAATGGTGTAGATAACAAATAGGATTAGAATCTGAAAAATAAGTCCAACAAAGTAACGAGACAGAAGGTCTTTTATCTTGTTCCAAGAGCGTTTAGAGCGTGTTTCATTACCTTCTGGTACAAAGATCATCATGCCGTCTTCAAACAGTTTACTATCCTTTAAAAAGAAAAACGAAATAAATAGCACCGAAAATAAACCAATACTAAAACTGCCCAATCCGCTAACCAAACTATTAAAGAAGTTAGGGATCAATGAAAAATCGAGTTTAGATAGTATATTGGAGTCTTTTAAAGACTGCTCAACATCGATGTTGTTGAACTCAAAATAGGTTACTATCTGCTGATATAGATGGTCTAAATTACGTTCTAACTGATCAAAATCCAGGAGTGCCAAATTTTTGCCTTGGTCTGTGATTAGAGGAATAAACATTCCTATTAACCCTCCAAGCATTCCTATGAATAATACCATGGTAACAACAACAGCAAGGGTATTGTTGAATTTTAGTTTACGTCTTAGAAATAGTATAATAGGTCTGCCTATTAACGAAATTACAGCCGCAATAGCTATATAGACAATTACAGATTGAATTTTATAAAGAAAAAATAAAACCAATACAATGGCTAGTATGATACCTAAAGCTCTAAGAATGCCGTTTGCTATGATTTTTGAATTCATATCTCAAAGATGCTGAAAAATTTTGATAACAATGGAAGCAACTACGTAAATTTAAGAATTAAGTTGTTTGGTAAACTCGTAAAGCGCAATGCTGGTAGCTTGAGCTACATTCATACTACTATTATTTCCGTACATATTGATGTGTACAACAGCATCGCATTGTTCTAAAACAAATTCTGAAACTCCAAAGTTTTCATCACCAAGAATTAATACTATTGGTTTATTGTATTCAAGTTTAAAAGTGCTTAGTTCTGTGCTGCTTTCGGTAATTTCTAAAGCAATGATTTGATGTGTTTCTTTTAACTGAAGAATAACATCGTCAATCTTTTCTTCAATTCTATTGTTTACATACTTTTCGGTAGAACGCGATGTTTTGGTCATGCGTTTTCCAATAGGAATATTGTTTCCGCAAAAAATAAGTTCTTCAATATTAAAAGCATCTGCAATACGAAATAAGCTTCCAATATTTGGTGCATTGGTAATGTTGTCACATACAAGTGTAATAGGATGCTTTTGCTTTTTAAAGTTTGAAGTGTAGTGGGTGAGCTGCATAGTTAGACTCTAAAAGTTAGACTTGAGATAAGAGAAGTCTTGTTTTGTGAAATAAATAGTCTCATATCTAGAATCTATTATCTCTTTTCTAATTCTCAAAAGCATATTTCATAATGTTAGCTCCCATTTTAAGTGCTTTTTCACGCACATGTTCAGGGTCATTATGTACTTCTGGGTCTTCCCAGCCATCTCCTAAATCACTTTCAAAGGTAAAAAGTAAGACTAATCTATCTTCATGAAAAATACCGAAGGCTTGCGGTGCTTTACCATCATGTTCATGGATTTTTGGTAAACCGTTTGGGAATTCAAAAGCAGTGTTGAATATTTCATGATCTTTTGGTATTTCTATTAACTCGTTATTAGGAAAAACCTTTTTTAGTTCTTTGGTAATGTACGGCTCCATACCATAATTGTCGTCTATGTGAAGAAAACCACCTGAGATGAGATATTTTCTTAAGTTTTCGGCGTCATCATCACTAAAGAACACATTGCCATGACCTGTCATGTGTAAAAACGGATATTGAAAAATGTCTGTGCTACCAACTTCTACAGTTTGAATGTTTTCATTGATGTTGGTGTCTATATTATCATTACAAAACTTTACCAAATTAGGTAGAGCAGTAGGATTGCTATACCAGTCGCCACCACCTTTATACTTTAACACAGCTACATCTTGAGCAAAAAGTGAAAAAGTAAAGAGTATAAGGTATAGAGTTATTAATTTTTTCATGTTATTCATTTACAAAAGCAACCGAATGACAAGCCGCAATAGCAGCAGTCTCAGTACGCAAACGTGTGTTACCCAAAGTTACTGGAATAAAATCAGCAGCCAAAGCCATTTCGATTTCTTTAACGCTAAAATCACCTTCGGGTCCAATAAGTATTAAAGTATCGTCATTATTTTTTAGCTGAGACTTTAGTGATTTTTTATCAGTTTCCTCGCAATGGGCAATAAACTTTGTGGCTACAAAAGAAGAATCTAAAAAATCTTTGAGAGCGATTGGAGCATTTAGTTTTGGTAAATAGCATTGCAAAGATTGTTTCATAGCAGATTGTAATATTTTTTCAAAACGCTCTAGTTTTACAACTTTGCGCTCGCTGTTATCACAGATGATTGGTGTAATCTCTTCGATACCAATTTCTGTAGCTTTTTCTATAAACCATTCGTATCTGTCGTTCATTTTGGTTGGAGCAACAGCAAGATGCAAGTTAAAAGGACGTTTTGGTTGTAGGTTTTGAGATAGGATATTTACCGAACAGTGTTTGGCATCAGCTAAGGCGAGCTCTGCATTAAACAGCCAACCTAATCCATTTGTTATATGTAATTGGTCGCCAACTTTTTTACGAAGCACTTTTATGATGTGTCGGCTTTCGTCTTTATCAAAACTAAATGTAGCATCTCCTTCTGAGATATTGGGATTATAAAATAATTGCATTAATCTATGGCTTCTGAGTATTGTAAAACGGTAATTTCTTCAATGGTTTTAGAGTCGTGTGTTTTAAGAACAATATAATACCAGTTTTTGTCTTCAATATCTAAAGTGAAAATTTCATTAGTATCATGGTCTTTAACAGCGTCTTCAAACATTTGGTACATTTGTCCTTCTGGAAACCAGCCTAAATCACCACCTCTTTTTGCATTTAAATCCATTGAGTGTAATTGTGCTAGCTTATCAAATTTATAACCTTGTTGGTATTGCGAAATAATTTTATCGCGCTTTTCATTAATCTCTTCTAGTTCCATTTTATCGCCATCAAAAAAAATGTAGCTAACTCTGTAGTGTAGTGTTTTTTGCTTGTCAATAACTTTATAGTAAGTCTTTTTGTAATCTCCTTTTATAACTTTTTTTCCACCTTTAGAAAGTTTGAAAAGCTCATCCGCTAAACGTGTTTTGTGCTTCTCTTTGTTAAACGTAAAGACTTTACTATTATTTGATTTTTTGTGGTTTTTGGCAAAGGTTTTAGCGTCTTCAATAGAACTAATGGAATCGAGTTCGGTTTCTAAACTTTCTTGAGAAAAACTTAAAAAAGGAATGAAGAGTAGTAGAAAAAATAGCTGTTTCATTGTGTAACTGATTTAGCCTAAATAGGTATACTTACAAAACAACTAAATTTTAAAATGTAATTGAACCCTTACGCTATCTGTTATCAACAGATGTTTTAACAATTTAGATTTTATGAGTAAAATACTTTACAAGACTAATAATTATATTGAAAACTATAAGCAGTTGAGCCAACAGTCCAACCAAAGTAATAATGGTAATTAGTAATTGAGAATTTTGAGTACTATCTAAAAGCGGAAAGTTAGAAGGAGGGTTAAGTAATTCCAACAAATAACTACAAATAAAGTATAAGGGAAAAATTAAAATGCTTATCGAGGTGTGTAATTGGGTTAAGGCTTTTATTAGTTTGATATTTATTTTTTTAAACAACCAATAAATGAATCCTAAGAAAATATATACAAATGCAATAAGTTGAAGAATATGAGAATTGTGAATCACATAGTATGTATCATGAACATTAATATCTAATGTCGCATCTTCAAAATTTAACCAATAGATACTTAAGGCAATTAATACAATTGCAGTAATCCAGAAATAATAATAAACATTTTGTTTGATTAGCTTCATGTTAAATCTTCAACCGAGCCGTAGCCATAACATCAAAATCAGAAAAATCTTTTTCCAAATATTTTAAATACCCAACAATAGCAATCATAGCAGCATTGTCTGTGGTGTACTCAAACTTTGGAATGTAAGTGGTCCAACCATGTTTCTTTTCGGCTTCTTTAAGTGCTTTTCTAATGCCAGAATTTGCAGAAACTCCACCACCAATAGCAATATGTTTAATACCAGTTTGCTTTACAGCAAGTTTTAATTTATCCATTAAAATGCCAACAATTGTGTATTGAATAGACGCGCAAATGTCGTTTAAGTTCTCTTCAACAAAATTTGGGTTGACTTTAGTTTCGCGTTGTACAAAATAGAGTATTGCAGTTTTTAAACCCGAAAAACTAAAGTTAAGACCATCTACTTTGGGTTTGGTAAACTTATAAGCTTTAGGATTTCCTAATTGCGCACGTCTATCTATTTCTGGTCCTGCAGGATAGCCAAGACCTAATATTTTTCCACTTTTATCATAGGCTTCACCAACAGCATCATCAATGGTTTCCCCTAAGACTTCCATTTCAAAATGACTAGTCACTTTTACAATTTGTGTATGTCCGCCAGAAATAGTCATTGCCAAAAACGGAAATGGTGGTTTTTGGTGCCCTTCTTCTTCAATAAAATGTGCCAAAATATGCGCTTGCATGTGGTTAACATCTATCAAAGGAATGTCTAAACCAAATGCTAAAGACTTAGCAAACGAAGTACCTACAAGTAATGAGCCCATTAAACCTGGTCCACGTGTAAAAGCAATAGCACTTAGTTGGTCTTTGGTAATGCCAGCTTTATTAATAGCTTGGTGCACTACAGGAACTATATTTTGTTGGTGTGCTCTAGAGGCCAATTCTGGGACAACACCACCATATTCGGTATGAATTTTTTGGTCCGCCACAACATTGCTCAAAATGGTATCATTATATAGTATAGCAGCAGAAGTATCATCGCAAGACGATTCTATACCAAGGATGTAAATATTTTCTTTTTTCATTAACTAAAAAGGGCACAATAATTGTTAATTTTACGGAATATAGTCTAAGACTACACTTGCTTACGTATTAGTATTGCAAATGTAGTGAAGATTTCATCAACAAGTAATCATTAATCCATATCAAAAGAGTACTCAAAATAATAGGTAAAATAGCAGGTATCATTCTGCTCCTGTTTCTTATAGTGTTTTTAATTTTGGGTATTCCTGCTGTGCAAACTAAACTTGGTAAATATGCTACGCAAAAAGTAAATGAAGACTTTAAAACTAACATTAATATTGGTAAAGTTGGTCTTCAGCTTAATGGAGATATAGAGTTAAAAGAAATCTTAATTAGAGATTACAAAAATGACACACTTATAAGTATTGGAGAAATTAACAGCTCTATCATAAGTTTTAAAAACCTATATGATGGTAAGTTTAATTTAGGAGATATAGATATTCAGGATTTATTCTTCAATTTAAAAACTTACAAAGGAGAAGAGGATACTAATCTAGACGTTTTTGTAGATAAGTTTGAGGACGATAACCCAAGGCAAGGTCCAAGTAGTTTCTTGTTTTCGTCTAGTGATATGTCTATAGAAAATGGCATTTTTAAATTAACAGATGAAAATCTTGAAACTCCAAGAATTTTTGAGTTTACAGAGCTCAATGCCAATACAACCAATTTTTTAATTAATGGTCCAGATGTAAGTACACGTATTAATAAATTCAGTTTTAAGGATAGTAGAGGTATAACGGTAGATAATTTAAAAGCCAATTTTGAATACACCTTAGACCACATGAATTTTGGTGATTTGAGTATAGAAACCGAAAAATCTGAATTAAAAGGAGATTTAAGATTCGATTACCAACGAGAGGACCTAAAAGACTTTACAGACAAAGTAAATGTTACGGCTAGCTTTAAGGATTCAGAAATATCATTAACAGAGCTAAATGTGTTTTTTGATGAGTTTGGTATTAATCAGCGCGCCAGTTTCAATGCAGATTTATCAGGAACTTTAAATAACCTTGAAGCCAAAAACCTAAATGTAAGTACCACCAGAAATACAAGGATTGTTGGAGATATTACCTTTAAAAATCTATTTAGTGCAGAAGACGACACTTTTGCTTTAGATGGTGATTTTAAAAATTTAGCATCAAATTACAATGACTTAACAGCGTTATTGCCAAGAATTCTTGGCAATGCCATACCAACGGTTTTATCTAAGGTTGGTAATTTTAAAATTACAGGAACATCTCAAATAACCACCAAGCGTATCAATGCAGATATTGAAATTGATACCGATTTAGGTTTTGTAAAATCAGATTTAGAACTCACCGAAATTGATGATATTGATAGAGCAAGCTATGTAGGGAATGTTGTTTTTGACGAATTTGATATAGGTAAACTAATTAACGACCCAAAAGCCAAATTTGTATCTGCAAATCTCGATGTAGACGGTAAAGGATTTACCTTGGATAATTTGAGTTCAAATATAAAAGGGGATGTTTTTAGCTTAGAGTACAACGGTTACAAATATCATGGTATTACGGTTTCAGGAGATTTAGGGAATAAAATCTTTAATGGTAAGTTGGTAGTAGATGATCCAAACCTACAATTAGACTTTAATGGATTAGTAGACTTTGTTGATGAAAAAAAGAAATTCGACTTCAGTGCCGATGTTAATTACGCAAACCTCAGAGTGTTAAATTTTGTTACAAGAGATAGTGTTTCAGAATTTAAAGGTTTTGTAGTAATGACAGCTACAGGCTCTACTCTAGATGACGCTACTGGTGCCGTTAATATTAAGAATACAACATATAAAAATCAAGATAGTAGATATAGATTTGAAGATTTTGACATTGTATCTTCTTTTCAGGGTGATGAGCGTACAATAGCCATTAATTCACCTGATATCATTAATGGAAATATTAAAGGGAAATTCAAAACTGAAGATATATTAAAATTGGTTGAAAATTCTATCGGAAGTATTTATACCAATTATGTACCTTATGAAATAGAAGAAGGACAGTATATAGATTTTAGATTTAATATTTATTCTAAAATAGCAGCTGTCTTTTTTAAGGATTTGTATTTGGGTAAAAACACATTTATTGAAGGACGAATTGAAACAGATGCAAGAGGGTTTGACCTTACTTTTAATTCTCCAGAAATTAAGTTTAAAGATTATTTTGCCAACAATATTAACCTAAGTGTAGACAATAGCAATCCACTGTACAATACATATATAGAAATAGATACGCTCAGTGCTGGTGTTTACAATGCTTCAGATTTTAGTCTAATTAATGTAACCAGAAGAGACACGCTTCTTGTAAAAACCGAGTTTAAAGGAGGTGAAAACAATAAAGACATGTTTAACCTAAATATGTTTTATACCATTGACGAGGCTAATAAGTCAGTTGTGGGTTTCAGAAAATCTGATGTGCTATTCAAAGGGTACGAATGGTTTATAAATTCAGAAAAAAATAACTTCAATAAAATTAGTTTCGACAGAACACTATCAGCCTTCGATATTTTTCCAATTACTATAAATCAGGGTAATGAAATTATAGAAGTCTCAGGTACCATTAGCGATAGTATTAATAAAAACCTTAAAGTAGATTTTAAAGATGTTGAATTGGTAAAAATTACACCAAGGATAGATAGTTTAGATTTAGCTGGTTTGGTAAACGGAAAACTAGACCTTATACAAAAAGATGGTACTTATTTGCCAAAGTCTAACTTAGAAATAAGTAATCTCTTTGTTAATGATTATGACCTAGGTAATTTAACGGCAGATATAGAAGGAAATAATTCTATTACAAATTATAAAGTTGATGTTTCTTTAGTTAATGATAATCTTACTTCTTTTTTAGCTAAAGGAACTATAGATGTTGCAGAAAGAAGACCAACAATTGATTTAGATGTTTCTTTTGAAGAGTTTTTACTAGACCCTCTAAATCCACTTGGAGAGGGTGTTATAAGTAACATTAGAGGATTGGTTTCTGGTGAAGCCAGAGTTACAGGTAGTCTTAAAAAACCGAGTATAGATGGCGAACTATTGCTCGACAGGGCAGGCTTGTCCATACCATATCTAAACGTAGACTATGGGTTTGATTTTGACTCAAAAGTGTCTTTACGAAATCAACAGTTTATATTCAATAATGTAGCTATGACAGATTCCAAGTACTTCTCTCAAGGACATTTAAATGGCTACATTGAACACAATAATTTTTCAGACTGGGAACTAGGTTTAGATTTAAGTACAGATCGTTTACTAGTCTTAAATACAGAAGAGTCTGAAGACGAATTGTACTACGGAACAGCTTTTGTATCTGGAGAAGCCAGTATTAGTGGTCCAACAGATCAATTAATTATAGATGTAGAAGGGAGTACAGCTCAAGGAACTGTTTTTAATATTCCGCTAAATGATTCTGAGAGTTTTGGAGATAACTCCTTTATTCACTTTTTAAGTCCAGAAGAAAAGAAAGCCAGAATTAATGGAGAAGTTACCGAAGCAATAGAGGTAAAAGGTTTAGAACTTGTTTTTGATTTGGATGTTAATACCAATGCAACAATAGAAATAGTTATCGATAAAGAAGCAGGAAGTACCATAAAAGGAAAAGGTGATGGCAACCTTGGTTTTTTCATTAACACCAATGGTACTTTTAATATGTGGGGAGATTTTGTAGTCAGTGAAGGAACATATAATTTTAAGTACGGTGGTTTGGTAGAGAAAAAGTTTGAGGTAGAACGAGGTGGAAGTATTGTTTGGGAAGGTGATCCTATGGGAGCAGAGATTAATTTAAAAGCTATTTACAAAACAAAAGCAAACCCTTCGGTTTTATTAGATAATCCAATATCACAAAGAATTCCGGTTGAGGTAGATATTTACCTTACAGGAGATTTAGAGCAGCCACAACCAGATTTCGACTTGCGTTTTCCAAGTGTGTCTTCTACTGTAAAATCTGAGTTAGATTATAGATTGTCATCAAAAGACATAAGAAATAATCAGGCACTTACATTGTTAGGTACAGGTGGTTTTACAACAACAACAGGTGGTTTGGATATTACCGGAACACTCTCTGAGCGTTTAACAGGGATTTTGAACAATATACTGGGTGATAATAATGACAATTTAGATATAGGTATTGTTGCAGAAATAGGTCAAGACACACCAGATTTGCAAACTAATAATTCTGTAGGTTTTACACTTCAAACAAAAATTTCAGATAAGGTTTTGGTTAATGGTAAGGTAGGTGTGCCATTTGGTAGTACACAACAAACAACTATTACAGGAGATGTGCAAATAGATTTTCTACTCAATGAAGACGGAACATTAAGAGCCAAAGTATTCAATAGAGAAAACACAATCAGAAACTTTGGTGAAGAAATAGGTTACACGCAAGGAGTTGGTTTATCTTACAGTGTAGAGTTTGATACTTTCAAAGAATTGATTCAAATAATTTTCTCAGGAAAAAATCGCAAAGACAAAAAGGCAACAAGGGAAGAAAATGAGGACGAAAATGATGATAATAATCTTATGCCAGAGTATATGTCCATGAAGAAAAAGAAGACAAAATCTAAGTCTTAGACACCTCTTTCTCTAATTTTATTAAAATACTTATTAACGAAAACGTTTGAATTGTTTTTCGTAACTTTTTTTTATGACAATAGTCACATTATTCCGTGCATTGTTTATTAATTTTACTGTATTGAATAAAAAATAATATGCTACATAAAATAAAAAAAGTTGCTGTTTTAACATCTGGAGGAGATTCTCCAGGTATGAATGCTGCTATTAGATCTGTAATTAGAACCTGTGTTTTTCATGGTTTAGAATGTTATGGCATTTACAGAGGTTACCAAGGAATGATAGAAGGTGATTTCGAAAAAATGGATGCTCGTAGTGTAAAGGGTATTATTAATAAAGGTGGTACAATTTTAAAGTCTGCACGTTCACAAGAATTCAGAACCAAAGAAGGTAGACAAAAAGCCTACGACGCGCTCACTAAAGCTGGCATAGATGCTTTTGTGGTTATAGGTGGTGATGGTAGTTTTACTGGTGCCATGATTTTTAATCAAGAGTTCGATTTCCCAGTTATGGGTATTCCTGGTACTATAGATAATGATATTTTTGGTACAACACATACACTAGGTTATGATACTGCTTTAAATACTGCGGTAGAAGCCATAGATAAAATTAGAGACACGGCTAGTTCACATAACAGACTCTTCTTTATAGAAGTTATGGGACGAGATGTGGGTCATATTGCCTTAAATGTTGGTGTTGGTGCTGGTGCAGAAGAAATTTTAATACCAGAAGAGGATCTTGGTCTAGACAGATTACTTGAGTCTTTACGACGAAGTAAACAATCTGGTAAGTCATCTAGTATAGTAGTTGTTGCAGAAGGTGATAAAATTGGTAAAAACGTATTTGAATTAGCAGATTACGTTGAAGAAAATAAAGGTGAATATGAGGTGCGAGTTTCAGTTCTTGGTCACATGCAACGTGGTGGAAGTCCATCGTGTTTTGATCGTGTTTTAGCAAGTAGAATGGGAGTAAAAGCAGTAGAGAGCCTCATAACAGGAAAAAGCAATTATATGGTTGGTCTTAAAAATGATATTATGGATTTAACACCATTTGACCAAGCAGTAAAAGGAAAATCAAAAATTAACATGGAACTACTTAGAGTTTCAGATATAATGACAATTTAAAAACAAGAGAAAAATGTCAAACTTAAAATTAGGAATTAACGGATTCGGAAGAATAGGAAGAATAGTATTTAGAGCAACAGTAAAGCGTCCAGATGTAGATGTCGTTGCAATAAACGATTTATTAGATGTAGAACATCTTGCATATTTATTAAAATACGACTCAGTTCATGGTCATTTTGATGGAACTGTTGAAGTAAAAGATGGTCATTTAGTTGTAGATGGTAAAACCGTTAGGGTTACAGCAGAAAGAGATCCTAAAAACTTAAAATGGGATGAAGTAGGAGCAGACGTAGTAGCTGAGTGTACTGGTATTTTTACAACATTAGAAACAGCGCAGTATCATATTGATGCTGGTGCTAAAAAAGTGGTAATTTCTGCACCAAGTAAAGATGCTCCAATGTTTGTAATGGGTGTTAATGACAGCGAATTAAAGGCAGATCATAAAATTGTTTCTAATGCATCTTGTACAACCAACTGTTTAGCTCCTTTAGCTAAAGTTATCGATGATAATTTTGGTATTGAAGAAGCTTTAATGACAACTGTACACGCAACTACAGCAACACAACTTACTGTAGATGGTCCTTCTAAAAAGGATTATAGAGGTGGTCGTAGTGCATTGTTAAATATTATTCCTGCTTCTACAGGTGCGGCTAAAGCTGTAGGGAAAGTAATTCCAAAATTAGATGGAAAATTAACAGGTATGGCGTTTAGAGTACCAACTGCCGACGTTTCTGTTGTGGATTTGACTGTAAAAACTCAAAAAGAAACTTCTTTAGAAGAAATAAAAGCTGCTTTCAAAAAGGCTTCTGAGGGAGTTATGAAAGGTGTCTTAGGTTATACAGATGAATTAGTAGTTTCTCAAGATTTTGTGAGCGATGAGCGTACAAGTATTTTTGATGCTGAAGCTGCGATAGAATTAAACTCAACATTTTTTAAATTAGTATCTTGGTACGATAATGAGTTTGGTTATTCAAATAAACTAGTTGACTTAGCTCAAAAGGTAAATAGCCTATAATTTCATAACATAAATTCTAGATTCCGTAGGATTATGTTTTCGCATAGGCTACGGAATTTTTGTATATAATTATCATCATGATTTTAATAACAGATGGAGGTTCTACAAAATGCGATTGGATTGCTATAGATAAAAACGGACAGCAAGCCGCAGACAAGATCAGAACCAAAGGTTTAAATCCTGCAATAGTTGCAGAAAAGAAATTAAAAAAGACAATTAAAGGAAGTGAAGAGCTTATGGCCATAGCCAATGAAGTAACTCACGTTTACTTTTATGGTGCTGGTTGTGGTACTGAAAAGCCTAGACTTTTACTCAAAGAAATCCTTGAATTATATTTCCCAAAAGCTTTGGTAGAAGTTAAGGAAGATACTTATGCAGCAGTACGAGCTTGTATCAACACTAATGATGAAGCTGCAGTGGTTTGTATTTTAGGAACAGGTTCTAACTGTAGCTATTTTGATGGTAAAAACCTTCACCAACGAGTTTCTAGTCTTGGTTTTATTCTAATGGATGATGCCAGCGGAAACTACTTCGGAAAACAATTAATAAGAGATTACTACTTTAATAAAATGCCAGACACAATAAGAGTGGCATTTGCACATAAGCACAATCTTGATGCCGATTTTATAAAGTATAATTTATACAAGCAGACTAATCCAAGTGCATATTTAGCAGATCATGCTGAGTTTATGTTTATCAACAAGGATTCAGAATATATCCAAAATCTTATCATAAAAGGCATTCGTTTATTTGCTGAAAATATGATCCTTCAATATAAAGAAGAATTAGAAACCGGAATTCCAGTGCATTTTGCTGGCTCTATAGCTTTTTTCGGAAAGGATGAAATAAAGCAAGTTGCAGATGAACTATGTTTTAAAGTCGGTAACTTTGTAAGGAGGCCTATTGAAGGTTTAGTAGATTATCATGTTAATAATCTTTAAATGGAAATAGCAATAATTGCACACGATGGTAAGAAAGCAGAAATGGTTCAGTTTTTAAATGAGCATAGCGAGACTTTACATCAAAAGAAAATACATTTAATATCTACAGGTACAACAGGAGAGAAGGTAAAGAAAGCAGGTTTTGAGGTCGATGCACTTTTATCAGGACCTTTGGGAGGAGATGCACAAATAGCAGCCAGAGTAGCAGAAGGTCAATGCAATATGGTGTTGTTTTTTAGAGATCCATTAGATAAACATCCACACGAGCCAGATATTTTAATGCTTATGCGTTTGTGTGATGTACATAATGTACCTTTAGCTACAAATCCAGCTACTGCAGAATTGTTGATTAAAGCTATCTAGATGTTGTGTTGTTCATTTTGTGTTAATAAATCTGAAAAAGTCTATTGTAAAACTTATTTTTTGGTTATATCTTTGCGATAACTAAAGCGCAAATTAAATTATAGTATGTTCGATTTTGACCAATATTTAGGATTCTTAGCATTTTTAACCATTTTAACCATCGGTTTTTGGTTAATGATTTTCCTTTTAACATTTGTAGTTCCTTATTGGATTTTTGGATCTGCTATTGAGCGCTTTAAAGAAATAAAAGAAGAAAGAAAAGCTGAAAGAGAGAGTTTAACTCACTAATTAGCTAAAATATATAAATAAAAAGAGCGCAATTTGCGCTCTTTTTTTATGTACCATATTTACAATATTATACCTGCAACACACCTAAATTAAAAGGTTTTTCAATAGGAGCGTGGTTGGCAGCTTCTATACCCATACTTATCCACGTTCTTGTATCTAAAGGATCTATTACAGCATCGGTCCATAGTCGAGCTGCTGCGTAATAAGGAGATACTTGGTTGTCGTATCTCGATTTTATTTTATTAAAAAGCTCTTCTTCTTTTTCTTTGGTAATGGTTTCACCTTTCTTTTTTAATGAAGCTGTTTCAATTTGAAGTAAAACCTTAGCAGCCGATTTTCCGCTCATTACAGCAAGTTCAGCGCTTGGCCATGCTACGATTAATCTTGGGTCATAGGCTTTTCCACACATTGCATAATTACCAGCTCCATAACTATTACCAATAACAATCGTAAATTTTGGCACTACAGAATTACTCACAGCATTCACCATTTTGGCACCATCTTTTATAATACCACCATGCTCAGATTTACTACCAACCATAAAACCGGTAACATCTTGCAAAAAGACTAAAGGAATTTTCTTCTGATTACAGTTGGCTATGAATCGTGTAGCCTTATCGGCAGAATCGTTATAAATAACACCACCAAACTGCATTTCGCTAGGTTTGGTTTTAGCACCTTTAGTTTTTACAATTTGTCTTTGGTTGGCAACAATACCAACAGCCCATCCATCAATACGAGCATATCCTGTAATGATGGTTTGTCCATAACCAGCTTTATATTCCTCAAATTCAGAGTTATCAACTAATCGTTTGATAATCTCGTTCATATCATATTGATCTGCTCTACTTTCAGGAAGTATACCGTAAATATCATCTGGGTTTTCAGCAGGTTTGGCAGGTTTAGCTCTGTTAAAACCAGCTTTATCAAAATCACCAATTTTATCTACAATATTTTTTATAGTGTTCAAAGCATCTTTATCATCTTTAGCTTTATAATCTGTAACTCCAGAGATTTCACAATGTGTCGTAGCTCCTCCTAAAGTTTCGTTATCAATAGTTTCCCCAATGGCAGCCTTTACTAAATAGCTTCCTGCTAAGAAAATACTACCTGTTTTATCTACTATCAAAGCTTCATCACTCATTATAGGTAGGTAAGCTCCACCAGCTACACAACTTCCCATAACAGCAGCTATCTGAGTAATACCCATACTACTCATTACTGCATTATTTCTAAAGATACGCCCAAAATGTTCTTTGTCTGGAAAAATTTCATCTTGCATAGGTAAAAATACACCTGCACTATCTACAAGGTAAATGATAGGAAGTTTGTTTTCTATGGCAATTTCTTGTGCTCTTAGGTTCTTTTTTCCGGTAATAGGAAACCAAGCGCCAGCTTTTACAGTAGCGTCATTAGCAACAACAATACATTGTTTACCTTTTACATATCCAATTTTCACAACAACACCTCCAGATGGACAACCACCATATTCAGGATACATGTCTTCACCTGCAAAAGCGCCAATTTCTATAGATTTAGATTTTGGGTCTAACAAATAATTAATACGCTCTCTGGCTGTCATCTTGCCCTTGCTGTGATGTTTAGCGATACTCTTTTCGCCACCGCCAAGTTTTACTTTGGCTAATCGTTTCTTTAAATCTGAAAGTTGAAGTTTATTGTGGTCTTCGTTCTTATTGAATTTTATATCCATTTATGTAAATATGTAATTGTACTTATTTTGGTATTCTGAATTTTATACGTCACGAATTTACAAAACAATAATGTTTTATATGAAAAATTAAATTTCCTTAAAGAAAAGTTAATTATATTTCCTTGGAAATATTTTCCTTGGAAAATAAATTTATTATTTCTAAATTTGTACCATCAAAAACAAACAGAATGAAAAAAATATTAGCATTTGCAGGTAGTAACAGTAGTACTTCAATAAACAAACAGTTGGCTAAGTACGCATCTTCATTGTTAAAAGATGTAGATGTGAACTTAATTGATTTAAATGATTTTAAAGCGCCATTATTTGGTGTAGATCTAGAAAGTGAATTAGATGAAGCTCCAGAAAGCGCACATAGACTATTGAACTTAATAAAGGAGTCAGATGGTATTGTACTTTCGTTAGCAGAGCACAATGGTGTGTATGCAACGGTGTTCAAAAACCTTTTCGATTGGATGACTAGAATTGAAGGTAATTTTCTATTCAAAAAACCGATGTTATTAATGGCTACTTCACCTGGTGCAAGAGGCGGACAAACAGTTTTAACTATTGCAGAGGCAAGGTTTCCTTGGCACGATGGAAACATTGTAGCTACATATTCACTACCATCATTTGATGCAAATTTTGAAAATGGTAAAATTACCAATAAAGAGTTAAATAATGAACTTCTAGAACAGGTGGAAAAACTACAAAAAGCATTGTAAAATGGGAGATATAGCAAAAGATGTTAATTCAAAATTTAAGGATAATAAAACTAAAGCCTTAATAAATATTTTGTACACAGCTAATTGGATTACGGCAAAACAAAATACATTTTTTGCAGGATTTGGAATTTCTCCTCAGCAATACAATATTCTTAGAATTCTTAGAGGAGCTAATAAGCCTTTGCCCATGCAAATAGTAAAGGATAGAATGATAGAGCGTGCGCCCAACGCTACTAGACTCACAGATAAGTTATGTGCAAAAGAGTTAATAGAGCGTATTCCTTGCGAAAATGACAGAAGAGTCGTTCATGTTAAAATAACCAAAAAGGGATTGGAATTACTAGAAGAAATTTCAGATGATTTTAATGATGATTGGTTGGGTGAGATTACAGAAAAAGAAGCAGAACAATTAAGCGATTTGCTAGACAAATTGAGATAATAATAAGAAAGGAAAAGAAAAATGAAAACAATAATTCACAAAGCAGAAGATAGAGGATTTGCAAATCATGGATGGTTACAAGCCAACCACTCTTTTAGTTTCGCAAGTTGGTATAACCCTGAAAAAGTTCATTTTGGTGCCTTGAGAGTATTGAACGATGATATTATTGCACCAAAAATGGGTTTCGGTACACATCCACATGATAATATGGAAATTATTACCATTCCGTTAAAAGGAGTGTTGAAGCATCGAGATAATATGGGAGATGATTGGATACCAGTTGTTCCAGGTGAAGTACAAGTGATGTCTGCAGGTACAGGTGTGCAGCATTCAGAAATTAATGGTTCTGTTGATGAATATTTAAGTTTGTTTCAAATATGGATTATTCCAGAAGAACGAAGTGTAAAACCTCGTTACGATCAAAAAACATTTAGTGAAGCTGACAGAAAAGGAAAGCTTCAAACTTTAGTAACATCTTTTAAAGATGAAGACGAGAACAGTTTAAAAATCCATCAAGATGCTAAACTATCTCGTATTGATTTAAAAGAGGGAGAGTCTTTTACTTATGCTTTAAAAAGTAAAGATCATGGAGTTTACGTTATGACTATTAGTGGAGGCGTTTCAATTTCAGATTTTAATTTAAATTCTAGAGATGCAATTGGTATTTCTGAAACTTCTGATTTTGAAATAAATGCAATCGAAAACTCAGAATTATTATTTATTGAAGTGCCAATGATTACCCTATAATAGAACTTTGGTTTATTGATAAGGCACCACAATTTGTGGTGCTTTTTTATTTTAAAATAACGATATTTGCTTTCAACTAACTATCTAAAATTAAGAATAAGATTATGGCGATGAATAAAAACACGGTTTTAGCATGGGCTACAACCATTATGATTATTGTTGGACTAGGATTAATAGCACTTGGGGCATTTCGTTATGATGAAGTTGCAGGTTGGGGATTTGCAGCAGTCGGAATAGGCTTTTTTGCTATTGCGTGGGTATTTAATGCATTAAAAGGAAGAGTATAATTATGAGCGATGATAAACAAATCATATTTTCAATGTCTGGTGTTACAAAGACGTTTCAGTCTGCAAATACACCAGTTCTAAAAAATATATACTTAAGTTTTTTCTATGGTGCCAAGATTGGTATTTTAGGTCTTAACGGTTCTGGTAAATCTACATTATTAAAGATTATTGCAGGTGTTGACAAAAATTATCAAGGAGATGTAGTTTTTAAACCAGGATATACTGTTGGTTATCTTGAGCAAGAGCCACAACTAGATGATGAAAAAACAGTAATGGAAGTTGTTAAGGAAGGTGCTGCTGAAGTGGTTGCAATTCTCGATGAATATAATAGCATTAATGATCAGTTTGGTTTAGAAGAAGTTTACAGCAATCCTGATAAAATGGAAAAGCTTATGAACCGTCAGGCTGAATTACAAGATCAAATAGATGCTACAAACGCTTGGGAACTAGACACCAAGTTAGAAATAGCAATGGATGCCCTACGAACACCAGAAGGCGATAAAAAAATTGGTGTGTTATCTGGTGGTGAGCGTCGTAGAGTGGCACTTTGTCGTTTACTTTTACAAGAGCCAGATGTGTTACTGTTAGATGAGCCAACAAACCACTTGGATGCGGAGTCTGTACATTGGTTAGAGCATCACTTGGCGCAATATAAAGGAACTGTTATTGCTGTAACGCACGATAGATATTTCTTAGATAATGTAGCGGGATGGATTTTGGAACTGGATAGAGGTGAAGGTATTCCATGGAAAGGAAATTACTCATCGTGGTTAGATCAAAAGTCTAAACGTTTAGCACAAGAAAGTAAATCGGCTTCTAAACGTCAAAAAACGTTAGAACGAGAGTTGGAATGGGTAAGACAAGGAGCAAAAGGGCGCCAAACTAAGCAAAAAGCACGTTTGAAGAATTACGATAAGTTAATGAGTCAAGATCAAAAACAACTTGATGAAAAACTTGAAATATATATACCAAATGGACCGAGATTGGGTACAAATGTTATTGAAGCTGTTGGTGTAAGTAAGGCTTATGGCGATAAGTTGTTGTATGAAGACTTAAACTTCAATTTACCACAAGCAGGTATTGTTGGTGTAATTGGGCCAAATGGTGCTGGTAAAACCACCATTTTTAGAATGATAATGGGAGAAGAAACACCAGATAAAGGTGAGTTTAAGGTGGGAGATACAGCTAAGATTGCTTATGTAGATCAAAGTCACTCAAATATAGATCCAGAGAAAACAATCTGGCAAAACTTTAGTGATGAGCAAGAGTTGGTAATGATGGGTGGACGTCAAGTAAACTCTAGAGCTTATTTAAGTCGTTTTAACTTCTCAGGAAGTGAACAAAACAAAAAAGTTAAGTTACTTTCTGGTGGTGAAAGAAACCGACTTCATTTAGCAATGACTTTAAAAGAAGAAGGTAATGTGTTACTTTTAGATGAGCCTACTAATGATCTTGATGTTAATACATTACGTGCGCTTGAAGAAGGTTTAGAAAACTTTGCTGGTTGTGCTGTAGTCATCAGTCACGATAGATGGTTCTTAGATCGTATATGTACGCATATTTTAGCTTTTGAAGGTGATTCTCAAGTTTATTTCTTTGAAGGTGGATTTAGTGATTACGAAGAGAATAAAAAGAAGCGCCTTGGTGGAGATTTAATGCCAAAACGAATCAAATATAAAAAGTTAGTAAGGTAGCTTATTGATAAATTATTAATACAGAAAAAGCCAGCATTTGCTGGCTTTTTTATTTAATTCTATTTTGGTTTTTTAATTATCTCCGTAAAGGTGTCCACCTGTAAAATCTTTATAAGATTCATCTACATCCTTAAATGCATTAGTCTCCATCAATTTCTTATTCTCAGCTTTCAATTTATACATTTTAACTATGGCTATAATTATGAAAACAAGGAATATAGATGCTACAGCAATGAGAATCATAGTAAGCTGAGTAGTCGTCACTAATAAAGCTTTGAAAAGCAGTGTTTTAAGCATGATTGATACAATTAGATTTGGGTTCTATGATGCTAAGATAGAAAAAAAACCTTATCCAAATCCCTAATTTTAAATAATTTACACTTTTGTTTTGAACAAATTCATCGTTAAAGCGGGTCAAATCTTCGATGAATAACAGTGTTTTCGGTCTAAATTCAGCTTTTAAGAAGTTGTTAACAACTCAAAAATTTAACACAGAAATTTTAGTTGTACCATTTCAAAAGTTCCACATTTATAGATTTAATTGAATCATTAACAATTGTCTTAAATAAATTTACGTCACTTAGTCCATCAGTGCCTCTGTAGTGGTATGGAAATACAGTTTTTGGTTTAAAGTCTAAAACTGCACTAGCTGCGCTCTCTACAGTCATGGTGTAGGGTAGATTCATGCAAACAAAAGCTTTGTCTATATTTTTTAAGTTGCGCATTTCAGGAATATCTTCTGTATCTCCCGAAATATATATGCGTTCATCATTTATATCTAATACATAACCATTACCTCTTCCCTTGGTATGAAACTTTAGTGCTTCCTCCCTCAAATTGTACATAGGTATTGCTTCAATATTAATAGCATTATGTTTTGTAGTTTCATTATTATTAAGTGTAATAATATTATTACTCACTGTACTTGGTATTTTATCAGTAACTGCTTTAGGTGCTATAATAGTTACGTCTGTTAGATTTAAAGCTTCTAAGGTAGAGGTACTTAAATGATCTCCATGTATATCGGTAATTAGGACTAAAGTTGGAGATTTCTGCCCCTTAAAAGCTTCAGAGCCACCAGTTGGATCTACATAAATGACTTCAGATTTTGATTCTAGCACAAGTGTACCGTGTGTTATGGGAATTACTTTAACACTTTCTTCAAAGACTTCATTTGTGCCATCAACAGCGAGTTCGGTCTCTTTTTTTTCATTTTTACAACCTAAGACTGTTATTGATAATGCAATAATAAATGTGATTTTTAAAACTTTCATAGATGTTGATTTTTTATAAAGATATTCAACAAATAGCGGTAACTGAAATTTTGTAACATTTTTATAACATAAGCTACTTATAATTTGGTGGTAAAGTTTTTATAGTCTTAAAAAAATACCGAAATTGCTTATCCTAAAAATTGTTCAACTAAATAATACGATACAACATGTCTGATGATTTTGATTTATTAGAAACCAACTCACAAGAGAAACCTGAAAAAGTAGATGTAAATTGGGGAAAAGCCATAGACCAAATGAAGTCTAAGTTGGCGCAAGAAGATGATCCTGAAAGTCGTCAGAAAATCTTAAATGCTACTTTAGATAATGTTGTAGATATGGCAGAGAAGGATAGAACAACTCTTCTTGATGCTATTAAGGACTTAACAGATTACCAGGATGAAGTTGGTATTATGTTCGAAGGTTTTTCAGCATTAAATGCTGCGGAGCAAAAGATTATTGATGATGCTGTAAAACGTCTAGAACGTGCTAGAGTTGAACTTGAAGATGCTAAAGCAAAACCAGATACTTGGTGGAATAACCTTTGGGGAAGAAAATCTAAAATTAAAAAGGCTGAAGACGAATTAGCTGAAGCACAAAAACAACGTGATGGTGCTGATAATAAAGCAAAAGCTATGTTTCAGCAACGTATAGAAACTGCAGATGTGCAGACCTTGTTAAACGAATTGTCATTTAAGAGTCAAGCAGCAATTAAGCGTCTAAAAGACAGAGAACTCGAAATTAAAGAAGTTGAAGAAAGCTTAAAATCTGCTATTGTAGAGGCCAGCGATAACCATACTAAAGCACTTAAAAAGAAAGAGGAAGTTGAAGCTAAGCTCGAAGAGCAATATGCTTTATTAAAGCAAGCAAGACAAGCTTTAGAAGAAGTCGCAGATAAACAATCTCCAGAATACTCAGAAGCCTTAGAAAAAGTAACGGCTTTAGAGCAAAAGGTTGAGGAGCTAGAAGGGCTTAAAAATGCATACACCACATTAGCGGCTTCAAAAGATAGTTTTGTGCATAAGCATAACCTTACTATAAAAGTACTAACGTCTTTACGTAGTAACCTTCAAACGCATCGTGCTAAGTTAAAATCTGATACCGATGAGCGTTTAAAATATTACGATGGTTATGTAGTGGCTTTAAAAGCACGTACAGATCAAGAATTTGCAGCTATTTTAGAGCACTTAGGTGTTAAAACCGATGAGCATATCGGTGAAACTTTGGCAGCAATGCATACGGCTAGTGCCAAAGCACGTCAGGAAATGATGGATAATATTCCAGTACACGAAAAAGTAATGCAAGGTATTTACGGTAGTTATGCAGAAGCGCTTAAAGATATTAGATCTAAAGATGCTGAAATACAGAAAAACTTTGCAGACCGCTATGGTATAGATATGAAAGCCATTTTTGATGAATATTATAGCGCAGATTCTAATGCACCTTCAGGTGATGGTGAGCCAGCAAGTGATCCAAAACCAGAAGCTAATGAAGATGATTTACTTGGGTAAATCTATGATAAGTATAAAGTAACAAGTCACTAATTTAAAGTTTTTGATAAGGCTTGTTACTTTACACTTTGTACTTAAATACTTGTTACTAAAACATGATTGTAACTCCCTTAGATTCCGCAGTATTAGATTCTAAAGAGCAGTACGTATTTTATCACAAAATGATAGATTTTACGCTCAAGGAATTAATTACCGCAGTTCAGGCCAAGCAAATACTTAATCAACAGGAAATATTATTGTTTAAACAGTATACAGACTTGTTGTTGTATTCTATTGAAGCCATGCGAGTAAAATACATGTATGACGATGAGGAAAACATGAAGGTAGATCTTACCGATTCTAGTTTTCCTAATTATCTGGAATTTAGATATCTCTTCAATGACCTGGAATTGCGAGAAGAGTATTTAACTAAGCTCACAAATATTGATGTTCTTAAAGATGAGTTTCTAGATACATTAATGAGAAAGAAAGAACCAATTTCTAAACGTAAATTGTTTCAAGCAGCTTCGATAGTGTATTATTCATCCGCAAAGAAGGAGTATATCTTCAATCGTTTTGTACAAGGCAAGATTATAGCTGCACCTCAAGGCTCACCAGCAGAACATTTGGTAAGTTGGAGCTTTTATGATGTTACTCACAACAGACCTTTTGTTTGTTTCATGTATTTTAATTACGATGGAAGGGATGTTAATGGTTACAAAGACGAAATTTATTCGGTTTTAAAGAATACATCAGATCGTGAGATGAATTTAGATACTATGGCTTATGCCATAGACAAGCGTTTACCAAAGGTTTTACCAAAACTCGTTAAACGAATAGATTTAGGACCAATTCATAATGTGTTTGCAAAAGATGAAAACGAAATAACACATGCTATCTTAGATGGTATTGCTAAGAAAACAATTCCATTAGAATCTTATGTAGTTTCGTTTAAGGTAGATGAACTTGTATCAAAAAGCGAATTTAAAGAAGGTAGCTTTTTTAGCAAACAAACGTTTCAGAAATGGGCAAGTCCATTTAGGCAGCGCTATGTTTTTGCACCGCATAGAATCATACAATTATTATACAATAAAACACCAGAAATCATGAACAAATTAGCGATTCCGCCAGTTCAGGTTTCTGATTTAAAAATTGAAAAATGAAATTAAAAACCACATTCTTATTCTTAGCTTTTTTTACCTTTTCATACTTGTCGGCACAAGATTCACCGGATGAAATTGTAGAAACCTTTTTTAATAAATACAAGAATGAAGGCTCAACAGTAGCTTTAGATTATTTGTATGATTTAAATGATTGGATAAGTAAATCAAGTGATGATGTTATTGCACTCAAAAACCAGATGAGCAATCTCACCGAGGATTATGTTGGAAAATACTATGGTTATGAACATATTTTAGACAAGCATTTATCAGATTGTTATGAGTTAAAAAGTTTTGTCGTTAAATATGAGAGACAACCCTTAAGATTCACATTTCAGTTTTACAAGCCAAACGATAAATGGATGTTTCATGGATTTAGCTATGATGCCAATTTAACAGAAGAAATAAAAGAATCAGCAAGACTTCATAATAACAGATTGCACTAGTAAATAGATAATTTTTGAACAAGCTTCATTTCTTTAATAATAGTGCAACTTAACACTGGAAACTGATTACTGAAAACTAAAAAAATGCAACACAACTCAACATTTCCTATAAAACAAAATGAACTCAACATGCTTCGCGATGAAGCAACATCTTACCTCAAATCTATTCAGTGGGAGCAAAGTCAACGTGCCAAGAATCGAGACAACGATGGTAAGGATGAATCTATTTTGTTGTATCTATCGCGTGCTAGCAATGGCAGTAATGTTTCTGTAACTTCAGTTTCAAAAACCATTTTAAGCTTAAAAAAGAAATTGTTGCCAGAGTCGGTTGCAATTCCTTTATTTCTTAATCAAACATTATATGCTGTACAAGAAGGTATTACACTTGGTATTTGGGTAAAGGATAGTTATTATGATGCTTCAGGTTTATCAACTCTAAGTGAAAATAAATCGGCTTTAGATAACTCAGGAAAACGTGAGTACGAAAGTAAAATGTTAACAGCAACAGCCTTTATGTTGTTTGCTACGGCTTATAAAATATTACACGATTTAAAACCGCATGCGTCGGACGATTTATCTGTAATGAAGCAGAAGTTTGCAGGAATCCCAGAAGTGTCGTTTTTATCGCCTTTAAAAGGAATTTCGTGCCAACTATTTTATTACGATAAGTATTTAGGACATCCTGATATCATCAAAACTGATAAAGACGTTATCGATTTTACAGTCGTTTATTTTGAAGCACTTATAGATGAAATTCAACTAAGAAAAAGTACTTTAGAATATACAGATACTATTGAAGATCGTTCGTTTAAGTTAGAACATTCAGACTTTACGATTGATGGTTGGAACAACGTTTTTGCTGGTACAGCAGTAAGTGTAGAGTTTAATAAAATACAATTTGAACAAATTGTAGGTAACAAAGATGCTAAGCACTTTGCCAGACGATTAACGGAGCGCTTATTAAGCTATGATTTTGAAGCTAAGAAGAATCCATTTCAAGAACTCGGTGGTTTTATGCCAGTATTTATGGGCTACGGAATTCCAGGTACAGGTAAAAGTATGCTCATTGCAGCAATAGCTACACGATTAAAAGAGCATAGTGAAAATTTAAATATTCCGTTTTTGTTTCACCCAATGCCAGATACGTTGATTTCAACGTTTCAAGGTGGTTCTGCTGAAAAAATGGTAGAATGGATGAAACCATTACAAGACCCAACCCGACTCATTTTTGCGCCAATTGATGATGCAGAGAACAATCTTCAAGAACGCACTACACAAGGGGTTTCTGCTGGTGTTAAGGAAGTGATTGGTGTATTTCTTAGATATACCGAAGGTGCTTATGCTGTTAATTATGGTAACAGTTCTATTGGTTTATTTACCAACTTACCAGAAATGTTGGATAAGGCTGTAATTTCTCGTGTACAAGGGAGATTTAAAATCGATGGAGCTCGTAACGAAAATGACTTTGTGGATCAGGATTACCTATGGTGGAAAAAGCTCGAAGATACCATGCCAGATTTCATTAATATGAAAAATCCTAGCGATTATAAGTATCTCGATGCACAGAAAGTCGCAAAGAATTTAGGGGAAATATTAGATAAAATAGACAAGCCAACCGAAGATCGAGTATTAGATACATTTGACAAAGTATCGAGCAAATACAAGGACAATGAGCATATGTTCTATGCGCATTTATATACTGAAATTCAGAAGATATTTCCATTCTTTTCATCGCGTGATGTACGAAACATTCAAAAAGCCGTCTCCTTACGTTTAACGGATTTCGACTTAGAAGACGATTGGTTCAATAATCCAGAAGTGTATTTCAAAAAAGATTATGATACCAAATTCGGTATGCTTCAAGAGTTGATGCGAGCCAACATGAAAGGCTTAGATTTTAGTGACATAAGAAGACAAGAAGTAGTAAGATATCTAGATAATGTAGCAACGATTGCTGATACCGACTTTAAACGAAAAGTTGATGCCAGAATCAATCAGTTAAATATTGAAACGGAAGCGAGAGAACGTTTTGGGAAAGAAAATTAAAAGCTATAGTTGTCATTCCTGAGAAGACAGGAATCTAAATTATAAATGAATTGTTTTTAGAATAGAAAATAATGGGATTAGGAGCAGGACATGTTTTGGATATGATAAATCGGATGAAACAAAACCGAGCACAGCGTCCATCTAATCGTGAAAAGTTTAAACAAAATAATAGAGAAGGACTTTATTCTTCTGAAGTAAAGGAAAAACCAAAATTTAAAACAGTACCTGAAGAGGAGCTCGTAAGAATTAAAGAACAAATACAAATAAATGCAAAAAAGCAACGCAAAAGAGAAATCAAAATTTTTAGTATTGTCTCTGTTCTAATTATAATCGCTGTTCTTGGTTTTATAAAGTTCTTACTGTAATGTTATGACCAAACGCATCAAAAATATCAACCGTACCATTCTTTCAGATAAGTACTTTACTTTATCTCAAGTAAAATTCAATTATCAACTAAATGACGGAAATTGGGTCAATAATACTTGGGAAGTTTTAGAGCGTGGTAATGCAGGAGCAGCCTTGTTGTATGATGTCGAAAAGCAAACCGTTATTTTGGTAAAGCAATTCCGTTTACCAGCTTATATGAATGGAGTAGAAGATGGTTTTTTATTAGAAGTGCCAGCAGGAATGTTAGAAGATGATGATATTTCAGCAGAAGACGCTATGAAAAGAGAAATATTGGAAGAAACAGGTTATAAAATCCCTGAACTTAAAAAAGTGTATAGTGCTTTTGCAACACCAGGTGGTAGTACAGAACGGTTTACGTGTTTTGTTGGCGAATATACTGATGAAATGAAGATCAGCGAAGGAGGTGGCTTAGAAAGCCTTAATGAAGATATTGAAGTATTAGAAATACCATTTGTAAAAGCATTAGAAATGATAGCAAATGGAGAGATTATAGATGCAAAAACAATTATGTTATTGCAGCATGCACAATTAAATAAATTAATTCCTGCTTAGATAGGAATCTCAAAAACAAAAAGATTATCGCTTAAGTTCATCTTGAGCGTAGTCGAAAGGCAGCAATGCAATGAACAAACTAAAACAAGCAAATCTATACAGAAGCGAACTTATACCAGTTAGTGGTAAGCTGGTAGAACGCTATAATAAATGTTTAAAAACACTTGGCTTTAAGGAAACCAAGCTCACATCCTTTTCTATAGATGGTATAGGTTGGAGTCCTGAAATTGCCGAAGAGAAGAAAAATGTACATTATCTCAATCATGGAGGTGCAAACCCACAAGGCATTATTATTTCCCCTTTACAAAAAGGAAAGCCTGTGCATTTACCATTTCATTCTTTCGATAGAGACATGATGCAACACATCTTTAGAACGCATGGTAGCAAAATCAATGATATTACCAGAGATTCTGCTATTTGTATTGATTTTGATCAGGATATTGATGTATTTTATGAGCCTTTAGATATTTTAAAATACGACGATGTAAGTATTAGTTTTAGACTCATTGATAATCTTGAAGAGAAGCAAAAAGAACAACTTCAACTTGTAGATAAATTTAGAACAGGTAACAACTTTATAGACGAAGACATTCATAAAGAGTTGCTAGATTCTGCAAAGACCTATGGAGATTTACGCAATAGAGATCTTAATCTTTATCCGTTGCATTATACTACAGGTTCTTTTTATACACGTGCTTTTGGAGGTGTTTACTTGTTAAGAGATTTCATTCAAACCATTGTGGTTTTTGAAAATGAAGACTCCTACAAAGAAGCCATAAAAGATACCATTCATGATGTGTTGATATATTATATAGACCAACCAGAACTAGTTGAAAAGCTAAAAAGCCACATCATTATTGAGTGCGATTTAGAATATATGGTAACAACACCAAATTATGATCGTATAAAGAAGTTTGAATTGTACAACAAATTAGAACAGCCAGAACATCCTATTAAAGAGATTCTAGATAGTAAAGCACTGTTTAAAAGTTATCTCAATAAAATTAATATTGATGCCAGAAAACAGGTAATGGGAGTGGAGCTGTATTTGGAAAAACTAGAACGCAGTAATGCCTATAAGATAGAAGATATGGTAGATCAGTCTATGTATTTTGCTTTACATCAACCACATTCATCATTATCTTCTGAGCATCGGGATTTAATTCATAAGTTATTAATTAATATCGCTCCAAAAGATGTGCTCTTCTTGTATTGGTACGATAAAGAGCAGTTTTACAAGAATTATGAGACTTGGGATTCGTCTTTTCAGGATTGGGTGATTGAGACCATTAGTAACAATATTTAAGTTTTTTAGACTAATTTTATAGGAACCTTAAAAAGAATATCATGGGATTAGGAATGGACATTATCATTTTCGTTTCGGCAATACTATTTGGCATCTTTCTCTATTGGAGAGAGTCTAACGGAAATGGAGTATACCGCTTTTTTAATAAAATGCTAAACAGCAAAGAGTTACAAATGAGCGCTGATAATCCCAAAGGATTTATTTACAAGCAACCATTTATTCCAAGATTGCTTTTTGTAGTAATTACTTTGTTAGTATTAGGATTGGTATTACAGTTTTTAACGCCAATAGAAATCTTTTCAAATTACTTTGCATTATCTGGCTTTGCAACCTTTGCAACAGGAACATTATTAGGCACATATCTAGCCAATTTTGTAATTAAAACTACTGAGGTTGTTGAGGAAAAAAGCGACTCACTAGGTGATTTTGTAGAAGATGCTGTTGAGAAAGGAAAACACCTTATAGAAGATTTGAAACACAAGGATAATAAAGCAGTAGAAGAAGCAAAAAAAGAGATTGCTAAAGAGCCAGAACCTGAAGCAGAACAAAAATCAGCACGTGACCGATTGAAGGATAAGGGTCTTATGTAATGTCATTCCTGTGAAGGCAGGAATCTCATAGCATGTCATAGAATAAAATAAATTAAAAATAGGAGATTCCTGCCTTCGCAGGAATGGGAAATCATGATAAAAAACTATTGGAATAAAGGAGCAAAGCAAAAACGAATAACCATCTTTCTTGGTTTGTTACTACTTATTTTACTTTTCTTTTTTAGAGACGATTATCAACCAGTGTTATTGTTCTTTAGAAAATACATTTTTGTAATTCTACTGAGTGTTATTATTTTGGTTTTGGGCTTAAGAAAGTTCAGAAAAACTGCAAGTACAGGTGGTCGATTAGGTATTTTGGGTATTCTCATTGTGTTTTTTGGACTGCTTTATTTCTTAGGCTGGAATCAAGGATTGTATGATTACATGAAGACGTATAACGTATTCAATAGTCTTAATAAAGTTGAAATTGATGAGCTGCCATTAACCCAAAATGAGCGTATTCAGCCATTAAGAAACATATTTTCAATGGCTAATGAGAGTGTAGGTGAGACCAAAGATGTATCGCTACCACATTTGGTAAGAATTGGCACAGAGAATAAATGGACTATGGCGATTCAACCAAGCGAAAAGTACATTATGCAACGCATAAGCGATAATACCGAAGAAGTTTTTGCTGTAAGTAGCACAACACCTTTCCCAAGATTTTCGAATGAAAATAGAATCGATGTTACTTTTTCAATAGGCGAATCTTTAAAGTTTAGCAGAAATACTTACAATGCAGTTGTTCAGCGTTTTAATCCTTGGATGCTTTTTAATTATGAGCCAAGCGACACCTTTTACATGAAAAACGATGAAGGTGATTGGGTACAAGTAGTCAGCTTAATAAAGTGGAAAGGCTTCTTTTTTCCCTATCCAACCTTTGGAGGAGTAATGATTATTGAAAGTGGTGAGCACGATATTAACGATTATTTTGAGCGCATATTAATAGGTAAAGGCACATTTGTAAGTCCAGACGAAATAAAAAATTATAAGTTTTTACAAAAGCAAAATACCTTAGCAGAGAGTGTTTCTCAGCTTCAGGCAGAATCTTTAAAGTTTTTAGGAGGCTTTAGCGATCCATTACCTTGGAATATGGAAACTGCGGTTAAGATTCCTGTAATGCCAAAAGATCAAAATCAGCAACCGTATGTAACGGATTTTGATTTTGCAGGAAGTAATTCTGATGCGTATAGCGGTTTATATCATTGGTTTGGTTTAGAACCAGTAGGTGAAGAGCGCACAAGTTTAAGCTATAGTGTGTTTGTTCCAGCAGACGGAACAGATAAGTTGTATTACTACGATCATGCCACCAAAAAACAAGGTTATGCAGGTGTGTCTGCAATGCCATTAAAAGTTAAGGAATCTCGAAAAGAATACGATTGGAACGCAAGTACTCCAGTTGAATTTAGACCTTACATAAAAGATATTGCAGGCAGGAAGCGCATGTTCTTTTTAGGAACTATTTCTTCAATAAGTGATACAAATTCACAGCAATTCGATGGTTCTGCAACACCAGATTTAGTCTTAATTGATAGCGAATATCGCGATGTTATTTGGATAGATGTAAAACATCCAAGTTCTTGGGACGAAACAGTTTACAACCAACTAAATGAAGCTTGGAGATCTAGTGAAGGTATTGGGTATTATTATCAAGAGCAGCCAAAAGATGAGGATCTTATGCAGATGCAAATAGACTCACTTAAAACTATCCCAAAGGTCAATGAAAACTCTGAAATGATAAATGCTTTGCAACGACAAATAGATTCTTTGAAAGCTTTAAATAACTAAATATATAAACACACTTAACCAACTTATGAGTTCAAAATTCTACGATTTTAAAAATTTAAAAGGTGATTTAACAGGAGGCTTAGTCGCAGGCGTTGTAGCCTTGCCATTGGCTTTAGCATTCGGTGTACAATCTGGATTAGGAGCTATTGCAGGACTGTATGGTGCCATTGCTGTTGGTATTTTTGCCGCCATTTTTGGAGGAACAACAACACAAGCCAGTGGACCAACAGGTCCAATGACTGTTGTATCTGCTGCATTGGTTGCAGCTGCCATTGAAATTACAGGAAGTCTTGAAGCCGCTATGCCTATTGTTATTCTTACATTTTTATTAGGCGGAATTTTTCAGATTGTATTTGGGCTTATCAATATTGCAGGTTATGTAAAGTATTTTCCGTACCCTGTAGTTTCTGGTTTTATGAGTGGAGTAGGACTCATCATTATTATACTTCAATTATTCCCTTTTGCAGGTTTAGGTTCTGAAAAATCAACATGGTTAGTAATGCAGGATTTGCCTAGATTGTTCTCTGATTTTAATTGGCAAGCGGTAGCTTTAGGTACTTTTACAATTGTAGTGTATTTAGTATTTCCTTACATCACCAAAGCTATTCCAAGTGCTTTGGTAGCTTTAATATTGGCTTCGGTAACGAGTTATTTTTTAAAATGGGATGTGCCAATTATTGGAGAAATACCATCAGGTTTGCCAAGTTTACAAGTGTCAGGATTGTTTTCTGTAGATGCGAGTGCTTATAGTATTATTTTAGAATATGCCCTAGTTTTGGCAGTTTTGGGTTCTATAGACTCCTTGTTAACTTCTGTAATTGCAGATAATATGACCAAAACAAAGCATAACAGTAACAGAGAGTTAATTGGTCAAGGTATTGGAAACTCTATTGCAGCTATTTTTGGTGGTATTCCTGGTGCAGGAGCTACAAAAGGAACCGTGATTAATATTAATTCTGGTGGACGAACACGATTATCAGGAGCGATACATGGCTTATTTTTATTGGCTGTATTGCTAGGTTTGGGCAAATTAGCTGCCTTTATTCCGTTATCAGTTTTGGCTGGTTTATTAATTCCAATAGCGTTTAAAATCATTGATACTAAAGGTCTAAAGCATTTATTGGTAGTGCCAAGAGCAGATGCTGTAGTTTTAATCATCGTACTATTAATTACCACGTTTGGTAGTTTAATACAAGCTGTTGGTATTGGGTTATTGTTGGCTTCTCTATTATTTATGAAACGCGCCAGTGATATTGGAGAAAAAGGCATGGAAGTTGGTACCATTGCTGGTTTTGATGGAGAAAAACCATGGCAAGACGAAAAAGAATTTTATGAAACTTATAAAGATAAAGTATATATAAAGCATCTTTACGGACCATTGTTTTTTGGGTTTACATCTCACTTCCAGGATGAAATAAAAAATATACCAGAACAAGTTAAAGCACTAATTATAAGAATGGATCGTGTGCCTTATATAGATCAATCAGGATTATATGCTTTAGAAAATGCGGTTTTAGATTTAGAACAACGTGGAATACAAGTCTTATTAACAGCGGTACAAGAACAGCCAAAAGATAAGCTGGTGTCCATTGATATTGTTCCAGACTTAATTTCCGAAACTCATATTTTTGATGATATCAATGGAGCCTTTGATTATTTAAAAATCCATTTTAAGCTATAAAACTGTAACATTGTTTTATTTAGGTTTACTAATATTTAAAAGTACTATTTATGCTTTTAAATAAGATAAAGCCTTTATTCATTACTTACGTACTCATTTTAATAGCTTTTATTGATACAGCTTATGAGGTTGTTATAAAAATCTTAGAGATTAGGGATTATAGTGGTATTAATTTCTCGGATAAATTATTTTTATCAATTCCAGGACAGTCTGGAATTTTTAAAGCTTTTATTATAATATTATTGCCAACTATGGCCGTTTTAATCCGGCGTAAAATAAGCTGGTTTATAATTTTGGCATACTTTTATTTTGTCATCTGGAATATATTTGGATTGTCCGTCTTGGATCTAAGATATAATGATGACTTTCATACATCTGAATTGGTGCTTAAATTGGTTTTTCTAGTGATAATGCTAATATTGATTTATATAATGAATGGATCTCATAGTTATGAAAAGGTCTATAAATTAGAAATCCAAAAGCGTAATTTATTTAATCTGTTGGCATTGATATGTGGTTTTGTCTTGAGCTTTATTCTGATGGTAAGAAAGAATAATCAGTACATTGATATGTTACAATTCTAATAACATTTTTATATCTGAACGTTTGTAAGGGCTGTCAGATTCTAGTTCTAACTCCTTAAAACCGTACTTACGATAGAGATAAATTGCATTTTCTAGTTTAGTACTAGAGTAGAGTAGAAGTGCTTTTAATTGTTGCGATTTTGCAAATTCAATACAAAACTGTAATAATTTTTGGCCTATTTTCTGCCCACGAGTCTCTAGTGAAACAGCCATTTTAGTAAGTTCTAAAACACCAAATTCTTCGGTTGGCATAAGTGCAACAGTCCCAACTACAGTCTCATCTTTTAAAGCAAAGAAAACATAACCACCTTTTTTAATGATATAGGTTTCTGGTTGGCTCAAAACCTCTTCATCAAATGGCTCTACGTAGAAAAAGCTTTTTAGCCATTCTATATTTAAGTCATAGAAACGTTTAGCATAATCTGGCTTGTAATCAACAATTTTAATGTTCATGGGCTCTAATAAAGTCGGTAATTAAGTAGGTAATGAGCTTACCTACTTTTGTTTCGGTTTTATTGGTTGGTGCAGCTTCGCAGATGTGCAAATAACTTGCATTTTCGTGCTTAGCAAAAAAATGTAAAAACTGTCTGGCTTGCTTCACTCTAAATCCGCTAGGAGTAGCTGCACTGCTCGGAATGTTTTCTATAGCATCACAATCTATTTCTATACCATAAGGTTTAGAAGAAATATGATTAAGACCACGTTCTAACTCAGCGTTATAGTCTAATTCGTTTCTGACTTCGAGTGCTTCGTAAGTGTTGTATTTAATAGCTTTTACTTTATTGAGTGTTTTAAAAAGTTTGTCTGAAGTATAGTTTTCGTGCAAACCAAAAATGAAATAATTTTTTAAAAATCCTTCAGCATACGTATAACTAAATCCATTTCCACTATGTCTTCCTTCTTCAGCTCTAAAATCGGTATGTGCATCAAAGTTAACAACATTTACTCTGTCATTTTTAGCCAGTGCTAAGCCCTTTATGTTTCCGTAAGCATTATTGTGTCCACCACCAATAATAATAGGTGTTTTACCTGCTTTAACAATTGATGAAACTAAATGTGTCACATCCTTATCAATAGCTTCAACAAGTGTTCTGGCCTTAGCAATATTCTTTTTTGATGGTTTTTGATTAACGATTTCTCTGGCTTCAGAATATTCTAAATGTCCTAAAATTAAAACCCGTTTTGGGTTGGTAAAGCTATTGTTTTGAATATTTAACAAAACTTTTACTACAGCCTCCCAAGCTTTGTAAGTGCCTGTTTGTCCGTAATTTGCATAAACTCCAATGTCTTCAGAAATACCAAAAATAATATAGTCAACATCTAAATTGGTAATATCATCGTATATGTTAGTGAGGTTAGATATTAACTGAATATGTTCTCCAAATTTTGATTCTCCTTTACGAAGCTTTAAAAGTGTATCGCGATCTTTTGAAGTAAATAATACGAGATTTTGCATTTGGATGTTTAATTAAAGATTGAAATAAAAGTACAGCTTTATTTAAAAATTTTAACCTTTAAATTAGATTAATAAAACAAGAATTAACAAATAACTTAAACACAAATTTTATGGAAGGTTCACAAAAAACTAGCATCGGTCTTAAGGTAGGATTAGGTATTCTATTGGTATTATTTTTAGGAACTGCTTTCTATGCTTCTAAACTGTATACTGAAAAAAAGGAAGAAGAAAAAGCTTACATTACAGAGAAGGAACAATTAATGAATGATTACAGCAATATTAGAAGTCAATATGACGAAGCTATTGCGGCCAGTGAGGTTAAAGATCAGGATTTAATTGAGGCAAGAGATCGTATTCAAGGTTTAATGGATTCTCTTAAAGTATCTCAGAATAGTGTAAACAGTCTATGGAGATACAAAAAGAAATTCTTAGCATTACAAGAAGAAATGGACGAGTTGTTAGCCGAAAATGATCGTCTAAAAGTAGAAAACGAATATTTGGCGACATCTTTAGATAGTACACAAGTGCAACTTGCCGAGCGTACAGTATTTACAGATTCTTTATTAGTACAAAATACGGAATTGGCTACTGTTGTAGAAGATGCTGCAGCTCTACAAACGGTAGGTCTTAAAGGTATGGGTGTTATTGAAAGACGTAGCGGAAGACAAATCCCAACTGAAAGAGCAGGTCGAAGCGATAAAATTAAAATCTGTTTTACAGTTGCTAAAAACACTTTAACTGAAGCGGGTGACAAAGAGTTATATGTACAGGTAATAGATCCTAAAAACAATGTTTTAGGTTCTAATGAGCAAGTACAATTTGAAGACCAAGTGTTAAATTACAGTTTAATTAGCCGTTTCAATTACGAAAACAGAAACCTTAACATCTGTGAGTATATAGCACAGTCTGAAGATTCAGATTTTGAAAAAGGACGTTACCAAGTCAACGTTTTTAATGATAAAGAACTGATTTCTACTTCAGAGTTCACTCTGAAATAAGATTTCAAAGATTGATTGATTGATAGTTAAATCCGGAAGTTTTCTTCCGGATTTTTTATGTCCTTTAATTGTCCATTAATTATCACTTGCTCAATAGGATCGTGAGCAAAAGCGTAAGGTATTTCACTATAATCACTTAATGGTTTAGTAATAATAAGATTTGCTTTTTTTCCTCTGGTAATACTACCGTACATACTGCTAATTCCCATGGCATACGCGCCATTTATGGTTGCAGCGTTAATAGCTTCTTCGGGTGTCATTTTTAATTTCACACAAGCTGCACTAACAACAAAATTCATATTTCCACTTGGAGCAGAGCCAGGATTATAATCTGTGGCAATAGCTAATGGTAGACCTGCATCAATCATTTTTCTGGCAGGAGTATAAGGAATGCTTAAAAAATAGGAACAACCAGGTAATGCTACTGGCATAGTTTCAGAATTTTTTAGAGCTTTTATATCGTCATCATTCAATTCTTCAAGATGATCTACAGATAATGCATTGTACTTTACACCAAGACCAACACCTCCAAGAATATTAAACTGATTGACATGAAGTTTTGGTCTCATATTATACTTAGCAGCAGCTTTTAAAATGGCTTCGGTGTCTTCAATATCAAAATAACCTTTCTCACAAAATACATCAATGTAATGGCTAATATTTAATTTTGAAGCTTTTGGAATAAGCTTTTCTGTGATGAGCTTGATATACTCATCTTTTTTGTCTTTATATTCAGCAGGAATGGCATGAGCAGCTAAAAGCGTAGGAGTAATTTTAGCCAGGCTTTCTTGTTTTATACGCTTTATAACACGAAGCATTTTTAATTCTGCTTCAACGGTTAAACCATAGCCTGTCTTAATTTCAAAAGCACAGGTTCCCATTCTTATAAGTTCTTCAAGACGATTGATAGACTGCTCATATAAGTCATCTTCAGAAGTGTCTTGAAGCAATTTTGCAGAGTTTAAAATACCTCCGCCACGATTGGCAATATCTTCGTAGCTTAAACCATTTATTCTATCTACAAACTCAGATGTACGGTTACCAGCATAAACAATATGTGTATGCGAGTCGCACCAGGCAGGTAAAACGATTTTACCAGTAGCATCTATAATGGTTTCAGCTTCAATGCCTTCACAATACTCCATAGTACCATATTCTATAATGGTATCGTGCTCTATGTAGAGGTATGCATTTTCTATAACAGGAAGGGTTTTCATGTCCTCGCCCTTAACAATCATTACATTATAGTCATGAACCTGAACGAGTTGTTTTATATTTTTTATAAGAATGGACATAGGTTGGCTTTTTGGTAAAGTTCTCTATTTTTTTTGATAAAAAAAAACGCTGATATAAAGTATCAGCGTTTTAAAATTGAAATATTTAATAAATCTATTCTTTAATAAATTTAGAAGTAAATTTTTCATTGATGCTTATGGTATAAATTCCATTTGCCAAACTAGAAACATCTAGAGTTTGATTTGAATTTTGAGATTTAGTAAGAACCACTTTTCCTAAAACATCAGTAACAGAAATATTGATTGTGTTGTCTTCTAGACCTTCAAAATTTATAACATCTTTTGTTGGATTAGGGAACATTTTAAAGGATAAGTTGGTAAACGTTGGTGTACCCAAAGACTCTAGTTCATTTTCAAAATAGTTTAAAGCATCTTGATTATAGGCACAACTCGCAATGTCATTATCTCCATCATTATCAAAGTCATTAACTGTGAATACAAACGCTTGGCTTTGTGTATTGTCAATTACAGTTTCGCTACCAAAACTACCAGCTCCGTTATTTTTAAACCAAACGAGGTCATTTCCTGCACCAGAAGAACCACTACTTAGTACAATGTCTTTTAAACCATCATTATCTACATCTATAAATTGTGCCACAGAAGGATTAGCTATTGATGTTGTAAATACGGTCTCTGTAAAACCAGCACCATTATCTTCGTACCAGTACAGATTTCCTGCTGGTCCACCACCATAAGAAACTTCTGTTGCCAAAATATCTAGGTTGGTATCACCATCCAAATCCATAAAAGCAGCACTAAAAACTCCAACTTTTCCTGTTGTTACAGAAGTTGCATCTTTTGTAAAGCTTACTGTACCACCAGGTACAAGGTCATTTCTAAAAATTTCAATAACATCACCACTATAGACAGCTGTAGCAACAAGTGCATCTAAGTCACCATCACCATCAATATCGCTAAGATCTACATTGCCTGGAGCATTTAAGGTATCATCAATTTTTTCTGATTCTAGTGTAAAATTCCCTGAGCCATCATTAGAAAACCAAACCACTTCACCACTATTATAAGCAGTAATGGCAAAATCTACAATAGTATCTCCATTAATGTCTCCTAAAGACACATCAGAAGCTCCATTAACAGAAGATGAGATTACATTTTCAGAAGAAAAGTTCCCAGAACCATCATTAGAAAACCAAACCACTTTGTTATTACCATAAGCAGTTGCTAAAATATCAAGATATGAATCTCCGTTGAGGTCTACTAATTTAACAGTACCAATTCCGCTTAAAGTATTCGTTACTAAAGTTTGAAGTGTGAATGTATTATCTCCATTGTTTTTGTACCATTCAATGGTATTATCCAAAGATGTACCAATAATAATATCTTGAAAAGCATCACCATCTATAAGACCAGAATCAATAGCATAAGGTGCATCTCCTGTACTGGCATTAATAGTTGATTTTGCTGCCCAAACCGTTTGCGCATCTACAGAAAAAGCAAACATTAAAAAGAATAAAGTTGAAAGTAAAATTTTTTTCATATTGAATTGTGGTTTGTTTGTGCAAATGTAGGAATTTATTTTATGATGGTACTTTTTTTTGTTGATATTCAGTAATTTAAATATTGCACATAGTAAAGTATTATACTACTAAAAAACGCCAATTTGAGTATGGGTTTTTGTTATTTTCAAAACCACATTCAAATTGGCGAATTCTTATCTTTTAATTATGTAATTACTTTAAACTACCAACCATGTCTTCTGGTTTTACCCATTCGTCATAGTCTTCTGCAGAAACGTAACCCAAATTAATAGCTTCTTCTTTTAGAGTCGTTCCGTTTTTATGAGCTGTATTTGCAATCTCTGCAGCTTTATAGTAACCAATCTTGGTGTTTAGAGCGGTTACTAACATTAATGAGTTGTTAAGCAATTCTTTAATCACAGCATGGTTTGGTTCAATACCACTAGCACAATTTTCTTCAAAACTTACGCAAGCATCACCAATTAATTGCGCTGATTGAAGAATATTGGCAGCCATCATAGGTTTAAATACGTTAAGCTCGTAATGCCCTTGTGTACCACCAACAGTAACAGCAACATCATTACCCATTACTTGTGCACAAACCATAGTTAAGGCCTCACACTGTGTAGGATTTACTTTTCCTGGCATAATAGAGCTTCCTGGTTCATTAGCAGGAATGATGATCTCACCAATACCTGAGCGTGGACCAGAAGCCATCATTCTAATGTCATTAGCTATTTTGTTCAGAGATACGGCTAATTGCTTTAAGGCACCATGTGTCTCTACAATAGCATCATGAGCTGCTAAGGCTTCAAATTTATTTTCTGCTGTAACAAATGGTAAACCTGTAAACTCAGCAATGTACTTAGCTACTAATACATCGTAACCTTCAGGTGTGTTTAAACCTGTACCAACAGCAGTACCACCTAAAGCTAATTCACTTAGATGCGCTAAAGTATTTTCTAAAGCTTTTAAGCCATGGTCTAATTGCGATACATAGCCCGAAAATTCCTGACCTAAAGTTAAAGGTGTCGCATCCATAAGGTGTGTACGACCAATTTTAACTACATCTTTAAAGGCAATAGATTTGTTATGTAATGTGTTTCTTAACTGAATAACACCAGGAATAGTCGTTTCTACTACTTTTTTGTAAGCAGCAATATGCATACCAGTAGGGAAGGTGTCATTTGATGATTGCGACTTGTTAACATCATCGTTTGGCTGAATGGTTTTGTTACCTTCACCAATTACTTTGCCAGCTATTTGGTGAGCTCTGTTGGCAACGACTTCATTTACATTCATGTTACTTTGCGTACCAGAACCTGTTTGCCAAATTACTAAAGGAAATTGGTCATTGTGTTTACCTTCTAAAATCTCATCACAAACTTGTGCTATAAGATCGCGTTTGTTTTTGTCTAAAACTCCTAAATCGCAGTTAGCATAAGCAGCAGCTTTTTTTAGATACGCAAAGCCATAAACCACTTCTAAAGGCATAGAGGCTGGTGCACCAATTTTAAAATTATTACGAGAACGTTCAGTTTGTGCTCCCCAAAGTTTATCTGCAGGCACTTTAACCTCACCCATGGTGTCTTTTTCTATTCTGTATGTCATGATAATGTATGTTTTTTAACGCCTTGCAAAATTACAGTTTTTGTAAGTGTATTGCTATTAAAATTATGGTTTTGTCTCATAGTTTTTATATCCTAAAGTGTTTAGAGTTTACGGTAATAAAAAAAGCCCAGATAATTCTGAGCTTTTTAGTTTTGCATTAATTGTAGCATTATTTTTTTATAGATGTTATTACAATTTTAGATTTAACATCCTGTCCTTCTACTGAAAAAGACATATTCATTTCTGATATATCAACATTTCCTGTATCTATATCAATACTACTTTTTCCATCAAAAGTACCGTCAGCAGTACCAGTAATGTTTCCTTTTATTTCTAATTCTACAGTATCACTGGTAATAGATACAACTTCATAAGTGTATTCAAAAGTCATACCTTGTTGTTCTTTTGTTACAGTCCACTTAGTACCAACTTCTACAGCGTCTTCAGGATATACCATACCGCTCATATTATCTTTAAAAGCGCTAATATCAGACGTACCAGCTTTAAGTTCTGTACTAGTAATGTTACCCAGTTTATCATTTTCAATCTCTATAACAGTTTCTAAGAGCTTTTTCATTTCAACATGCATACCTTGTGCAAACGGATCCATCTCTGACTCTTTAGTGTTAGAATCGTATCCCATTTTTTGACCCATAGATTCCATGTCCATTTTAGCATGGCTATATGTAGCTTCTGTTACAATATTGTCGTCTTCAACATTGGTAACATTAAGATTCATAGACATGGTCATATCCATAGTCATCATTTCTCCCATATTTTGGTTCATTGTCATTTTTACTTCATAGGTATCACCTTTTTCATAGTTTAAACGTAATAAAACTTTCTCTTGCGAAAAGGCTAAGGTGCCAACACACAGCAATAGGGCTAATAGTATTTTTTTCATTTTGTAATTTTATAAATGTTATACGAGCAAATATAAGATTTAAAACGAGTTAGAAAACTTTTAATTTAGTAAAGCACTAGTTTGAAAATACGTGACTCTATGTGTTGACTTATTGGTTTAAAAGGACGAACTTGCTTACCTATGCTGAACATGTTTCAGTATCAATCGATATAGTTCATTAAACGGAACTGTATCTTAACTGATTTATGTAAAATCAACAGCAAAATACTTGAACATTAGAGATAATAATTATAAATGATTGAAATTGAAACTTTGAATAAAAATCTTATTGAGGTTAAAACTAAAATTTACGACAAATTATCTCTTAATATTTCCAAAGTGAATAACGAACTTGAAGGAATCGAATATGACGCTTGCCAATTTGAACTAAATGGAATGAAAATTGTTTCAAGAAGTTCAAAAATTACACCTAAAAAAGTTGGACAATTTGTGACTTTTTGGAAACGAAATCAAAATAAAGAAACGGAACCTTATTCTGAAAATGACCAATTTGATTTTTATGTAATTAACTCAAAATCTGGAGACCGTTTTGGACAGTTCGTATTTCCAAAATCCGAATTAATCAATAAAGGCTTCATTACCTCTGAAAAAAAGGATGGAAAAAGAGGATTTAGAGTTTATCCAATTTGGGATAAAACACTAAATAAACAGGCGGAAAAGACTCAAAAATGGCAATTGAATTATTTTTATGAGATTAATAAAACAACTGATTTTAAAAAAGTAAACGAATTATATTGTACTACGAACATAGGAAGTCTGTAAGTAATTGTCTGTTCTGGTATACCTTGTGGTTTGCTTAAACTTTTCTTGATTCTAAAAAAAGTTGTTGCGGTTAACTATCCAAATTCACTATATAAATTAATTGTTGCTAAAATAATTTTGAAAGTAAAATATTAATATATTTGGCTTAACCCTAATCTTAAATTTACCTACACAATGAAAAGAATACTTTCTCTTTTTGCGATTATCCTAACTTTAAATTTATCATTTTCTCAAAATTCTGAAACTAACGGAACCAGTTCTGAAGAATACAATTACATGATAAGAGGCTACGAAATGCAACAATCTTCTGGTCTAGATATAAAGAGTGGCTATAAAATAGATCTTATAGATAGTATAACTAAAAGTGATTATTCGTTTAATTTTAATGCTCTTGTAAGAACAAAGGAGAACAAATTAGCAGGTATTTTAATCATTGCTAAGTCAGAAGTTTCAGGAAGAACCTATTATTTAGGAATGCCAATAAACAATGCCCAATTACAAAAATCTTTTGAAAATGATGTTAAAAATTGGGATGAAAGAATGACCACGGCTTTTGCACATGCACTTGGAGAATTATACTCTAGGTCAGCAATTTCTGATTATATGAAAGAAAATAAAACAGAGTAGAAGTTTTAGCTTACAATCTTCCCATCAACCATTGTTAATTTTCGGTCTGCCATGTTAGCTAGTTCTTGGTTGTGAGTAACAATGACAAACGTTTGTTTAAACTCATCTCTAAGCTTAAAAAATAGTTGATGCAGTTGTTCTGCAGATTCGCTATCTAAATTACCAGAAGGCTCATCGGCAAAAATGATGTTGGGTTGATTAATTAAAGCTCTAGCTACAGCAACACGCTGTTGTTCACCACCAGACATGCTATTTGGCTTGTGGTGTATTCTATCCTTTAAACCTAAATACTCTAGCAATTCTATAGCACGTTTTTCGGCTTCTGCTTTTGGAGTGTTATTGATAAATGCAGGTATACAAACATTCTCTAAAGCTGTAAATTCTGGTAATAATTGGTGAAACTGAAAGATAAAACCAATATGCTTGTTTCTAAATTTTGCTAAGGCCTTATCGTTAAGTGTTGTAATAGATTGTCCGTTGATTTCTAAGGTTGTATCACTTTTAAAATCGGGTTTATCTAGTGTACCCAAAATTTGCAGCAACGTGGTTTTACCAGCTCCTGAAGCACCAACTATAGAGATAATTTCACTTTCAGCAATGTTAATATCTACACCTTTTAAAACGTGTAGATCTTTATACGATTTGTGAATGTTGGTAGCTTTTATCATACAACAGCGAAAATACTATTTTTTTAGATTATTAGACGCTTAGATTGTTGGACTTTTAAGTTGTTAGCTTTTAATGTTGTTCCGAGCAAAGTTGAGCTTGTAATCTTGTACTGAGAAACTAAAGAATTGACCAAAAATTAAGAGTTGATACCAAATTTTCTTTTACGAGGTGAAAAGAAGTTATTGGCTTGCCCAGTTTGAGGTTTGTCGTTCTTTTTAAAAATAGATTTAATACCATTAAAGTCTAAGAAATATTGAAGTCTTACGGAAATAGTATGCTGTATTGGTTGATCGAAAAGTGTGCCTAAACTTTCAGAATAACTATCCTGAGACTTCGTATCGAAATTAAAAAGCTGGTTTCGGTATAAAGCGGTTAAGAAACTGCCAGGCGCAAACTGCCATGAGTAGCTTAGATCTATATTCCATGTGCTAAAATTAATGTTTGGAGATTCCTCAACATTATCTACCGTATAGCCTTGTTCTGTTGTGAGAAGACCATTGTCTAGTAGTGTAAATAGCTCGTTATCGTAATTTACAGTGTCCCAATAATGCCTAAATGTTAATGCAAGTGAGTTAAAAGGATTAAATGTGTAGTTTGCAGAAATGGTGTTGGTTACTCGCTTACGATTTCGTTCCCCAAAAATAGGCTGATCGTCTTGGTAAGTAGCATAACCACGAGATCCGTTAGACATGTTTAAGTTAAAGCTATACACCATTAAAAGTTTGTCATTTGGTCTAACTCTTGGGTTTAAGGATAAGTTATAACCAAATAAATCTCTACCATCTTCAAATATTTTGAAGGTATTAGCATTAATATCAAAAGCAAAGACTTTGTTATAGTTTGAAGAATAGTATCCACCTGTACTCGCTATATTTTCATATATAAAATAGCGTCCGTCTCTAGATTCAAAGTAGTCATACTGTTTGCCTGGTTCCATATCTACCCAAAATCCATAATTGTTCAACGTTTTGGTCTGGGCATTGTACTCTGCACCAAAATTGGTACCTGTAAATGTGCCAGGATTAGCAAGGTTTCTATAGTTAATATAGGCGCTGGCGCTGTACCGGTTTAAGTTGCCTTTAGGTTCAAAAATCTGATACCATATATCTGCTCCAAAGTTGTTAAAGTTGTTTCTAAAATTGAGTCCCAAATCATTGATTTCGTATTTGGTATCGGCAAAACTATGGTCAAAACTGTATCTTAAATTTCCGTGAGATTTAGCAACATAGAAAAACGTACTGTAGCCTGTTTGTGTATTATTAAACTGAGGATTAACATTACTCATTTTTGCTTCTCCTCTTATACGATACGTGTTGCGTTTGTTTTGTATGTTTGTTACCAATGCAGTAGCATTTGCATCTCTATACTCACCTTCACGCATTACATTAGTATTTATAAGACTTATAGAAGAATTACCATTAAACTGTTGGTCTACAACCAAAATGTTGTAATTGGTAAAAGGTTCTACAACCTCACGACGTTTTTCGTTAGTATCGGTATTGGTAATAGTAGCGAAGGTTTTTTCGGTAATGGCATTAAAAATTCCGACTCCAAGTCCTTTTTTTGTTCTACCCGAAACTTTTAAAGCGTTTAGCACTTTAACTTCGTCAGGTATGTTAGCTTCTTCATTATCGGCTAAATTTAGTTCACCGCTAGGTCTTCCTCCAACACGTCTTGAAAAGAATAAATCTCCTTTAGAAAACAAATCGACACCTTCAGTAAAAAACTGACGTTGTTCTGAAAATGTCTGCTCAAAAGGGCCAAGATTTAAAACCACTCTGTCAAAACCAGCCTGACTAAAATCTGGCACCAAAGTAGCATCTAGCGTAAAGTTATCTGTAATACCATATTTAACATCCATTCCAAAGGTTAAATCGGTTTCGGTATCACCATCGTAGCTATTCAAAATTCCTGTTGAAAAAGGGTAGAGGTTAAGCCTTACAGGTGGTTTTAGATTTTTTAAGCCTTTTAGCTCTCCATGATAAAGACCTATGTTTCCTTGTTTTGGGTCGTACTTATTCCATGTGTATTGTGAACGTTCCCTTCTAAAGTGTCTATGAAATTGAAGTCCCCAAGTTGGTTCTTCCTGGTCTGCAAAACGTAAGGTTCTGTATGGTATTTCCATTTCTACAATCCAACCATCATCTACAATTTGTACAGCACTTTGCCAAACAGCATTCCAGCTAAAGTCTTCTCCAATACTAGGATTAGCTATAGCGTCTGCTTGCTGACCAGAACTGAACACAAAAAACTCAGTATCGTTTTGTGCATCGTTATTGGGATTTAAAATCACAGCAAAAAAGTCGTTCTGTCCAAAATTATCACGCGAAGTCAGTTGCTTTAATATTTTTGTGGGATCATCGTATAGATATGCTGCAACATAGATAGCATCATCATCATAGCTCATTTTTACTTCAGTTCGCTCCTCTGTTTGTCGTGTATTGCCAATATCTGGTCTAAATTGTATAAAGCCAGTTGCTATTTCTGCATTTTCCCAAATAGCATCGTCTAAAACACCATCAATTTTGGGTTTTTGAGTAGCTCTGGTAATGTTGAGTGTTTTTTTATCCTTGGAAAGGACAGTATTTTCTTCTTGCGAATGTGCAACACTGCAAAAAATAAGAATAAACAGAATGAAAACAGAACGTATGTTCATAATGATTGATTGATGAATTCTTTGGTTCGCTAATAAAGATTAACGTTTTGATTGATTGTTACACTTTTATTTGGTAATGGAGGTTTTATACTCTTAAGCTTATACACAATTCATTTTTACAAAACTAACTTGTGAAAATATGCAAGCTTCTTAATTAAACGTTAAAAAGGTTTAAGATATGTTAACAGAATTAACAATATGAACTGACAGTACTAAATTTTGGAACGCTTATTGCTTAATATTAAACGAATTAATATTTAAAATAATACATGAATAGATATAGAAAACTGGGACTAAGTATTCTCTTTGATGCATTAGGTTATGTATCTTTTGTTTTTCCTCCTTTTGATATTGTTTGGGCACCTTTATCTGCCTATTTAATGACAAAGATGTATAAAGGAAGAGAAGGTAAGGTGGCTGCGGTTATTTCATTTGCAGAGGAGGCATTACCGTTCTTTGACGTGATACCTACATTCTCGTTAATGTGGTTATACACATTTGTCTTAAAAGCTAAACCGTCTTTTTCTAAAGCATAAAAAAAAAGCACTCAATTTGAGTGCTTTTTTATTTTAAAGTGTGTAAGTAACACCAATATTAATATTTCGACCCATATTCAAAATACCATCGGGTTTTAGTCGAGACAGATGATGAATATATTCTGTGTCTAATAGATTTGTTGCGGTTAAGCTAACATCTAAATTATTATTGAAAACTGTTACCGTTCCTCCTAAACCTAAACTCAATAAATTATAACCATCTGTACTTGTCTCAAACGGATTGACATTATTTTGAGCAAATGTAGAACGCAATTTTACAAATGCATAACTGTTTTTAAACAGTTGAGAATCAAACTCTGCTCTAATAGTATTTGTAAGCGAGTTAGCAGGAATAAGCGGTAAATAATCATCATTATCTAATTTACCAGTAACCGTTTCAAAGCTACTTTCAAAGTGTAGCCAGTCTAAAGGGTGTGGATGTAAGTGAAAACCAAATTCACCACCATATAAACTTGCATTTTCTTGCTCGTAAATAAATACAGGATCATTATCAATAAAATCACCATTTGGGTTTAAGAAGATATAATTGTTCACCTTGTTATAAAAGGCATTAGCAAAAAACTCAATGTGTTCATTTTTATATTCTAAAGCCAAATCGACTTGAAAATTTTGTTCGTTTTCTAAGTCTAAATTTCCTATTTCGTATCGGTTTGTACCTTCGTGCGTACCATCTGAAGCTAATTCTGATAAATTAGGTGCTCTAAAACCAGATGCTAAATTTAGTCTTACAGTAGCCTTTTCAAATAAGTTGGTTTTAAAACCTAAAGCACCATTAAAAGCATTAAAATTTCTGTTGTCTATATTTTGTATAGAAATTTCTCTGTAATCATATCTTGCACCTAGTTGTACATCTACAGTTTCAAAATGAATATGTGATGTTGCTAAAACACCAATATCGTTTGTGGTTGCATTTGGTATTAGGGTTTCTTCACCATAATTAGTGTTGATTTGATTCATACCTTGTACACCAACAATAGTCTCAAACTTACCAAGTTTTGGTAGATTGTACTTCATGTTATAGTTGAAGGTTTTAAGCTTCATATGAAGTGCAGGTTCTAGTATTTCACCTTCTTCGTGTTCTTCATCATGGTCTTCGTCTTCATCTTCGTCATGATGATGATGTTCTTCAAATTCTTTTCTGTTGTTGTACGTATAGCCTAAGATTAAATCTAAACTAGAATTTTCAAAGAATAGGGTAGACTTAGAACTAAATATATGATTATCTATATTTTGATAAGGTAGCAAAGGCGCTTTATTAGTAGATTGAATACCAATCTCTTCCGGTAATCCTATTTTGGCATTATTCAGATTATAGCGCAATTCAGTTTTAAATTTTGAAGACTGGTATCCAAAACCTGCTTTAAAATCTTGCTCTCTGTAGCGCGTGTTGGTAACTCTATATTTATTGGTTTTATAGTCTGAGTGCTCGGTAAGACTACCTCTAAAAAGAAATTTGAAGGCATCTTTTGAGCTTTTGTAACCAGCATTGGTTGAGTAACCTCTGGTATTACTAAAATAGTTTACAGATGCATCTGCGCTAGATTCATTATTGTTAGCAAAGCGTTCGGGATTTAAATACAACACACCACCTAAGGCATCACTACCATAGAGTAACGAGGCAGGTCCTTTTATAATTTCTACACTTTCAATTCCTGCGCCATTTACACCAAGACCATGTTCGTCACCATATTGCTGGTTTTCTAGTCTAACCCCTTGAGTATATACCAAAACTCGGTTAGAACTTAAACCTCTTATGACAGGTTTGCCAATACCATTACCTGTAGTTACGCTCTCAACACCTGCAACATTAGTAATTCCTTCTGATAACGAAATGGAACCAGATCTGTTTACGTCACTCATTTTTATCTGTTCTACCTTCATTACATTTTCGCTCTGCAGCTTATGAAATGGTGTAGATATAATAACTTCTTCCATTTCTATGGCAGACTCTGAAAGTTCAATAATAAGGTCTTCTGAAGTTGGTATTGAAACTTGAACTGATTTGGTTTCATACCCTATGCTAGATACTACTAGCTTATATGTGCCAGAACTTAATTCTAAAACAAATTCGCCACTACCATCAGCTGTAGCACCAATTTCTAGTTCTGGGAAATATAATGAGGCAAAGCTTATGTCTTGTTTTGTTTTTTTATCAATGACCTTGCCTTTAAGTTGTTGTTGTGCGCTTAAGCCCATGCTAAATATGCATAGGGTTAGCACTAATATTTTTTTCATGTTTTATGATTTAATAATTTGAGAAACTAAGTTTTTCCGAATACTATTAAATCAGTTGTGGTGGACCACGGAGTGAGGTTTGAAGTTTTTGAAATTTACTGATAAACTCATATTGAGATGCAGTAATTTTAAAATTATCTTCCGTGTGTCTTAGTTCTAAAACTTTTTGTTTAAAAAAGAATTGCTGGGTTAATTTAAACTTGTAAAATTCACAATCAACATCTAACTCGTGGAAATGTGTTTTATCATTGTTGTCATTTTTACAGACTTCGTGTTTGTGGTGCACAAAAACATGAGAAAGCTTTACCGCAGAAGGTAATAATACTGCGAGTATCAGTATTAAAGAAAGTACTTTGAATATATGTTTTATGATAGTTTTTTTACTCAATCCACAAAGCGTTTTAAACCAAATCGTCTCAACATTTTTTTTTCAAATTCCCAAAAGAATTTAAATTGACCAAATAGCCAGCCAAATGTTACTAGGAGAATTTGATAAAAAATAAGCCCAATGATAATAAATAATATCCAGTAGAGTATAGGGTTTAAGTTTTCTTTAGTAATTCCAAGAAGTTGTATTATTGGTCTACCGATAAATAAGGAAGAAGATCCGGTTACAGCAAAAACGAGAAATACTCGTATCATTTCCCATTTATAGTCAAGTATCCAGCGCTTTTCAAGTATTTTAAAGAGTTTTAATGTTAACACTAATAAGCCATAGAACAATACAACTGTAGCAAAGACGGTTACAATAGTGCCAAATTCAGCAAAGAAAGCTGTCGCTAATTTGTATGAAGAATATCCTAAGCCTAAGAGACCAATTAACGGAAAAATTAATTGCCAATTATGCTGAATTTCCCAATTTTCTTTAAACCTTTTCATAGCACTTTTAAAGTGCTGCAAAATTACACTAAATTCTAGGAATAATGGAGGTTAGCTGCTGTTTATATTTTAACTGAAAGTATAAAAAGTAGTTGTAGAGTTTGTAGTTAACTTCATAACCATAGTCTGTACGTGTGTCGTAATCTATTCTTACTTGATACAATTCTGGATTATAGCTGTATGGTTGAAGGTTTCTTTGGTTCCAAGCCTGTACCAAAAAGGCATTTCTTTTTTCTAGATATGATTGGGAATGAAAACCTCGAGGTCTTGCTGTACTGGCTAACCATGCGTTAAAACCAGGTTCTATAATAATAATTTCGTAGTCACTTTCATCACCACTAATAGAAACCGTGTCGTTTTCTACTAAAGCATTGTCATTACCATTGTTAATCGTTGGGTTTGAATTGTACGATTTGCAACTAGCTATTAGCGCAATAAGAACAACAAATGGAATCATCTTTTTCATAACAATAAAGATATTAATTATTTTAATCAATTAAGAATTATTAGTGTTAAACAAAGTAAAACACTATTTGTAAAGAATGAAACCGCGAATGAGTAAATAGGGCTATTTGGTGAGTAAGACATCTTTTTAAGATAGAAAAAAAGCAACTCCTAAGAGTTGCTTTAGTATATGTAAATCATGGTAGGATTTTATTTTCCAAACAAGCCTCCTAAAAGACCACCAAGACCACCTTTTTTCTTAGCACCACCAAGTACCATTCCTGCAACGTCGTCTATAACACTGCCATCACCATCGGCATCTAATATCTTTTCTAGGAAACTTTGTTCGTTTTGAGTATCGTTACCACCAAGTAGTCCGCCTAATAAACCAGTAAGGTCATTTTGAGAACTTACATTCTTTTGACGAGATTGTTTACCTAAAACACCCATTAAGATTGGTGCCGCAACTTTTAGAATGTTACCAACAGAACCAGCATCTAATCCAGATTTTTGACCAATAACTTGCTCTACACCTTGTTGTTTACTCCCTAAGATATGACCTAAAATTTTAGACCCATCAGTTTTTACCTCTTCATCAACTCCACCTCCAAAAAGGCCACCTAAATTATCTAAGATACTACCATCGTGCTTATTGCTTAAAGCGCCCATAAGACCTTGAGCTCCTTCAGGAGTAGAAGCATTACGCTCCATAGCTTTCATAAGCACAGGTAAAGCCATTGTTAACACACTACTTGTTTTGTCTTGATCCGTTCCTGTTGAACCAGAAACACCACTGATTATGGTTTTTCCTAAATCACTATTTAATAAGTCTAATATTCCTGCCATTGTTTTATAAAATTAAGGTTAATAAATTCAGTTAAAAAAGGTACAAAAAAAGTCCCATACAATTATAGGACTCATTTTGTTTATTTAGGTCACATTTATTTTGTTAGCCTAATATAGTAATAATCTGTTCAGCAAGTTCAGCACCAATTCTGTCTTGTGCTTCATTGGTTGCAGCACCAGTATGAGGTGTTAACGATAAAGCAGGATTCATAAGCAATTGAACTTCTGGTTGTGGTTCTTTTTCAAAAACATCTAAGGCAGCTCTCGCTACTTTACCACTTTCTATTGCTTTTACTAACGCTACTTCATTTACAACTCCACCACGTGCAGCATTGGCTATAATAACACCATCCTTCATTTGGTTAAAGTCAGCTTCATCAATAACGTACTCTTTTTGAGCTGGTACATGAAGTGTTATAAAATCTGCTTGTTTTAAAACCTCTTCTTTAGATACCGTTTTTATGTTGAAGCTTGCTTTTTGACCATCAAAAAAGTCTAATTCTAAAGTGGTTTCTTCAATAAAAGGATCAAAGGCTACGATGTTCATACCTGCACCAATTCCTATTTTAGCAGTAGCTTGTCCTATCCTGCCAAAACCTATAACTCCTAGAGTTTTTCCTTTTAATTCAACACCTTTAGCGTAAGCTTTTTTAAGTGCTTTAAAGTTTGCATCTCCTTCTAAAGGCATATCGCGATTAGAGTTATGAAGGAACCTAGCTAAGCCATAGAAGTGACCAAATACCAATTCGGCTACAGAATGTGAAGATGCAGCAGGAGTATTAATAACATGAAGCCCTTTTTCTCTTGCATACTCAACGTCTATATTATCCATACCAACACCACCACGACCAATAATTTTAAGGCTAGGGCAGTTGTCTATAATGTCTTTTCTTACTTTGGTAGCGCTTCTTACCAAGAGTACAGAAATCTCTTTATCGTTTATGTAGTTTTGTAATTGTTCTTGTGCAACTGTTGTTGTTATCACTTCGTAACCAGCTGCTTCTAAAGCGTCGATACCACTTTGAGAAACACCATCGTTTGCTAATACTTTCATGTAATTAGGAATTCTTTGTTTTATTTTTTTAAGCTTTACGTTCTAGTTCGCTCATAACCTCTACAAGTGCTTTTACACTGTCTAAACTTAGAGCGTTGTACATAGATGCTCTGTAGCCTCCAACACTTCTGTGACCATTAAGTCCGTTGATTCCGGCTTCTGCCCACATGGCATCAAATGTTTCTTTAAGGTTTTCGTTTTCTAATGTAAAAGTCGCATTCATGATAGAGCGATCTTCTTTTACCGCATAACCTTTAAAGAGAGGGTTTAAGTCTATTTCTGAGTAAATTAAACGTGCTTTCTTTTCGTTTTCTTCTTCGATTGCTTTTATACCACCTAAATCTTTTAACCATTGTAAGGTTAACATTGAGGTATAAACCGCAAATACAGGTGGTGTATTGAACATACTTCCTTTGCTGATGTGTACTTTATAGTCCATCATAGAAGGAATTTTGCGCGATACTTTTCCTAAGATATCTTCTTTTACAACCACTAGTGTTGTACCTGCAGGACCCATATTTTTTTGTGCACCTGCATAGATTAAATCAAACTGTGTGAAGTCTAATTGACGCGAGAAGATATCACTACTCATATCGCAAACCATAGGAATTGGCGAGTCTGGGAAACTCTTCATTTGTGTTCCAAAAATGGTATTGTTAGACGTGCAGTGAAAATAATCGTAATCTTCTGGGATATCGTAACCTTTTGGTATGTAATTAAAGTTAGCACTCTTTGAAGAGGCTACTTCATAGATATCATCATAAATTTTAGCTTCTTTTATAGCCTTGTCACTCCAAGTACCCGTATTTAAATATCCAGCTCTTTTCTCAAGAAGGTTTAAGGCTACCATTAAAAACTGCGTGCTAGCTCCACCTTGTAAGAATAAGGCTTTATAGCCTTTACCTTCTAGACCTAAAAGCTCTAAGGCCAAAGCTCTTGCTTTTTCCATAACGTCTACAAAAGGCTTGCTACGATGTGAAATCTCTATAAGTGATAAGCCATCGTCAAAGTTTATAAGGGCTTCAGAAGCTTTTTGGATTACGGATTTTGGTAGTACGCAAGGGCCTGCACTAAAATTATGTTTTTTCATCTGTTAATATTTATTGCTTTTTAATGGTCACATGGAACATCTTATTATCATTTTCGCTATTAGACTTAAGATGATTATAGATGTTTCATGAAGAATATAGTTTCATTTCTGATGCTTCAGAATGTTGTTGTTTTTTGTTTGAACAGTTACAAAGGTGCTAATTTATTGCCTATAAAACATTAATAAATTGCTAATTTTTGCATCAAATTTTTAACAGGAATTCAACAGTATCAACGTTGTCTGCATAATCCCAAAGTTCTGGTTTTTGGGTGTGCCCAAATGTAACTTCGTTTTCTGTGAAATTATTAGCGACGATACATTGAATCTTGTCGCTGTCTTGTTGCAATTTGGTTTTCAATTCTTCACTATTGTTATAGTACTCATAAAACACTGTAGCAATAGGAGAGGCGTAGCTTTCATCTTCCTTTATCATTAAAAACCCATTCTCTAGCATGTCGAATTCGCTCATAAGATACACGGCTTTGTTGTAGTCGTAGTTGTTGGCATACTTGGCTTCGTGTATTACGGGATGCCATTTGTATACTGCATTAAAGAAGGCATCGAAATTATAGTCTTTGGGTACGAATAATTTTGAAACATTTCTACACCCTAATCCGTAGTATCTAAAGATATCGTCTGATAGGGCTTCTAGCTGGTCTTTAGACTCTTTACCAGTAAGAATGGCTACAGAGTTTCTGTTTTTTCTGATGATGGATGGTTTGTTTTTGAAGTAATATTCAAAATAACGTGCTGTATTATCGCTACCTGTTGCAATGACTGCATCGAAGTTTTCGAGCTTGTCTTGTGTAAAGGTAATCTTGTTTTTAAAGCCTGGTTCTACAACTTCTAGATACTTTGCTAAATAGGGTAGCAGGTGCTTGTCGTTTGAGGACTGCTTTACCAATACGTTGTGACCAGACATAAGTACGGATAAGAAGTCATGAAAACCTACCAGTGGGATATTGCCAGCCATAATAATACCTACGGTTTTTGGCTCGACGTTATTAAAATTGTATTGGCTTACCCATTTATTGATGTTAGCGGTAGTTAGTGCATTTGCCCAAGATTGTAGGCTAAAATGCACATTAGCATCTGTAAACCAACCGTTATGTTCTTTAGCTAGCTTTATTTGGTGTTTGAACCCATCAAAAAAAAGCTCATTAGCCTTAACGGTATCGTCTTTTTGGATGCCATTGGTGCCAAATTGATTTAAAAACTGACCTAAATTAGAGAATGCGTTAATTCTTTGTTGTAAATCCATGTAGAGTTTGGTAAAACGCCTTTTTGGCTTTATTTTTGCAACCCTGTCTACCGACAGGCAGGTGCAAAATTACGTAATAAAAACCTAAAATTTACTATGGCAATTATAATCACAGATGAATGTATAAATTGTGGAGCTTGTGAGCCAGAATGTCCTAATACTGCTATTTATGAAGGTGCTGATGACTGGCGCTATAAAGATGGAACAAGCTTAGAAGGTAATGTTGTATTACCAAATGGAAAGGAAGTAGATGCAGACGAGGCGCAAGAGCCTATTAGTGATGAGCTGTATTACATTGTACCAGATAAGTGTACGGAGTGTAAGGGCTTTCATGAAGAGCCACAGTGCGCTGCGGTTTGCCCAGTAGATTGTTGTGTGCCAGATGATGACCATGTAGAAACTGAAGATGAGCTGTTGGGTAAGCAACGTTTTATGCATCCTGACGATTAGATTGATGCACCATTATTAATGAATGATGACTAATAATCCTGAGCTTATGGCTCGGGATTTTTTTGTTTTTACCCTTAAGGATATCCTAAGGAAACATACCTTTAGTACGGTATAAAGTCGGCATATAGTCGGCATATAGTCGGCATAAATGGGGATTTGTTATATATTTTTTATATATTTATGTTATTGAAAATAAGTATATTATGGCAAGACAGAAAGGGATTGTGTTTTTTGAAGGGACTTTGGGTGGTGTTAATTTTTACTACAGAAAGGGTGTGCCTACGGCGCGACGTGCTGGTGGTGGCTTTACGGCTAAGGCTATAAAGACGAGCCCAAGTATGGAGCGTGTACGTGAGAGTAACACTGAGTTTGCGCTATGCTCTAAGGTAAATAAGCATTTTAAGCTGGCTTTACGGCCTTTTTTGGTGGGTTATAAGGATGGGACGTTGCATGCGCGATTGATGCGCTTGTTTTTAGGTATTAAGGATTTGGATGCTACTTCTAAGCGTGGGGAGCGTAGGGTTGGTGTTGGCTATGCTACGGCTTATGGCCCGAGAATGTTGAGTGACTTTAAGGTAACGCCAGAGCGGCCTCGTTTGTTTGATGGTACGTATGGTTTTGATTGGGATGCTTTGCGTTTTGAGGTTAGCGATTTTAGCATTGCTGGTGCGCGCTTTCCTAATGGGGCGGATACGATGGAGGTTGTGGTTGGTGTGCTGCGTTTTGATTTTGATACTTGTACTTATACTAGTGTTATGGCTGATGGTGTTTTTGTTGATAGGGATTTTGATGCTACTGCTTTTGCTATTGCGGTAGATGGCTTGCCTGAGGGTGATGGTGCATTGGTTGCTGTGGCGCGCGTGGCGTTTTACCAACGTGTGAATGATGGGCTTTTTTTATTGCCTGGTGGTGATGGTTATGGTGCTGTGTTGTTTGGTAGATAGGTGCTTGGGAGTTTGGTTTAGAATGTACTAAGGTGCGACATAACTCACTTTTATATGGTTATGCCATAATTTGTAAAAAGGTGCTGAATAACACATAATTAGGGTTGTATATGCTTACTTTTTTGGCTAGGTTTGTATATACTAACGTTGTGCTTCATTATCAGAAAACGCTAACCAATGATAAAATTCTTTAGGAAAATTAGACAAAAAATGCTGACTGAAAATAAATTCAGTAAATATCTGATTTATGCGATTGGGGAAATAGTGCTTGTGGTTATTGGAATTTTGATTGCTTTGTCTATTAACAATTGGAATGACAATAGAAAGAACATAAAAGCGGAACTTAATTATTATAACAGAATCTTGGACGATTTAGAAATGGACAAGCAACTAATTGTCCAATCTTTAGAAAAAGCCGATAAAAGGATTGAAACAAGTAAAGAGCTTTTGTTGGAATTAGATTCAGGAACAAAGAGCAAGAAATATCTTTTGAACAAATTTTTAATAGCTATCAGAGGTGATGTTTTTGTGGTTCGCGATGTTACATTCAAAGATTTAATCTCATCAGGAAACATTAAGTTGCTTAATGACATCAAAATTAAAAATAGCCTAATTCAATATTATAGTGAATTGGAAAACGTACAGACTCAAATGAAACAAAATAGAGATGAAAATCTAAAAAACATATTTGGATTGTTCAACAGTTCAATCGAATTTGGTGGTACACAAGAATTGGAATACGTGAATCAAATCATTGGACCAGAGATTCTTCATACTTTAAAGCAAGTTGATTGGACAAAGGACAAAGACAACGAATATTACGAAAAGTTTCAAATGGAATTATTGTTCAATATTTCAATGACAGATAGAGAGAAACAGCATTTAACAACAATAAGTAATTTAATGAATTCACCTTATGACTTATTAGTGAAAAAATGTCGAAAAAATTAGAAATAACGAAAGCACAACACCGTGTATAGCTCATTGCGGCTGAATTCTCTTTCGAAAATTCCTTGCAATTTGCTATCTTTCGGTTACGGCGGGAAATCCGCGAGGATTTCCCGCAACGAGCCATACACAAAACCGTTGTGCAACATTTGAGAGAAACCGCAAAACCAATGAACGAAGACGTAAACAGATACCTTAGCGGACTTAAAAAATGGAAATCGGAATTGACCAGACTTCGTGAAATTATACTTGATTGTGGATTAATTGAAGACTTCAAATGGATGCATCCTTGCTATACTGACAATGGGAAAAATATAGTTTTAATTCACGAGTTTAAAGATTACTGTGCGATTTTATTTAATAAAGGAGTATTACTCAAAGACCCTGAAAAGATTTTAGTACAACAAACTGAAAACGTGCAATCGGAATTGAAAAATTAGGTAAGAAAGTTGAAAAGAAAAAAACTTCTGAATTTAATGTACCAGAAGAGTTGGAACAAATTTTTTCAGAAAATGCTGACTTTGAAAAAGCGTTTAAGAATTTGACAGCTGGACGTCAAAGAGGTTATCTCTTACATTTTGATAAACCAAAGCAATCCAAGACAAAGATATCTCGAATTGAGAAAAATATGAAAAGAATAATGGATGGTTATGGATTGAACGACTGTGTATGTGGGCTCTCAAAACGAAAACCGAATTGCGATGGTTCGCATAAACAATTAGAAAAAAGTGAATAAAAAACGTTGCACAACAATGTATAACCGCAATTTGCTGACACCTGTTCGCTATGCTCGGGTTGGAGGATTCGACTGCTCTTCGACTTACGTTGTAAGGTATCTTCATTCAAAATATATTTTGAATTCGATAATGCTCAGGACAGGCTCTCGAATCCACTCGGAATTGCTAACGCCAGTGCTAAACCGAAAATCATTAACTTTAATTCCGTAACTGACGGTTGCACAAGACCGTTTGCTGTAATTTAAATTAACTGAACATGAAAAAATTTAATAAATTAAAAATAATTGCTATTGTTTTATGTGTCACCTTACTCTATGGGTGTCCATCACCAATATCAAATGTTGTTTTAAAATCAAATAAAGTAAAAATTGATGATGATTTAGAAGGAGGTTGGGATATTACTGTAATGGATGAAGTTAAAACTTATATGGAAGTTAGAAAAAAGGATGACTATTGGGCATATGTTAAAATGACTTTTCGAAATCTAGAGAAAAAAACTACAGAAACAATTAAATGCGACTTAACAATGCACTATATCGATGGACAGAAATATGCATGTTTATCGGGATGGGATGAAGGAAAAAAGTTTGGAGATGTATATGCGATTGAATTAAAAGAAAATACTCTGAAAGTATTTGAACTCTCTTTAAATTCTGAAGATAAAGATAATCTAAAAAACACACCACTCAAAGTCAGCGAGCCTGTATTTATGTCTTATTTAAAAGATAATAAGATTGAAAAAGGCAGAGCGACTTATTTTTATAAAAAGTATGATATAGATAATTAATATAAGAAATACCACACACAACAATGGCTATAAGTAATTGCTTGTTCTTGCCTACTTCTGAAAATTTGCTAGCGCACAATTCGCACTGTTTGCTGGTGTCTTGCGGATTTTCTATCCGGTTTGTATTTGCTAAATTAGTTGCTTAAACCACACAATTACTCATAGCCGAGCCCTTAGGTGCATTAGAAAACTGAAAAATGTGATTGACCTAGAAAGAAGAAAGAAACTTGCGCTACACCTGAGACAACTCTCGACAGGTCAGATAAGCAACGATGATTTTGAAGAGCGAATAATGGATGATGTAACTTATGGTTGGCTTCCAGAACAATATTATCGCTCAAAAGAAAGTAAATGCGATGATAAAATTATCAGACCTATTCTTGAATTTTCTTGGTGCCTCTACAATGACACTTATAATCATAAGCTGAAAGGAAAACATGAATTGACAGAAGGACAGATAAAAGATATTGCGAGACTTATTTTATTCCTTCATTCAGATCAGGAATACGATTGGAATTATGTAGATATGACTAATCCAATTATTCGATTTTCTTTTAATGACTTATTGAAAAGCATAATAACCTTTGGACAGTATTATAGAAATATAAAAATGTCTAGAGAGCAACAATTTGAATTAATGAAAAAAGAAGGTGATTTTGAATATTGGCCATTCAAAACGAAAGCGGATTATGAAAGGCAATTAAAGAATCAACCATTTCTGGTAGAAAAATAAAAACAGCAATACAATACGGTTTATATTGCATACCCACGGAATACGTACTACACACAAACCGTTGTGATACATTATTTAGTAATCTCAATTAATTTAAAATCATATCTTTAGAGAAACTAACCTCTGATGATAAAGTTCTTTAGAAAAATTAGACAAAACTTACTTACGGAAGGGAAAACCGGAAAGTATTTAAAATATGCAGTAGGTGAAATTATCCTTGTGGTTATAGGGATTTTGATTGCGTTGCAGATAAACAACTGGAACGAGAGTCGTAAAAACCGCAATCAGGAAAAAAATTTCTTGGTACGCTTACAGGCCGAGATAAAAACCGATGTTGAAAATATCTCAAACGCTATTCGCGCAAATAAAAATCGGATGGAACGTGCCGAGTTTTTGTTAGGGTCTATTGATGAACCAAATTTAGCTGAAGATTCTGCCACTTACTTTATACAAAGTGTTGAATATGCAGGTTATACCAATGATCCTGTAATTTCGGATAACACTTTTGAAGAAATCAAATCTAGCGGAAAGCTTTCCCTTATTAGAAATGAAAAGCTAAGAAGTAAGATTCAGGATTATTATTCCTGGACATCACAGCGTGGCCAATATAATTTTATTCGTCAGGATAATCAATTGAATTATTTTAAAGAGCGCCGAGGAATACTCTCTTCACGTCAACAAATAAATATGGGGAGTTTTACACAAACGGAACAGTACTCTATATCAGAAGCCAAAGAGGTGTATGAACGAATGATAAATAAACCTGAGTTTATAGAATTACTTCCGTTTACTATTCAATCTCAGATCCGAACTGGTGAGAGCTTTGAATCTATTAATAAACAGGCCATTGAATTGAATAAAATGATTGAAAAAGAGATTGAATAGTTAAAAATAACGAACGTACAACAAACTATTGTGCTTATTATGACCAACCAATACCAATGATAAAATTCTTTAGAAAAATTAGACAAAACTTACTTACGGAAGGAAAAACAGGTAAGTATCTTAAATATGCTATTGGTGAGATTGTACTTGTGGTTATTGGAATTTTGATTGCACTGCAGATTAATAATTGGAATGAAAATCGAAAAAATCAAGAATTAGTTTCAGTATATAAAACCGAACTGATTAACGATTTATTATTGGATGTTAGTCATTTCGAATTTCATTTATCTCACGCAAAACAAGAAAATAAGACTATTGACAGCTTAAGAACAATACTTAATCGTTCTAGTTCAGACAAAGACACTTTAAACAGTGTCATTAGAAAAAGCTTGACTTTTTTTAAAAGAGAACCTTGGATAATGTTAGCCACTACTGAATATCCACTTATAAGTGACAATACTTTTCAATCGCTTCAAAGTTCTGGTCAAATAACTTTACTTGATAATGAACTACAAGAGGAAATCGTGAGTTTTTATGGATATACTAGAAAATATTCATTTATGATTCAAGAAATAATCACAAGCAAAAATGAAGTATATTTTGAATACATAAACAACATTCCTGCAATGCATTCTAAAGGAATGAATATTGTTAACCAAAATCTAAATAATCAAGTATGGAATAATGTTGATTGGAATAGTGTGCAAATCAAATTCATTACTTTATTAAATACCTATTACGAGTTAAATTTAAAAACGATATTTTTTAACGATATGCGTCTTAATAAAACCAACATAATGATTGAACAATTAAAATTGGATTTAAAAAAATAACGAACGTACAACAAAGGCTATAGTTCATAGCTTCAGGTTTTTCCTCTCGGAAACTACTCTTGTTGAACTTTTTAAGGCTCTTTTTACTATCTTAGTTTCCAACCAACGCAAAAGACCTTGAACCGTTAGCCATAATTAACACCCAAATGAAAAAAAGAACAAGAACTATACTTTTAATTATTATTGGAGTTTTGGTGTGCTTATTCTTTTTAGGAAGCAGAAATTTTGAAAAGGATAAAGAGACTCTGTTGCTACTAAAGTCTAAAGCCGGAAATGGAGAAATCAAATATGTTCTTGACGAACTGGAAGAAACTGAAAGTCTTTCAAATCCATTAATCAATATTGCTTATCAAAAGTGGAAGACTAAAATGTATGAACGCTTTATTACAAAAGAAGAAGCAATCGAAAATATTTCAGGAAACAAAGTAATAGACGACATTTCAAATATTTATAGAGACTATTGGAGAACCGAACTCTTGAAAGACGCAAGTGACATTAGAACGGACTCTTTACTCTATCATAAGCTTGCAGACTATTTATTGTCTCATAGCTTAACAAAGCTTTCAAAGGATAGCTTACAACAAACAATTAAAAACGATGTTGAGTTAAAACGAATAATTGAGAAGGAAGGTTTTAGTGCAAAGTTTATGTATAGAGACGGACTTCAGGACTTAATACTATGGGATAGAGCATTGAGTGAAACTTATGAGGTGTACTTACCTAAGGACACTATTACTACAACAGTAAAGTTTATTGAAAATTATGTTTTAAACGGATATGATGATTACGCTACATTTGGGTCTTCACAGGTTGGTGGTTGGGCTGAAAAGGAATCTGCAACATTGTATTGCAACATGAATGAATATGACTTAGCGTCTGAGCGCTTTAAAATTTCTTATCTGAAACACGAAAGTCTTCATTTTACGGATTTGAATGACTATCCTAATTTAAGTTCAGCCGATTTGGAATACAGAGCTAAACTCATTGAGTTAATGTTTTGTTCTGAAGCTACAATTTATGATAGGGTTGCACAATTTTTAAACGGAGCTAATTCTGAGAATAGAAGTTACGCACATGCGTATGCAAATTACAGTGTAATCAATAATTTATCTCAAATTATCTTTAAGTCAGAGTATGTGTCTAACTACAATCAGTGGCAACAACTATCTGTGGAAGAGATTAATAATGCAGCATTGATTTTGTACAATAGAAGTGAGTCTATTTTGCAGAATGATAAAAGTTTATCTGAGGTAATTTAAATGATTATGGCTTTTTGTCTAAATTATCGTTAGTTTCTTATAGGTGAAATGCATAACAGATGTGTTAGGTTTAGCCATACATGGCATTCCATATTTCTTTTATTAAATCAAAAAAGAAAGCGAAAACACCATAAATAAAAATTAATAAAAGAATAATGATGACCACTAATGTTCCTGTGCAACCAGAGGCTAAAATACACCCTGTATTATCTGATTTTAAAACGACACCACAATGTGGGCATTTTGGTGCTTGATCGCTTATTAAGTTATGGCACTCTTTACAACTGATTAAAGACATAGCCAAATATAAGTAAACTCATTAAGCGGTTGTTTTTTCCTGCTAGAAAATAATAAAGCTAAGCAAATAGATACGAACTAAAACTACGTAGTACTACGTATTGCTTTTTTTGTTTAAAAGACCGAACTTAGCTTAATTGAGCTAAACTCCTGCCTACTGATAGGCAGGTGCTTCTGTATTAATGGATATGGTTTATTAAAACAGAACTGTATCTTATTATGTGCTGAAATATGAAACACGGAATTAAGATATTATATGGAATTTTAATAATTGGAATTCTAATTTCAGTTTTTCATTTGTTAAGCGGCAACGGTTACTATGCCTTAGGGCATATAATTGGTACCTTAATGATTACCTCAATAGTTCTGTTTCTTGCAACGGTCTTATTTATTTTAATATCATTCAAACAAAACATAAAAAAAATAAGTGTTTGGTTGCTTCTAATTTTGAGTTGTCCTACTGCGATTATATCCATGCGGTATTTTGCAAAAGAATATTTCTTAAAAATAACCGATACAACAACACCTGATGAATTTCTCTATACAGTAAAGGTTAATTCTGAAAAATATGAACGTGATAAATTGAAACTTGAAAAGTTGGTTGATAGTTTGGTGACATTAGAAATCGTTCAAAGACCTTCAGAATTAGCTTTGAGGTCTTTTAAAGACAAGGTCTATAACGATACTATTGAAAGAGCTTGGGCAATTGATTTACCTATACGACTTGAAAATAACGAGTCTATTATAGATACCTTGTTTTTTTCAGATGATGGAAAAGATGTTATTGCCGGATTACTTATAAATAAGGGGTTTAACAAATTCTCAAAGAAAAATGAATATATTGGAAACGGCTTTGAATTTAACAAAAATGAATGGAAGCCATTTAAAATACTAGAATATTCAGTTAGGGGTTATGACAATTACAAATCTTGTTCTGAACGATTAAGATATTATTATTTTAAAAAAATCGGAACATATGAAAACGAGTACAATATGAATGATATAAGATTTTTAAACCTTAAAAAATGAAAAGATTTCCTAATGCATTTGTTATCATTTTATCTGTAATACTTATTGCATGGGTTCTTACATTTATAATTCCACAAGGTAATTACCAACGCGAAGTTAATGCTGAAAATAACCGTACGATTGTTGTACCCAATTCTTATGAACATATAGAGGCACCTTCTCTTTCGGCTTTTGATGCTTTACTTGCCATACCAAAGGGCATTGCTGGACGAGCAGATCTTATTGTTTTAATATTACTGTTGGGAGGCTGTTTTTATATTATTGAAAAGACAGGTGCTTTAAATCAAGGATTAAATCAATTAATAACCATCCTTAAAGGCAAGGAGGTTTTTGCTTTGATAATTATTAACCTGCTGTTCTTAACCGCTGGATTTACAATAGCATTGCAAGAAGAAATTATAGCAATGACTCCTATATTGCTATTATTTGGCCGTACACTTGGATATAATACTATGACAATACTTAGCGCGAGTTATGGGTCGGCAGTTGTGGGTGCTGCTTTTAGTCCTTTTAATCCTTTTGGGGTTTTGATTGCACAAAAGGAAGCTGAGGTTGAGCTGTTATCGGGAACTGAGTTTAGACTTATCTTTCTATTCATAGCTTGTGTGGTTTGGACTCTTTATATTGTGCGTTATGCCAATAAGAACCGCGTTGAAAAATCTATAGTAGAACTAGAGGTAAATACCTTAACGGTAAGGAACAAAGTGATATTATCTCTCCTTGTGCTGACATTTGGGGTTGTAACCTATGGGTTGATTTCTTTGGGTTGGGGTTTTAGTGAAATGTCGGCTTGTTTTTTTGCACTGGGTATATTATGTGGCATTATATCAAATTTTGGATTTAATAAAACTACAGAGCTATATGTTGATGGTTTTAAAGAGATGATTTTTGCATGTATCATCATAGGGCTTGCAAACAGTATTTCTATTATTTTAAGTGAAGGGATAATTATAGATACGATTGTCTATGGGCTTTTTTCGCCATTAGAAAATGTGCCGACTTCCATATCTGCTGTTCTTATGATGGTTTCGCACTGTATTCTTCATTTTCCGATACCTAGTTATTCTGGACAAGCTATTTTAACAATGCCAATTTTGACACCTCTTGCAGATTTGATAGGCCTTTCTAGACAGGTATGTGTGCTTGCTTATCAGTATGGAACCATTATGATGGATGTTATTGTACCTACAAATGGTGCTTTAATGGCAGTATTAGCATTGGGAGGCATAAAGTATAATAATTGGATTAAGTTTATAGTAAAACCTACTTTGATAATACTAATCATTGCGGCTATTGCAATTTTAGTAGCTGTAAAAATAGGATATGAATAATATATAGTGGCTAGTAATGCACTGAGCTAATATCGAAACAGGTCATGGTATTGGTTTATATGTATTATTGAATAGGTTACTATTTTTAAGCTGTACTTCATGATTTCTGTATATCAATTAATTAAAAATCATATCTTTAGAGAAACTAACCTCTAATGATAAAGTTCTTTCGTAAAATCCGCCAAAACTTACTTTCAGAAGGTAAAACAGGCAAATATCTAAAATATGCCATTGGCGAAATAATCCTTGTTGTTATTGGTATATTCATAGCTCTGCAATTGAATAATTGGAACACCAATAGATTATTGAAAAATGAAGAACTTAAATTATTGGAAAGTCTTCATCAAGAATTCAGTGAAAACCTTGTTGTATTTGATGATATATACAAAAAACACCTCACAAGAAAAAAAAGTATAGAGGTATTAATGACTTCTGAAATTGAAGATTTGCATCTGGATAGCTTAAGAGCATTAACGAGAAATTCCCATAATAATTACACATACGATCCTTATCAAGGAATTTATCGTTCAGTTATAAATTCAGGAAAAATAGAACTTATTTCCAATGATTCGTTGAAACAAAGAATTTCAAAATTGCAAGACCTTCTAGTTGATTACAAAGAAGAAGAAACCAACGTAATGACATTCGTAACAAATAATTTGTATCCATACATTATACAAAACAGAACGTTAAATTTCAAAAAGGAATGGAATTTTGAAGAATTTACAGAAGAAGAACTAACTAAATATAAAACTGACATTATAGAAATGATTAAAGCCGATAAATATGAAAACTTGATGGTATATGTTTATGGATATATGGCCGAGACATTTACAGAAGGTCCCATGTTGAGAGCGGAAATGGTTTTTATTATTGAATCAATAGAGTCAGAGATAAGACTCACTAAAAAATAACGAACGCACAACAACCAACCTATGATTAAGTTCTTTAGAAAGATTAGACAAAACTTACTTTCTGAAAACCCGCCTGCCGGACGGGCAGGTAAGTTTAGCAAGTATTTACTTTACGCTGTTGGCGAAATTGTGCTTGTTGTTATTGGGATTTTGATCGCACTACAAATTAATAATAAGAATCAAGAAAGAATAAATAGAGATTATGAGTTGACAATGCTCAGGGAGATTAAGGATGCTTTAGAAAAAGATATATCTAACATGGAGGGTGGGCTAAAGACTATTGAAGATTTAAAACAAAGCGTTATTAAGTTAACAACTGTTAGAAATGAACCCACTTACCCTTATGATTCACTAGTTTATCATTTTACCAAGGTGAGACGCGGTGGTATTGCATTAGTAATAAATTATAGTCCATACGAGTCTATCAAATCTACAGGATTAGATAAAATTTCGAATTCACAACTCAGAAACAGTATTACAAATTTGTATGAGGTTAAAATGAAAGGGGTTGAGTTTTGGGTCAATGAATTTATTAGAAGGCAACTCTATAAAAAAAATGACTTGGTTTCTACAATATTTAAAAAAGAAGTTGTCTCTGATGAATCAGATGGTATAAAAGTAGACTACAGTATTAATTATGAGCTAATTCATGATAGCGATGACTTTAATGAATTTCTAGTTATTGCAGGTGGTTTTATACCCATTGCTAAAAGAAACATGAATTATGCAATAAAAGAAATGAAATCTCAAATAAAAGAAATTGAATTAGAACTAAAGAAATAGCATTATGTAATAATTGCTAAAAGTAATTGCTTGTTTCGGATTTCTGAGCATTTTCTATGTTAAAGCTAATATATGGAACTACATATGGAAAGTGAACTTCAATGCCCTTGTTGTGACTATTACACATTGAGTGAACGTGGTGTATATGACATATGCCCAATCTGTTTTTGGGAAGATGACGCAATTGACATAACTGAATTAGATAAACATTCTGGTCCCAATCATATAACCTTAAGAGAAGGACGTTTGAATTTTGAAAAATATGGTGCTTGTGATTCAACGATGGTTAAAAATGTAATACCAAAAAATCATAGAAAGCGGTTCAAATCTAAAAAACGAATAGTTAAATAACACGCCTACAACAAGTGCTATAATTCATTGCAATTTTGCTATCTTAGTTTATCAATGCGAAAATCATAATTGATTTTCTATACAAAACCCTTTGTAAGTAAGCCGAAATAAACCAATGAAAAAACTCTTTCATATATTTAAAGTAGATGCTGAAGAAGCACAAAGAATTGCTGAATTACCAAATGAACCTCATAACCACAATTTTGAGGAATTACTTATTGGTTTGGAAGGAGAGTTAGAACATTTTATAGATTTTAAAACCACTAAAATTGAAGCACCTTTTGTGAGCTTTGTAACAAGAGGTAAAGTACACAAAGTAGAGCCAAAAACCTTAGATGGAAAATGTGATATATGGGGAATTAGGTTTAAAAGTGAGTTTATTCCAGAGACCACCTTTCAACTGTATTCGCTCTACCATAATCAGGCTAATATAGAACTGCATAAAGACAATTGCTTTGGACGATTGGTTAATATTTGCGAAATGATCTATGACGAAACTCAAGAGGAGACTATAGATTACGGTATTATTAGGCAATTATTAAGTGTTCTTTTAACAATGATAGAAGCAGAAAGAAAAAAAACGCTTCCAGAAGAAAATGAATCTCCAAAAACCCAACACATCTCCTTTGGCAACTTTCTGAGCATTTTAGAAGAAAATTTTAGGCGACCTGTAGGAGTAGAGTTTTATGCTGAAAAATTGTTTATGTCGTCACGTAATCTAAACATCATTTGCCAAAATATATTAGAGCAAAGTACTTCTGAAATTATAGAAACCAGAAAACTCATTGAAGCTAAAAATCTTTTGATTTCAACCGATAAAACCATTTCTGAGATTGCTTACGAACTAGGCTATAATGAAAATTCCTATTTCTCTAAAGTCTTTAAAAAGAAAACCGGACAATCACCAAGTGAGTTTAAAGAAGAAATGAAAAACAGCCTTATTTCCTAAAATTACCACACGACTTCTTAAAAGTGTAAACAGATTACTTGTATTATGTCTCATCTTTGCATTGTTAATTTAAAACAATAAAAAATGAAACGTTTAAACTTAATTTTAGGAGCACTTTTGTTCATCACTGCAATTCATGTAAATGCACAATCAGAAACCAAAAACTGGTCTAATGACCCAGCACATTCTCAATTACATTTTACAGTAACACATTTAGGCATTAATGATATTAGCGGAACTTTTAATCAAGTTGCCATAAATGTAAACACCTCAAAATCTGATTTGAGCGATGCCTCTATAGAGCTAACAGCTGAGACCAATTCTATAAATACACTTGTTGAAGCACGAGACAACCATCTAAAAAGTGCTGATTTTTTTGATGCTGAAAAATTCCCAACCATAACTTTTAAAAGTACAGGATTGGAAAAAGTATCTGAAGGAACATACAAGCTTAACGGAAACCTGACCATGCACGGTATTACAAAGTCAGTTGTTTTAGACTTGATTTACAAGGGAGAAACCGTAAATCCTATGAGTTCTAAAAAAACGATTGCTTTTAAGGTTACAGGTACTCTAAACCGTTCAGACTTTGCTGTGGGAGATAAATTTCCAGAAGCTATTATTAGTGATGAAGTGCGTATTGCATTCAACGGGGAATTTGTTCAGCCAGGGAAGTAATAAAGTTTAGGCATAGACTATCAAAGCATAAATAGACTAATTTTTATATGAATGAACCGAAAGGAATTTATAAAATCAATGGCACTTTTGCCAGTACTCACTTCATGTATGAATGTAAAAGATTTAGATAAAATGACTGCCCAAATGAACAGTACATCTAAAATGCCTGTACTGTTTTTGGGTCATGGAAGCCCAATGAATGCCATTGAGGAAAATGAATTTGTTGCCGGATTTAGAAAAATAGGTCAAGAACTTACAAAGCCAAATGCTATTCTTTGTATTTCGGCGCATTGGGAAACCAGAGGTACTTATGTAACAGCCATGCAAAACCCACCAACTATCCATGATTTTGGAGGGTTTCCGCAGGCATTGTTTGATGTACAATATCCTGCACCTGGAAGTCCGGAATTAGCAGAAGAAACCAAAAAGCTGATTACCAATACAGAAGTTGGATTAGATGATAATTGGGGACTAGACCATGGTGCATGGAGTGTTATAAGACATCTTTACCCAAATGCAGATATTCCTGTAATTCAAATGAGTATAGATTATACACAACCTGCTCGTTATCATTTTGAATTGGCGAAACAAATTAGTAGTCTTCGTCAAAAAGGTGTGCTGATTATAGGAAGTGGAAATATGGTGCATAACCTGCGAATGGTTGCATGGCGAAAGCTCAACGAAGAATTTGCTTTTGATTGGGCCACTGAGGCTAATGAAAAAATGAAAAGTTATATTTTGAGTAACGATTTTCAACCTTTGATAGATTTTAAATCGCAAGGAAGAGCGTTTGATTTGGCTATTCCTACACCAGAGCACTATTTGCCACTACTATATACCTTGGCGTTAAAAGACGAGAACGAAAAGATAAGTTTATTCAACGATAAACCCGTAGGAGGTTCATTGACAATGACATCAGTTAAAATTGAACCCAATTAAAAATAGTAGAACTATTATTGTATATAGAATAAAGCGGTTTAAGTGTAAACTTGAACCGCTTTTCTTTTTTAATATGAATATTTTTCAAACTGAACAGTGAGTTAAAAAAAAGGCTATTTTTATTTATGAGACGGATAGGTGAGACCCAATTTAAGGTGTAAGTTCATTAAGAATGTTTTGCGTTTTGGAATAAAACACCGAACTTAGTTTGGATGTACTGGACATGGTAGTTAATTTAAATACATACAATAAATGGCAGAAAACATAGACGAATTTGAGGATTACTTAGCACCTCATTATATAAATCGGAGCAATTGGTTGAGAGCAGCTGTACTAGGAGCTAATGATGGTATATTATCTACTGCCAGTATTGCAATTGGAGTTGCAGCAGCTAGTGATATGCGAGAGCCAATTATTTTGGCTACGTTAGCCGGATTAGTTGCTGGAGCTTTATCAATGGCAGCAGGAGAATATGTTTCTGTGAGTTCGCAAACAGATGTTGAAAAAGCTGATATTGAGCGCGAAAAGGAAGAACTCAATGAAATGCCAGAAATTGAATTACAACGACTCGCCGAAATTTATGAAAAAAGAGGACTTAAAAAAGAGACAGCATTAACAGTGGCTAAAGAATTAACAGAGCATGATGCTTTGGGAGCTCATATTAGAGACGAATTAGGAATTAATGAAATCAGTCAAGCTAAACCAATACAAGCTGCTTTTGCTTCTGGTGCAGCTTTTACAGTAGGAGGGCTACTGCCTTTTTTAGTAACATTATTTCTGCCTCTTTCAAGTATGGAATATTCACTTTATGGTTTTGCACTATTTTTTCTAATAATTCTAGGTGCATTGGCAGCTAAAACTGGTGGTTCGAGTATTGGCAAAGCAATAATCCGAATTACTTTTTGGGGAACAGTTGCAATGGGACTCACGGCTTTAGTTGGTTATTTATTTAATGTTAATGTCGCATAACAAACTACACAGATACGATACGCGCAACCCAATTTAATGCAATACTTTAAAAAAAACAGTAATTTTAATCCTAAACTAATGGTTTTATAAGAACCTTATTAAGCCCTATACAAAACTTATACACTATGAAAAAAACCTTATTTTTTTTACTTATGTTAGTCGTAACTACTAACTTTTTCTATGCTCAAGAATTACACAAGGAATATTATGACAATGGTCAATTATCTGAAATAGGAAAACTCGATACAAATGGAAAAGCCACAGGCGAATGGAAGTATTATTATGAAAATGGAAAGTTATCTAAAATAGGACACTATGACAATGATAAAAATACTGGTGAGTGGAAGTTTTATTATGAAAATGGTAAATTAGAAACAGTTGGAACATTTGAGAATGGTATTACTGTCGGTATATGGAAAACCTATCATGAAAGTGGACAATTAATGGGTGTGGGAAGTTATGAAAACAGAAAACAAGTGGGTGAATGGAAGTACTATTATGAGAATGGTCAATTGGAACTGGTAGAAAACTATAATACTACTGGACAAAAGGCTGGTGAATGGAAAAGTTATTTTGAGAATGGTAAATTATCTATAATAGGAAGCTATGATAATGACATAAAGGTAGGTGAATGGAAGTATTATTATGAAGCAGGTCAATTAGAAAGAGTAGTATTATATAATGCTAATGGACAACTAGATGGCACATGGAAAAAATACCATGAAAATGGTAAACAGGCTGCTGTAGGAACCTTTGAAAATGATGATCAGGTAGATGAATGGAAAATATACCATGAAAATGGTCAATTAGCTGAGATAGGAGTTTTTAAAGCTGGCGAATTAGAAGGCCTATGGAAAGTTTATCATGATAATGGTCAATTATCTGGGATAGGGCATTATAAAAATGATAAAACTACTGGTGAATGGAAACATTATCATGAAAACGGTCAATTATCTGAAATAGGATATACAGAAAATGGTAAAAAAATAGGTGAATGGAAATTCTACTACGACAATGGTCAATTATCTGAAATAGGAACTTTTGGATCACAAGGAGTGTGGAAGTCTTATCATGAGAATGGCCAATTATCAGCTGTCGGAATACGTGAAAATTATAAGAAAATTGGAGAATGGAAACATTATCACGATAATGGACAGTTACAAGAAATTGGAAACTTTACTAACGGTAAAGCCACAGGAGAGTGGAAAATTTATCATAGAAATAATAGTCTCTATCAAATAAGATTATGGGATGATGGTAAATTTATGGATATTATCTCTTGTTATGATAATAAAGGCAACATCCTTGATAAAGGTACTTTAGTACATGGCAATGGTACCGTAAATTACTATGATGAAAACGGTAAACTAACCAAAACAAAAACATATGTAGATGGCATTGTTAAAGAGTAGCAGTTGCTAACTTTAAGACATGAAGTGTAGCTAGTTCTTTACGACCAAAATGTTAAACTAATTCAGAATAAAATATTATAACAAGGCTTATGAAGTATTTTAGTAAGGCAAGCTCAATTTCAGAAAACAATGCTTCAATAAAAATCAAATCATCTGAAATTGCTTTTGGAATTACATCAGAATCAGCTGATGATTTGCCAAATCCGGCCGAACTGTTTTTAGGCTCTTTTTCTGCATGTATACTTAAGAATGTTGAACGTTTTTCGCATTTAATGAATTTTGAATATTCTAATGCAGAATTAATAGTTAGTGCAACACGTCTCGAAAAACCACCAAGGATGGACGAGTTAAATTATGAGTTGAAAATCTACACTCAAGACAATAGTTTAAATATTGATTTGCTCAAAAAGAACATAGAGAAATTTGGAACAATATTTAATACAGTCAAAAGCTCGTGTAGCATAAATGGTAAAATTGAAAAACTAACTGAATAAAAAACCAGACAGAACTAAAACTAATAGTTAAAACACATATAGTTTATTTACAGTTTCTGGCTCACTTCTAAACACCCAAAAGGATTTTGATTTGCTTTATTTAACCGCAATCATACTAATCTCTACATTTACAAATTTAGGTAGGTTAGCGACTTCTACAGTCTCTCTGGCAGGAGCTGTGTCTTCGTTAAAATAGGTGGCATAAACGGTATTGATCTTAGCGAAATTGTGCATGTCGCTAATGAAGATAGATGTTTTAATAACATTTTCAAAGGTCATGTCTGCAGCAGCTAAGACCGCTTTCATGTTTTCCATAACCTGTTTTGTCTCTTCCTCAATAGTATCCGTAACCAATAGCATAGTCTTAGGATGTAATGCTATTTGTCCGGAAGTATATAAGGTATTGCCAACTAAAACAGCTTGGTTATAAGGTCCTATAGGAGCAGGAGCGTTTGGTGTGTTAATAATTTTTTTCATCTATTTAAATTTTGTCAAGATACTAGGGTTCAGTTGTTTAATTGTTATTTAGGGTGATGATTATTCGCAAAATGTCCATTGTGGGCTTTCATAATATCATGGATGTTTTTGTCTAAAACTCTAACAATCTAAGTTGTCTAGCATATCTAATTGCCCAATTGACGGTCTGGTTGCCTACGTTGATCGTATTTTAAATCTTTAAGTAAGTTAGACTTAATACCTATAAAAAAGTTCCATGAGCTACGGTTACTAAAAGGTACCCAAGTAAAATTCATTCTCCAACTTAGTAAATCGCGTTCAAAACGTAATTGTGTAAAGGTAAAGCCTTGGTTTAAAAAATCGTAACCAGATGATGCACCAATAGACCAACGCGGAGACAATTCTACATCACCAGAAAACATTAAGGAGTGCGAGGTTATTTCGTCTTGTCGTCTATTGTTGTTATAGTTGGCAGCATAAGACAATCTCAGACTCCAAGGCATTTTATAGTTGTAGAACTCATTATTTTCTTCATCTTCTTTGCTTTTGTCTTTTTTCTGGTCACCGAGTCGCTGATCTGCAAAATCTTGAGATACACCAAAGAGGTCGTCTGCTCTTGCATTGGCGGTTGCAGAACGACGGTCTGCTTCTTCGTCTCTTTCTTCCTCTTTATCCTTTCCAGAAAATGTATCGTTATTTAAGCTGTAGCTAAGATTTAAATTAGCTGATGTCATACGGAATAAACTTCCACCATTATTAATATTGAACTTATTGATGAGATTATTGTTGCTGTCTAAAGCATACGGATTTAAGGTCATGCCAAAGTTAATATTCATCTTCTTATTAAGAATTTGGGTTCCTCCGGTAACTCTTAGTGGACTCCAGTTTAAGGAATCTGCTGCTAAATCGTAAGATGTAGTTAAGTTAAGGTTATTTAATAGAAAGATTTTTTTAGGCTCTGTTTCGGTTGAATCTTTAGCACGTATTTTGGCTTCAAAATTATTACCAACTGTAAGACCGATACTACTAGAGTAGCGGTTACCAGGTCTTCCGAAGAGTGAATTCTCAAAGCGCGTGTATTCTACTTGATCGCTTGTGGTGCCATCGGCATCTATAACATCGTAAGTTTCATAGTATTGATCAAAAGCAGGAGAAACATTATAGCTTATAGACGGACGCATAACATGTCTAATAGCTTGTATTTTTGGATCTTTTCCCTTTTTCTGAAAGTTGTACATACCATACAAAGTTGTACCAATACTTGCACCAAAGTTGTAGGTTAAATAACGGTCAAAACCATTTTTTACAATTTCAATTTCTTCCTGATTGACAATGTCCCAAGACTTGTTTACCGTTTTTAGGGTCCAGTTTTCTTCAAAATTAGCATTAACACTTGCGCTAAAATGATCAAAAACCTTAAAGTTTGTGGTTACTGGTATAGAGTAACGCATACCAGCACGAGCATCATCAAACATTTCACTTTTTCCGAATAGGGAATCGGTAGTGTTAATACGGTATTCACCTCTGGCATTTACCTGAAAGTTAACGTTTTGAATTATCCCTTTTTTAGTACCAGATTTAGGTGCAAACGGATACACTCTGGTCATGGACGCTTGCATGGTTGGCAAGGTTAAATTGATGGCTTCGGTATTGGTGTTTTGGTTGTGCGTAGCAGATAAACTTAGATTTACCTGAGGTTCTCCCTGAAATGTCTTAGAATACGATACCGAAGAGGCTAGGGTATTGGTTAAAAAATTTGACTGATTAATTTGATTGATAGACTGTGTAAAATACTGGCTACTACCTAAGTTTACCGATGCTGAAAATCTTGAATTCGGATTGGCTTTGGCGTCTTGGCTATGCGACCATCTAATATTGTAAATGGTACTTTTTGAAAAATCTGGGAAACCACGCTCGCTATTAATCAGGTTCTCGTATCTAAAGCTAAAATTACCTCTAAATTTATAACGTACAGCATAGTTGCTTTGTAGCCTTAAGCCATAACTACCATTGGTATAATAATCTCCTAATACTGCTAAATCTAGATAATCACTTATAGCAAAATAGTAACCTCCGTTTTGTAAAAAATAGCCTCTGTCGTTACCAGTATCTTCACCAAACGAAGGAAAAATAATACCAGAAGTTTGCTTTTTAGACATTGGAAAATATGCAAAAGGAATGGCAATAGGTGTAGGTACATCATAAATGTACATTTGGCTCATACCAGTTACAATCTTTTTGTTTGGTACTATTTTAGCCCTATTCATTTTAATATAATACTCAGGGTCTTCAATGTTTTCTGAGGTGGTAAATTTACCTTGCGAAATAAAATATACAGAGTCGTTTTCTCTCTTTGTTCGCTCGGCAATTACCGTTCCACCACTTTGTTCGGTTACAGAGTTAAAAATTAATGCTTTTCTAGAGTCGGTATTGAAAATAATAGAATCTGGTTCTATAACATTAGCACCTTGTGTAAATACAGGTTTTTGCGAATAGCCTGTAGAGTCTTTAATTCTACCAGCATATACAAGGTTTTTGCTGTAATCAATGACTATAACACCAGCAGTAATCTCCATGTCTTCGTACTTTACTTCAGCCTTATTGTATAACCTAATTTGCTGTTTCTTTTGGTTTACAGCCACATAATCTTGTGCCTTGTAGGTTACGATATCTTTTAAGAAGCCTTCCTTTTTTACGGAGTCATTTTTGGTAGAGTCAACTACTTTTGTGTTTGGTGGTGGGTTTAATAGCGAATCGGCATTAATTTCAATCTTATCCTTAGCAACAACAGTAGAATCTGTTTTTTGCTCAGAAAGAATTGCTTCGTTCTTTTTTGGTAATTCTTGAGCCAAGCTAAAAGTGTTGATAAACACTGTAAAACTCAAGGCAAAAAGTATGTGTAAGCTATTTGTACGCAATCCTTTTAAATGTATTTTTGTAAAAGTATGGCTCGGTTTTTGAAACGCCAAAAGTACAGATATTTTTTTGTGATTATCTTATTAAATTTCTAAAGTTTAAAAATAGATATTACTAACTATACTGCGTAATAATTCGAGTTTATAAACCGTTAGATTAAATATGCAAACGAAACGAAAATATATAATAGTATTCATAGTTCTCACTTTTATCACTTCTTTAACATGCTTTACATCATTACATGCACAAGACGATAAGTTTGTTGTGGTTTTAGATGCAGGTCATGGTGGTCATGATCCTGGGAGACCTACAGAGAATGGTTACAAAGAAAAAGATATAGCATTAAAAATAACATTATTATTAGGAGCAGAACTAGAGAAGAATAATGATTTCAAGGTTATATATACGCGAAAAACAGATGTATTTGTAACGTTAAAAAACAGAGCAAAAATAGCTAATAAGGCAGATGCTGATCTTTTTGTGTCTATACATTGTAATGCTCATCATTCTCAAGCTTCTGGAACTGAAACTTTTGTTTTAGGAGCTAAGAATTCAGAACGAAATATGGCAGTAGCTAAAGCTGAAAACGAAGTAATCTTTTTAGAGGATAACTATGAACAGCATTATGAGGGCTTTGATCCAAGCTCGGCAGAATCTACCATTGCTTTAACTATTGAGCAAGAAGTTTACGTTGAACAGAGTATTGTATTGGCACGAAAAATTGAAGATAATTTTAAAGGTAAAGCCAAGCGAAAAAGTAGAGGTTTAAAACAAGCTAGTTTATGGGTTATGCATAATACATATATGCCAAGTGTTTTAATAGAGACAGGTTTTATTACCAACAAAACTGAAGGGGCTTTTTTAAATTCAAAAAGTGGTCAGGTAAAAGTTGCCAATGCAATAAAAGATGCTATTATAGATTACAAGAAAGAGCTAGATGATAATGTAGGCAGCAGTATTTTAGGCACCGAAAAACTAGATACCGAAACGGTAGAGACTTTAGAGAATTTACCATTGGTGTATGAAGGCATTACCTTTAAAGTACAGATTGCTGCGAGTTCTAAAGACTTAGAAACGAAATCTTATAATTTTAATGGGTTATCAGATATTAGTAAACTCAAAGTAGGCAAACTCTATAAGTATTTTTACGGAAGCACTTCAGATTACAATAAGGTAAAGCAACTACAAGAAGAAGCAAAGTCTAAAGGGTATACCTCTAGCTTTGTGGTTGCCTATAATAAAAAAGGTGAGCAAATAGAGCTAGACGAGGCTTTAAAATCTGCCACTAATTAGAATTATTATTTATAATTTTATTCCTAATTTTGTTTTCAATCAAATCTAAGCCCATTGAAAATTTCTAGAGAAGTTAAAACAGCAGTATTAGTATTATCTGGTATTGCCCTTTTCGTTTATTTATTTACGTTTTTAAAAGGAGATGATCTTTTCTCCAATACCAATACGTATTATACCGAGTTTGATTATAATGCGCTCAGTCCATCATCTTCTGTAACCGTTAAAGGTAATAAGGTAGGTAAGGTAGAAGAGATTAAATACGATTTTGAGACTGGTAAAACTAGGGTGTATTTTTCCGTAAATCCTAAATTAAAGTTTTCTAAAAGTAGTGTTATTAGACTCTATGAAACAGGTTTAATGGGAGGTAATGCGCTTGCTATTGTAAATTCAAACCAAGGAGAATTAGCTAAACCAGGTGATTTTATTCCATCTGAAGTACAACCAGGCTTAATCACCTCATTAAAAAGTAATTTTTCAGGTCTAAGTACAGATTTAGACAGTACTCTTCGTTCAGCAGATACATTAATGACCAATCTTAATAAGATGGTAGTTGATGACTCAGAAGCTGGATTAAAAAGTACTATTGAAGAATTAAATGCTACGCTTAAATCCTTTAAGTCTTTATCTTATTCTGTTCAAGGTGTTATAAAAGAAAATGACAATAAAATTGCAGAGATTCTGAGTAGCTTCAGTGTAACAAGTGAAAACTTATCGAAGCTTTCAGATGATATAAAAGATATAGAGTTGGCTAAAACCATTTCAAAGTTTGATGAGTCTTTAACTTCAATAAATACATTATTGGCAAGTGTAAACAGTAATGATGGTACACTTGGTAAACTACTTAATGACGATGCCCTTTATAATAATCTTGAAGCAGCGTCTAAAGAAATGGAGGAGTTATTACTCGATATAAAATTACATCCTGCACGATACAGAAGGATTTTATCTAAGAAAGAAATTCCGTATCAACCACCAACAGAAGACCAAAAGAATTAATTTTTATGGAATATATACCAAATATACTTTTTGCAGTTATCCTGGTTTTGGGTATCGGTTATTTTGCAAAAAATATTAAGACACTTATTCGCAACATTAAGCTTGGTAGAGAAGTCGATGCTAGTGATCATAAGAGCGAACGCTGGCGAAATATGGCCAGAATAGCTTTAGGGCAAAGCAAAATGGTAAAACGACCAATAGCAGGCTTTCTGCATATTGTAGTTTATATTGGTTTTATCATTATTAATATTGAAGTTTTAGAAATCATTATAGATGGTCTTTTCGGTACACATCGTATAGGACTTAAAGTTTTACCAGAGTCTGTTTACGGTTTTCTAATTGGTGCCTTCGAAATTTTAGCGGTATTGGTACTCGTTGCTGTAGTTGTGTTTTGGTTACGACGTAATGTCATTAAACTAAAACGCTTCCTTAGTTCAGAAATGAAAGGTTGGCCAAAGAATGATGGTAACATTATTTTGTATTTTGAAGTGGTATTAATGTGTTTATTTCTAGTAATGAATGCCACAGACACAACGTTTCAAAATTTAGGGCATGGTAATGTTATTTCGCAGTTTATAGCACCATGGTTTGGAGATAATACTGATACGTTACATATTATAGAACGTTCAGCTTGGTGGTTACATATTGTGGGTATATTAATCTTTTTAAATTACCTCTATTTTTCTAAACACTTGCATATCCTTTTGGCGTTTCCAAATACTTATTTCGGAAGTGTAGAACCAAAAGGAAAGTTCAACAACTTAGAAGCCGTTACTAATGAAGTAAAGCTAATGATGGATCCTAATGCAGATCCGTTTGCAGCAGCACCTGAGGGAGCTGAGGAAGAGGTGCCAGCCAAGTTTGGTGCCAGTGATGTTATGGATTTAAACCAAATTCAGCTTCTCAATGCATACACTTGTACAGAGTGTGGTCGTTGTACATCCTCATGTCCTGCTAACTTAACAGGCAAGAAATTGTCGCCACGTAAGATTATGATGGATACGCGTGATCGTTTGGAAGAAGTAGGTAAGAACATCGATGCAAATGGTGGAGAATTTAAAGATGACGGAAAACAACTTCTTGGAGATTACATAACTAATGAAGAACTTTGGGCATGTACCACGTGTAATGCTTGTGTAGAAGAATGTCCTGTAAGTATTAATCCATTGTCTATAATTTTAGAAATGCGTCGTTATTTAGTCATGGAAAAGAGTGCTGCACCAATGGAGCTGAATAATATGATGACTAATATTGAAAACAACGGTGCACCTTGGCCTTATAACCAAATGGATCGTTTAAATTGGGTTAACGAAGATTAATAGAACTATGAGCGAACAACTAAAAGTGCCAACAATGGCAGAGCTTATGGCAGAAGGGAAGCAACCCGAAATTTTATTTTGGGTAGGTTCTGCTGGTAGTTATGATGATAGAGCAAAAAAAATATCAAAGGCTTTTGTTAAAATTTTAAACAAGGCCAATGTAGATTTTGCTGTATTAGGTGAAGAAGAAAGCAATACAGGTGATGTTGCAAAACGTGCTGGTAATGAGTTTTTATTTCAGATGCAAGCCATGATGAATATTGAGGTTTTAAATGCCTACGAAGTAAAACGCATCGTTACTTGCGATCCGCATTCTTTCAATTGCTTAAAAAACGAATATCCAAGTCTCGGTGGTAATTACGACGTGGTGCACCATACACAATTTATAAAAGAGCTTATAAGTTCTGGTCGTTTAACCTTAGAAGGTAATACCTATAAAGGCAAACGTATAACATTTCACGACCCTTGTTATTTAGGTCGTGCCAATAGTGAATATGATGCTCCAAGAGAAGTGCTAAAAAATACCAATGCCAATTTAGTAGAAATGAAGCGTCATAAAAACACGGCATTATGTTGTGGAGCTGGTGGCGCGCAAATGTTTAAAGAACCAGAAAAAGGTAATATGGACATTAACGTTTTAAGAACCGAAGATGCTCTAGAAACAAAACCAGATATTATTGCTACGGGTTGTCCGTACTGTAATACCATGATGACCGATGGTGTAAAAGCTAAGGAGAAAGAAAACGAAATCTCGGTATTGGATATAGCAGAGTTAATTGCTAATTCTTAGAGGTAATACTATGAAAAAACAACCTGTTCCCTTAAAAAAAGTGATTATAAATGGCTTATTAAATGGGTTGATTTTTACCCTTTTAATGGAGGTGTATTATCACTATTTTACAGATGATAAGTTTTCTCTTCTAAGAGTATTTTATTATTTTTTTGCTTTTGGTGTTTTTTCTGCGCTAACCTATAGGTATCAGTACCAATACAGAAACAAGAAATAATGTTAAGAAATTTTATACCCAACAAAAATCACAAGGAGTATTGATTTTTTTGATAATCTATTTGATTGTAAATTCCCAATAAAAAATATATGATAAAGAAAACAGCACTTTTAATACTAGTTATACTTTTTGGTGTAAATAGTTATGCTCAAAAGAAGTCAAAAGAAGAAGTTGTAGAGCTAATGGCAGAAGACACATGCGAATGTATTGCTAAGAAAAAAATAAGCAAAACAGATAAAATGGAAGATAAGGAAGTGGCTTTAGGACTTTGTTTAATTGAAAGTTTTAATGCACACAAGTCTAAATCTAGATATTACAGTAAAAAAACATTAGAAGACATAGAAGAAGTTGGTGAGGATGTAGGTGTTGCTATGGCTGGTATTTGTGTAGAAGATTTTTTATCTATTTTTTCGTCAGAAGAGTTGGTAGATATTGTGTCTGATGACGATGATGACGTTGGCTTGGACGATTCTACTGATATAGGATTAACCATAGAGGTAGAACTAATCTCTATGAACAATGATGCTATTTCCTATTTTGAAGCTAAAGACGATTTTGACAAAACACATATTTTTTTAATCACTGAAGAGTTTGAAGGGTATGAGCTTCTTAAGAAATCTAACTTTGGTAAATCGTATACAGTGACATTTAAAGAGGTAGAATTGTTTGATTTAAGTGAGAAGCAATACATAACCAAAAAAGTAATTACCAAGCTAGAAGCCCTTTAATATGTTAGTAGACTTTGATACATTACCAGAAGAATCACGAGTTTGGATTTACCAAGCCAATCGAAGCTTTTCTGAAGAAGAAATAACCGAGTTATCCTCTAAACTTGAAACCTTTATTGAAGCTTGGACTGCACATGGTAAAGACCTGCAAGCTGCATTTAAGATTGTTTATAAACGCTTTATTGTTATTGCCTTAAATCAAAATCTTAATATGGCAACAGGTTGCTCTATAGACGCTTCTGTTCATTTTATTCAAGAGTTAGAGAAAGATTATAATGTAGACTTAATGGATAAGATGAATGTGTCCTTCAAACAAGGAGAATTCATTGCATATAAGCCATTAATGGATTTCAAAAAAATGGCTAAAAACAATTCCGTATCTAAAAACACCATAGTCTTTAATAATCTGGTAACTAATATCGCAGAGTTTAAGGAGAACTGGGAAGTTCCTGCAAGTGAGAGTTGGCATAGCAGATTTATTAAGTAGTTTTTACTTATTGAATTCTCAGTAAATACGCCTAAAAATTACGGTATTTGTATGTTTAATAATTTTCATTTCTTAGAAAGAATGTTGATTTTTACAGTACCAAATTCGTCATTCTAAAATTGTAAATCTTCAATAGAAAGTGGGTACTGATATTTTCTTATTAAACATCTCAGGGCAAGATAAACCAGGCTTAACATCGTCTTTAACTAGTGTTTTAGCAGCATATGATGCTAAAATTTTAGATATAGGTCAGGCTAATATTCACGATACCTTATCGCTTGGGATGCTATTTGAAATAAAGTCTGGAAAGAAATCAGCAGCTGTACTAAAGGATTTATTATTCAAGGCTTATGAATTGGGTATTACAGCCAAGTTCACTCCAATTTCCTTAGAAAACTATGAGCATTGGGTAAGTATGCAAGGTAAGGATCGCTATATCGTTACCATTTTAGGCGAAAAGCTAAAAGCCGAACAAATTTCTGAAGTCACTAAAGTTATTTCAGAAAAAAACCTGAATATAGATTCTATTAAACGATTAACGGGTCGTACTTCTTTAATCAAAGAAGAGGAATATCCAAGAGCATCCATTCAGTTATCCATCAGAGGAAAGCTGAATGATAAATCTGAGTTTACATCAAGATTTATGGAGATTTCACAAGATTTAGATGTAGACATTGCTTTTCAGGAAGATAGTATGTTTAGACGTAATCGTCGTTTGGTGTGCTTTGATATGGATTCTACATTAATTCAGACTGAAGTTATAGACGAACTTGCAGAACGCGCAGGAGTAGGAGAAAAGGTTAAAGCCATTACGGAATCTGCCATGCAAGGCGAAATCGATTTTCAGGAAAGTTTCAAAAAACGAATGAAGCTTTTAGAAGGTCTTAGCGAAGATGTTTTAAAAGATATCGCAGAGAATTTGCCAATTACTCAAGGCGCAAGACGACTAATAGATACGCTACATAATTACGGTTATAAAACCGCTATTCTTTCAGGTGGTTTTACCTATTTTGGTAGATATCTTCAGGAAAAATTAGATATAGATTTTGTTTTTGCAAATGAGTTAGAGATTAAAGATGGAGTATTGACTGGCGGTTATATTGGTGATATTGTAGATGGTAATAAAAAAGCAGAGTATCTTCAGTTATTGGCGGATAATATGGGTATTGATATTCAACAAACCATAGCTATTGGTGATGGTGCTAACGATTTGCAAATGCTTAATCTTGCTGGTTTGGGCATTGCCTTTCATGCCAAACCAAAAGTTAAGGATAATGCTCAAAATTCAATATCAAGTATTGGTCTAGATGGTGTTCTTTATTTGTTGGGCTATCACGATCGCCATATAGATTTGGTATAACGACCTTTAACTGTTAATTATACGGTTTATAAAACTATCCTAAAGTCTTTTTTACTTCTTATTAAATATGCTATTTTGGCATGGTATTCGTTATTTAATTTAGAAACGATAAAAGATTTTCATGCGATATTTGTCCCTTATTCTTATAGCTTTTTGTGTTCAGCTTAATTTTGCCCAAGAAGCAACACCCAATCCATTGTTAACTAAAGATGCTGCTCAACAACAAAAATGGGTAGATAGTATTTATAAATCTATGACCTTAAAAGAGCGTGTAGGTCAGCTTTTTATGGTTCAGGTGTTTTCTAAAGATAATGATAAAGCTAACAATAAGATTGTTAATTTAATTAAAGATCAACACATAGGAGGTGTTATTTACTCAACAGGAGGACCACATAGACAAGCTAAATTAAACAACCTTTTACAAGCAGCATCAAAAGTACCATTATTAGTAGGTATGGATGCTGAATGGGGTTTGAGTATGCGCTTAGATTCTACCTACGCTTTTCCTTGGAATATGACACTTGGAGCCATTACAAATGATAGTTTGGTAGAACAAACCGGAAGACAAATAGGAGAACACTGCAAGCGCTTAGGTGTACACTTTAATTTTGCTCCTGTGGTTGATATTAATACCAATCCAAAAAACCCTATCATTGGCAACCGATCTTTTGGAGAAGACAGAGATAATGTTACTGCTAAAGGTTTAGCCTTTATGAATGGTATGCAAAGTGCTGGTGTATTAGCCAATGCTAAGCATTTTCCTGGTCATGGTGATACCGAAGATGATTCGCACAAAACCTTACCAACTGTGTCTTTTAGCGAAAAACGAATAGATTCTATTGAGTTGTATCCTTATAGAAAACTCATAAACGAGGGTTTGTCTAGCGTTATGGTTGCGCACCTTAATATTCCAAGTTTAGAAAAGCAAAGAGGGTTTCCGTCATCTTTATCAAAACATATTGTAACAGATATTCTAAAAGGCGAATTAGGCTTTAAAGGCTTAATTTTTACAGATGCTTTAACCATGAAAGGTGCAGCGGATTATGTAGCAAAAAACGTTGATGGCATTACTACCGGAACACTTTCTACTGGTGGAGAAATAGATTTAATGGCATTTCTTGCAGGGAATGATGTTTTATTAATGTCTGAAAATCCTGAAAAAGGCATCAATAGGATTATAGATGCTTATGAAAATAAAAAAATAACCGAAGAGCGCTTATCTCATTCGGTTAAGAAAATCCTTATGGCAAAGTACAAGGTTGGTTTGCATAACTACTCTCCAATTGGTTTGTATGGTTTAGATAATGATTTAAACAGAATTAAAGACGATGTGCTTTACGAAAGCCTTATGGAGAATGCAATTACGGTGGTGAAGAATAAAAATAATTTGTTGCCACTTAGAGATTTGCAGACCAAAAATGTGGCTTATGTAGAATTAGGAGATGTTAGTGGTTCGGCATTTTATAACGAACTAAAAAAGTACACTAAAGTCCATCATATAAAAGGTGAAAAGCTAGACGAAATTATTACCAAACTACAGAATTATAATACTGTGGTGATCGGTTTTCATAAGTCTAATGACAACCCTTGGAAAGCTTACGAGTTCTCACAAAAAGAATTGGCTTGGTTGTATGAAATTTCTAGAAAGACTACCGTAATTTTAGATGTATTTGCCAGACCATATGCGTTAAATGATTTGCTTTCTGTAGAAAATATAGAAGCCATTGTAATGAGCTATCAGAATAGTGATATTGCACAACAAAAATCTGCACAACTTATTTTTGGTGGTATAGATGCTAAAGGTAAACTGCCTGTAAGTGCAGGAGCGTTTTTTCCGGTAGGCACTGGTATTACCTACAATTCATTATCGAGTCTTAGTTATGGGTTACCAGAACGTGTTGGTATGGACTCTGAGCGTTTAAGTAGAATAGACTCTGTAGCTAATCATGCCGTTAAAAACAGAATGACTCCAGGTATTCAGCTTTTGGTGGCTAGGCGAGGAAAAGTCATTTACAGCAAGAATTTTGGGTATCATACCTATTCAAAAAAGAACAAGGTAGATTTTGATGATATTTATGATGTGGCATCTTTAACAAAGATTCTCGCTACTCTTCCTGTGCTTATGGAACTAGAGCAGCAAGGTTCTGTGTCTTTAGATTCTAAGTTGGGCGACTTGCTTCCTGAGTATAAAAAGTCTAATAAGAAGAACATCACATTAAAAAAGATGTTGTCGCACTATGCGCAGTTAAAACCTTGGATTCCTTTTTATTATGCAACTTTAGATTCTGTAACCAAAAAACCAGACCCTAAATACTACAGAACCAAACCTACAAAAGGTTTTGAGGTAGAAGTTACCAATACGCTTTTTATGCGCAATGATTACAAGGATTCTATTCAAGAAATTATAAAAGAAAGTGATTTGTTATCTAGTCTTCGTTATCGTTACAGCGATTTACCATATTATATTTTGAAGAAATATCTAGAAGGCTTCTATGATAAATCTTTACATGAAATCACTCAAGATCGGTTTTACAAATCACTAGGTGCTAACTACACAACATACAATCCAAGACAAACATTCAGTCTTAAAGATATTGTACCAACAGAAGTAGATAACTATTATAGATACAAAAAAGTACATGGTTATGTGCACGATATGGGAGCAGCAATGCAAGGAGGAATTGGTGGTCATGCAGGTATTTTTAGCAATGCCAACGATGTGGCTAAAATTATGCAGATGTATTTACAAAAAGGTTTTTATGGTGGCAAACGCTACTTTAAATCCGAAACAATAGATAAGTTCAACACCTGTTATTATTGCGAAAGTGATAATAGGAGAGGTATAGGTTTTGACAAACCACAATTAGGAGAAGAAGGTCCAACCTGTGGATGTATTTCTATGACTAGTTTCGGGCATTCAGGATTCACAGGTACCTATGCTTGGGCAGATCCTGAAGAAGAAATCGTTTATGTCTTTTTGGCTAATAGAACCTATCCAGAAGCTGGTAAAAATCTATTACTCAGAGAAAACATAAGAACAGAGATTCAGCGCCTAATTTACGAAGCTATAATTGACTAATCGTATAAGTTAAAAAGTGCTAAAAATTAGCCTTTGGGCTGTAAAAAAGATAACTTTATCCTTTGATTTTATTGTCAGGTTGAGCGCAGTCGAAACCTTTTACTAAAAACTCAGTTTGACCTTTCGACTGCGCTCAAGGTGACATGGATTATTGCTTTTTAAAATATGAAAATAGGAATTGTTTGTTACCCAACATTTGGCGGTAGTGGTGTAGTAGCTACAGAATTAGGTTTAGAACTCTCTAAGCGAGGGCACGAAATTCATTTTATAACCTATAGTCAGCCAGTACGTTTAGAATTGTTGAGTAATAACGTACATTTTCACGAAGTACACGTGCCAGAATATCCTTTGTTTCATTATCAACCTTATGAACTGGCGCTTTCCAGTAAGTTGGTAGATATGGTACAACTTTATGGTATAGAGTTGTTGCATGTTCATTATGCAATTCCTCATGCTTATGCTGCTTATATGGCGCAACAAATGCTCTTAGAAAAAGGCATTCTAGTACCAATTGTTACAACACTTCACGGTACAGATATTACACTAGTTGGTAGTCATCCGTTTTATAAACCAGCTGTAAGCTTTAGCATCAATAAATCTGATGCAGTGACTTCAGTTTCAGAAAGTTTAAAAAAGGACACCATGCGTCTTTTTGATATTAAAAAGGACATTTATGTGGTTCCTAATTTTATAGATTTAGACAAGCATGTCAATAATTTTACCGATTGTCAACGTGCTATGATGGCAAAAGATGATGAGTTTATTATTACACATATCAGTAATATGCGAGAAGTAAAGCAAATACCAGATGTGATTAAGGTTTTTTATAATGTTCAGAAAGAATTACCAGCTAAACTTATGATGGTAGGTGAAGGTCCAGAGAAGGAAACTGCTGAAAATTTGGTTGAAGAATTAGGCATTAGCGATAAGGTTATTTTCTTTGGAAATAGTAATGAAATAGATCGCATCCTTTGTTTTAGCGATTTATTTTTGCTACCATCGCAAACCGAAAGTTTTGGTTTAGCTGCACTAGAAGCTATGGCAAGTGGAGTGCCAGTAATATCTACTAACACAGGCGGATTACCAGAAGTGAATATTGATGGCTATTCAGGGTATTTAAGTGATGTCAACGCTGTTGCGGACATGTCTGCCAATGCTATTAAAATCCTTAAAGACGCTGATACTTTAAAAACCTTTAAAGCAAATGCGAAAGCCCAATCCAAGAAGTTTGATATTCATGCTATTGTGCCACAATACGAAGCTATTTACGAAGAAACTTTAGATAAGCTATTAGTATCTAATTAAACCAAACAGCATAACGTTCTCTACGCAACTCTAGAGCAATTGCTTTTTCGGCAATTAAGGCCTCTTTTCGGGTTAAAAAAGGATCTATGTGATTATAAAGACTTGGCCTAAGATACAAGCCGTATTTTTCTACAATATTAGAAGATAGTTTATGTCCTTTTTTATTTCTGTAGCCTGTTTTATGTTGTTCAAAGCGTTCTTTAGGACTTTTGCTTGTCATACCAACATACAAGCACTCCAGCACACCATTGTATTGTGGGTTAGCAGTTCTGAATTTTGTGTTCTCAGTAAAGACACGTTTAGAGAGTTCTACAACATAAATGCGATATAAGGTTTTTGGCATGTTTTGAATTGGAAAATTTAAGCTTGACGCAAGATTTTTTCCATTTTCTTACCCTTAGCCAACTCGTCAACCAATTTGTCTAAATACCTACACTGACGTGTTGTATTGTTAGCTATCTCCTCAACTCTATAACCGCAGATAACGCCTTTTATAAGATGAGCATTCTCGTTAAGATTAGCATTTTCAAAAAAGGCTTTAAAGTTAGTTTTCTGCTCAATAATTTCTTTAAGTTTATGCGCATCATAACCCGTTAACCATTCTATCACTTCGTGAAGTTCTTCTTGGGTTCTACCTTTCTTTTCAACTTTGGTAACGTAATGCGGATACACAGACGCAAAGCTCATATTAGCAATACGCTCATCGTGGTGGCTGGTGTCAGATTTATTCATTCGTTTATTTGCTTTTATGAAGATATTGATTTTGAGAACTACGCTTTAACGTCATTAATAATACCGCTATTATATTTTTAATTCATCTTTTCTTCTTTTTATTTCGTTTAAAAGAGCTTCTTTAAAATTTAAAAACCTTTTTTTATCCTCAGTGTCATCAAAATAATCATAGTATATATATTTAGCTTTGTCATCAAAATTTAGATACTCTGTCTCAATATATTTCAGTTGGTATTTGGTTCTAGATTTATTTATGCGTTTAAGGATTTCGTTTTTATTGGCAATTAAAACCTCAAGATGTTGTTTTTTATAAAGCGTTATAATTTCTTCAAACAAATCAACTCCAAGACGATAATCAAAATATTTGACAAAAAAAGCAGAAGACTCTGCATCTATTACTTTTATATCTTGATAAAGTGAATACTGTTTACTTTTTTGAGTTTTTAATATAGCCGTAAGTTCTACTTCTAAAACTTTATTTGTTTGGTCTTGAATAGCTTGGTTTACAATGTTTTTTTGTTCGTTACTTAACTTGGATAGAAACCATTCATTGCCGCTCTTTATAGTTGAAATTTTATCTAAAGTAGAGGCGTTGTTTATGCTCAGAATTATTGAATTTATTCTTGATGCTTCTGTATTAGATTTTCTTTTTTCTTGTTCTCTAGTTAGTAAATTTATTAGAGAATCTGTTTTTGAGGGAAATAATAATTTGTACTTAAACCTTAAAGGATTTAAAAATTTGTTTAAGTCTAATGTGCTTATGTCACTTTGCAATATCTCATTTTTTAACTCATTATACTCATTATTTAGTTTTCGTGCTTCTAAGACCATTTTTGTAGTCTCTCCAAAATTATCTCTAAAATAACTTAATAATGAGTTGTTGGCCTGCCAAGTTAATCCGTCTTTATTTTTACATTTTTCAAATCTTTTTTCAAAACCTGTTTGTTGCATTTTATATAGTTTATCAAATGGTTTTTTGAAGTAAGGTTCAAAATATTCGTCTGAAAACAAATTAAAAGCTACTCTTTTTACAAAAGCGTAATCGTGTTTATCTAAATTTCTTTCTGGAAATTCCTTTAATACTACATTGGTCCATTCTTTTAGTTTATTACACTTTTGTGCAGGTGACAGATTACATGCTAGCAAAATGGCAAAAATGATTATATGCTTTATCATGTTGATTGTATTGATTTTTGTTTTGAACTTAATCGAAATAACATTCTTCTCCTTTAGGAAGTTTGTTCAATGTTTGTATAGATTCTTTGTTTTGTGATAACTGATAAAGATTTTCTTCTATTTGGTTTATTTCTTTACAATCGCACCCCAATTTTTTAATCATATCTTCCATATCCTTTAGGCATAAATCAACATAAGAATAGCTAGAGTAGTTACTGTTAAAATATTCTTTAAAACGAATAGGTACTTTAATTGAGCCCAAATCCTCAGTCCACGAACCTCTAACAGCACCATAGTTGTTAACTTTAGTAACTGTATTGGTAAGCTTAAAATGTTCATAGTCCCCTAAATAGTCCTCGCAATTTTTTGAATATGTAAAAAGAAATGCAATGATGTATTCTTTAATATTGTGTCGTTTTTGGATTTTCTCAAAGTTTCCATGAAATATATGTTTTAATATATTTGTTCTATAATCTATTGCAGCTTCATTTGCCATAGCACTTAAAATACCTTTGTTGGGGTAATCCCATAGCCAGGACTTTTCCCAAAACGTATTGTCGTGATAAATGAAACCTTCTTTTTGAAAATCTTCTGCTACATCACCATTTTTTACAAATTCAGCAGTGGCCATTTCTAATTTTATCCTTTCTTCGCCAGAAATTGGATTTTTCTCTAACCGTTCTCTTAAAGCTTTTGCTTCATTTACGGTCATAGCATATTCTGTGTCCATGTGATAATGTGCTAAAGTTTCATGGCCATTTCCATAACTAGCAATGGTTAGCTTAATTAATTCTCCTTCATATTTATTCATCCAGTCTATTGGGTTGATTCCGGTTAAATGTACTCCTTTAACATAATTCCTAATTATCAATCCGTAAGTATCTGGCTTTCTTTCTTTTACCTCAGGGAGTAGAGAGTTACATATATAATCTACGGCCTGTTTTTCAATAACAATACCATGCTTCACTTTTTTATAAGGGTATAATGGTGTGTCATCGTCTTTTACAGTGTGTATGGCTATTAGGTATGCCATACGACCAAAATCTGAAGCCCGAGTATTTAACCGCAGGTAATATTCAGTTTGTGTGTCTTTAAAAATCAGTTCCCATTTAGAGTCTTTATAGTAATCCCAATTTTTTATGTTTTCTTGAAAATAATTGTCTTGGGAAAAAAGCTTGTTTGAAGATAGGATTGATGCAAATACTATAAAAGCTAAACAATAAAACAGTTTGAAATTTTTCATGTTGTTAGTTTTAGGATATTTTATAATCTAAAACCTTGCTAATATCACTCAGCAAAGCATATGCCGTTGGTTCGTTTATTCCACCAGCTAGTGTAGTGGGATATCCTCCACATTCTATATCTACTCTGTAAGAAACATTTATTAGCTGCTGTCTTAGTTTTAAAGCACCAGCAGTAGAAGCAGGATTATGATAACTCTGATAATTAGATATAAATACATATTCCTCATCTACATGGTTTCGTATTATTATACGATGAATATCCTCTTTGTTATAATCATTACCTTGTTTTGTTATTTTATCCGAGGTTACAGTAAATGAGCTTGGCTGTCTGTGTAAAGTATACTTGGTGCTTTTTTGCATAAAATAAATAATTGCACCTATTATTACAGTAGAAGTTATAACAACTATTGGTCCTGAGCACATTATTAATAACAAGGGTATTATCAATAAAGGTAGAAGTATTTTTGCAATTGAGGGTGCTTTTTCGGGTTGTACATTAAACTCATACCCATTATCGATGTTTCTTTTGGTGTAAGGCATATTAGTTTGATTAGGATTAATATAAATAAAGCAAAGCTAATTTAAGGTTTTATTTTTTGATAATCAATGGCTTAAATAAGTTGCATGTATTTGTTTTAATACTAATGAATGTTCATTTTGAAGTAAATGACCGTTTAGATAGCACATTCCGATATCCACAGATAAGGGAATTTATTTTTTGAAAACATTGTTTTAAACAGATACACTTGCACCAAGTGTTGAATGCAATATGTTTCATCTTGGGTGGTTTTTGGAAGTTACGCTTATCGTTGAGTATATGAAAAGTAGGCGATTTCGAAGCACCAAATTTTCGGTTATGCACAAAGTTTGATACGAGCCACAACCCTCGAATTTACTACTGTTTCGCCTATTTTTTATATGTATTATTGTGTTTTCGTACTTCTTTTTCTTTTGTTCTTTCTTGAATTATCTGTTTGCATTTATTGCCGCTTCTTCAATCCAATTTTGAAAATTTTCTTTACCGTTATTCCATTCATAGCTATAACGATTATAGATTTCATCTAAGGTATATTCTTTACCAAAATCATTCTCTTTGAAGTGTGAATTCTTAATTCTAGGTAAATCTTTATATTTAATCCAATTGTCTTCTTTGTATTCAAACAAATCAATGAATTTTCCGTCTGCCGTTACTCTTAGAGAAAGGTAGCTGAAAGGATTTTCTCCTCTCCAAAATTTGGTTTTGCCGTACTTATCTTTTATCCAATTTATTCCTACACCCACTTGCCCTTTTTTCATTTGGAAGCTTTTGAATATTTCATATCTCACCCAACGTCTAGAATAGGTTTCTGAGCCAATTAAAACGCAGGTTACGCTTGAGCCTTTCAATTCAGAATCTATAAGAGATTTAATCTTAAGGACTTGTTTTTCTTTTGCTTCTTCCCAAATTGAAGAATCACGGAAAACATCACCGCTTTTTCTAAACCTTCCACTATTGCGAACAACATTTGCTCGAAAGTCAACCACATCTTGATAGTGAAATGAAAAATAAACGTTTCTTGCCATTCAAATGTAACTAATCCAACTAGTTATTAGCTCTTATGTCTATAGCTTCTTCTATCCAATCTTCTATGTTGTCTTCAATATGTGAATACACATTTGTACTGGTTGAGTAAGGCGGATTATAACACTTGACAATAGAAGAAAGAGATTTACCATTTACGGTAAAATCTTCAAAAGGATTTCTGCCCTTTTCAGCTTGGTTGCCATCACTATCTTTCAAATTGTGAACGTGTATCCCAACTAAACCCTTACCATCTTTCCAAGCCTTTTTTATTTCGTGTTTTATCCATTTTCTACCTGCAGTTTTTTCTCCGACAAACACTACTACACAAGATTTACCATACATATTGTTGTCAATCCATTTTTCAATAGCAGAATCACCGCCATTAGTGACTTCTTCCCATTTGTTAGAGGTTACTATACTGTTACCTTCAATTTTACCCATATTTCTAACTTGGTTAGCCCTCCAATTATCAGGAACGTAATGAAAACTTGTAAATACTTTTCTTGCCATAATTATATTTTTTGTAAAATGTTAATTGCTTTTATTGTGTTATTTATTATTTCTTTTTTTGTGGAATTATCTTTTCCAAGCTCCCTTATGGCATTATACAAATCTGTGTTATGCGGATAATAATTATGTAATTTGCTCGTAACTTCAGCCCAAAATGTCTTCGAAACCGAGCCTGTTGCACCGATTGGGATTGGGATAACATTATGTTTGAGGCAGATTTGGAATTCTTCTTCCATACCATTTGAGCTAACTAATTCACCGTTAACCATTTTATTACCAAAGACAAAAATTGCAATACCTGCTTTTGAAATCATATCATTTCTATATTCCGTCCATATTTCGGGAATGCTTTTTGTGCCTGATTGCATTTGAGGAAATGGTCTTAGAATTAATAAGTCATCTAGATTTCTGTAATTAGAGTTTAACTTAAAATCAAGAGCACCATTAATAACTATACTTCCTATTCCTAATCCATATCCTGAAACTATTTTATATTCATCTTGAGCCAACCTATAACTTAAAGAATGGATTAAATCTTTTGCATCTGACTCTGTATATGGTGAATAGTCGTGTGCAGCACCTGAAACAAATATATTTCGTCTTTTGATTCTCTTCTCTATCTCGGATAAAATTTCGGTTATTTCCGAATATTCCTTAATCATTACAGCGTGAATACCGTATCTAATTAAATCATCAATTTTTAACTCTTGTTTGATTTTGGCGTAAAGAAAATCTTCCTTGTTCTCCTCGTCAGACTTATCAGAATCATTGAAATCTGTTTGACTTAGCTCCTTAAAAAAACAATAATGTGTTGGTGTATTGTCTTTTAAAAGCACTTTGATTCTACTTAAAATGTATTCTAAATTTGGGTCATCAAAACTGAAGCCAATAAATAAGAAAGTTTGAGATAACAAATCTCCTCTAAGTGCAGTCGAAAAAAATTCTCTTTTATCACCATATGTTTCGTAATCGTCTTTAGTTAGAATTGCGTCATCAGGGGAATCTTTATCTCCGTGCATTTTATAAACAATAGCATCTTTTTTCTTAATGTTTCTTGAAAAATCAAGATTTCTAATTTTAGTCTCTACTGTTTTGCCTTCCGCTTCTAAACTTCGTTCAATAAGTTTGTCATAGTTTGTTGTCCAATAGGTGTCAATGTCAAGTCTAGATAGGATTTTGTGATTTTCATTTCCCGTTGTCAGACTAGTAAATTCGTTAATAATTTTATTGTTTATTTTTCCTCTTTTGAATTTGTTAAAATGGTATTGAGCAAGCGATATTAAGTCGTGTTCTTTTTCTATATCTAAATCTAGTTCTTCTGCTAAATCCCTTAATAATTCTTTCCAATTAACAAAACCCGAAGCGGCAGATAGTCCTGCACCTGCGAAGATTGCTGCATCTCCACTATTAATTTCAGTTATGAAATCATTCATAAACTTCATTTGGCTTTGTGTGAACTTCATTTTATTTTATGTTTTCAGTTTGTTCTTAGCTTTTTCTGTATGAAACACAACGCTAAGATATAGTTCCGTTTCAATGAACTATAGCGTTTAATACCTGTCTGCCGACAGGCAGAAGCAAAGTTCGCACTTTTAAAGCAACAAGTCAATACGTAACTTTACGTAGTTTTTATATATTACATAGCATCAACACCAAACACCCAACACCAATATCCTTAACCTCAAAAAACACAATCCCTTTCTGCATAGCTATAACACACATAGTTTCACTAGTATAATCATATAAATATCCTATTACTAAGCTACATTTATACCATATATATACCGACTATATGCCGACTTTATACCGTAGTAAAGGTAGGTTTCCTTGGGATATCATTAAGGTGAGAGACCAAAAAACCCCAAACCATAAGCTTAAGATTCATTATTTTTAACCTCATGAAAGCTTTAGAAGATTTTACAGCAGCCTTTTCATCCTTTGCTTGGGGTTTACCATTGCTTATCTTACTAGTTGGTGGTGGCTTGTATTTATTAATCCGTTCGCAGTTTTTACCATTTCGGTATTTAGGGCATGCAATTAGCGTGTTGAGAGGTAAGTATGATAATCCCAATGATGCTGGCGAAATATCGCATTTTAAAGCCTTAACAACAGCGTTGTCCTCTACAATAGGTATGGGAAATATAGCTGGTGTGGCTTTAGCAATTTCGGTTGGTGGACCTGGTGCTATGTTCTGGATGTGGGTAAGTGCCATTGTTGGTATGAGTACCAAATACTTTACATCGACTTTAGCGATTTTATACAGAGGTAAAGACAGTGATGGAAATATACAAGGTGGACCAATGTATTTTATTACTGAAGGCCTTGGCAAAAACTGGAAATTCTTAGCCGTGTTATTTAGTGTGTTTGGGATGCTGGGCGCATTGCCAGTGGTAAATGTTAATCAGCTAAAACAGGCTATTAATGATATTATATTAAGACCTAATGGAGTAGAGGTGTCTTTTGGTAGTAACCTTATTATTGCTATTGTTTTGGTAATTCTTACAAGCATTGTAATTCTTGGCGGTATACAACGTATTAGTCGTTGGGCTTCTAAAATGGTACCTGCTATGGTAGTGTTGTATTTTGTGTTGGTCATGATTATACTAGGCATCTATATTGAAGAAGTTCCTAAGTATTTGTCTATGATTGTAACAGATGCTTTTGCTGCGGATTACTTCCCTAAAGACAAACCTTTTTTAGGAGGTGTTTTGGGAGCATTGATATTGCATGGTATAAAACGAGGAGCATTTTCTAACGAAGCTGGTTTGGGTACAGCACCAATGGCACACGGAGCAGCAAAAACCGATGAACCAGTAAGAGAAGGTTTGGTAGCAATGCTTGGTCCTGTGATTGATACTTTAATTGTGTGTACATTAACGGCTTTAGCGATTTTGGTTACAGGTGTTTGGCAAACCACATCAGACAATGGTGTAAGTTTAACGGCTTCTGCTTTTGAGCAAGCCTTGCCTTATGGTCAGTATTTATTAATGGTTTGTGTGTTTTTCTTTAGTGTGTCGTCGTTGTTTAGCTATTCGTACTATGGTACAAAATGCTTATCGTTTTTAATTGGTGCAGATAAAAAGCACTATTACAATTATTTCTATATTCTGAGCATCGTTCTTGCGGCAACTACACCTTTTGAGGCGATGATTAACTTTATAGATGGTGTGTTTGCATTTATGGCATTTCCAACAATGATTGCCACAATTCTATTAGCGCCAAAAGTGCTGAAGGAATCTAAACGCTACTTTGCGAGTTTAAAAAAAACTAAGAGTTAGTAATGGAGGACTTAAACTGAGCAGGAGTCATCATTTCCATTTTTTTGAATTGCCTGTTGAAGTAACTCGTATTATTAAAGCCAGATTTAAAAGCGATTTCAGACATTCTCACATCTTTAGATTCTTTTATCAATTTCTTTGCGAATTTAATTTTTTCAGAATTGATATAGTCAATAGGTGACACACCAAGCGTGTTTTTAAATTGCTTATGAAAGTGAGATGTGCTCATATAAGCTTTCTTCGCTAGCTGATCTACTGTAATGTCTTTATTGGTGAGATTATCCTTGATGAATTTTATGACTGTGCCAATACGTGTATCATTAAAGATATTGTTGGTATCATTAATAATAAGAGACTTTGCTTTAGTTTGAAGTAGTCTAACGATCAATTCCTGAATCATCAAATCTAATAATACATCTTTAGATTTATTGTTGTTGGTAAACGTGTAAGTTAGACGTTCAATAAGATGGTTAACATCTACATTATTAATAAGGTGCGATGCAGTATTGTCTAAATCCCAATTATTGTTTTCGTTTTCAATAGCTACATTTTGATTGAATTTTTGAACAACTTCTTCAATCTTAAACGCATCAATGCCTAGAGCTAAGCATTGTGTTGGTTTTTCTTCCGTTGCAAGAGGAAAATCAATAACCATTTCTTTATTAGTAGGCATAACAACAGATTCACCTGGGAAAAAATCAAAAGTTTCAAAACCGTCAATATGCATCACTTTCTTACCAGTCAGCATACTTGCAATGATTGGAAAACCAAAAGTCAACGAAACTTTTTCAGCATAAGCATGTGTTTCATAGATATTCAACTCGGCATACTCAGCATTATAAGTGGTTCTGTTCTCAACCAAAGTGGTGAGTTTTCTGTTGTTTCTATGTTGATTTAATAAGGATGTCATATTCAATAATACGAAAATTAAATGCTAAAATGTCTTAAAAAGAGATATGTTCAAAAATATGATAAATATGTTCAATTATTTTAGAATATGACAAAATAACTTTACGAAAAGTAAAAAATAGTCAATTTTTTGGCTTAAAAAATCAAGAACTAATAAGTAATCTAAATTTAAGATGAGTTATTCTAAACCACAATTTAAAGCATCCTATGGGAACTTTATAAACGGAAAGTTTGTAGAGCCAATAGGAGGAGAGTATTTTGAAAATACCTCACCAATAGACAAGTCGTTAATTGCAAAATATCCAAGATCACAAAAAGAAGATGTAGAGTTAGCCTTAGATGCAGCTAATGCAGCAAAGGAAGCTTGGGGAAATACTTCGGTAACTGAGCGTGCAACATTATTAAATAAAGTAGCAGATATTATTGAAGCTAACTTAGAAGAGTTTGCTTTAGTTGAAACTTGCGATAATGGTAAACCTATTAGAGAAACATTAAATGCCGATGTACCATTATCTGTAGACCACTGGAGATACTTTGCATCTTGTATTAGAGCAGAAGAAGGTAGTGCAACAGAGTTAGATGCCAATACCTTATCAATGAATATAAAAGAGCCACTTGGTGTTGTTGGTCAAATTATTCCTTGGAACTTCCCTTTATTAATGTTGTCTTGGAAGTTACCACCAGCCCTAGCAACAGGTAACTGTGTTGTGTTAAAACCAGCAGAACAAACACCATCTTCGGCAACTTTGTTAATGGAAAAAATAGCAGATGTGTTTCCTCCAGGAGTTGTAAATGTGGTTCATGGCTTTGGGCCAGAAGCTGGTAAACCATTAGCATCGAGTTCTCGTGTAGATAAAGTGGCTTTTACAGGAGAAACGACAACAGGACAGTTAATTATGCAGTATGCGTCTAAGAACTTAAATCCTGTAACTATGGAATTAGGTGGTAAGTCACCAAACATTTTCTTTAATTCTGTAATGGATGAAGATGATGCGTTCTTAGATAAAGCTATTGAAGGAGCAGTGTTATTTGCGTTTAATCAAGGTGAAGTTTGTACATGTCCTTCTCGTATTTTAGTTCAGGAAGATATTTATGATAAATTTATGGAGCGTGTTGTTGAACGTACAAAAGCTATTGTGCAAAACAGTCCATATGATACGAGTTGTATGGTAGGAGCGCAAGCCTCTAATGACCAATACGAAAAAATTCAGTCTTACATTAAAATAGGTATGGATGAAGGTGCTAAAGTACTTTGTGGTGGTGATGCTAACAAAGAAGGAGACTTAGCAAACGGATTCTTTATTCAGCCAACGATTTTAGAAGGTCATAACAAAATGCGAGTGTTTCAGGAAGAAATCTTTGGACCAGTAGTCTGTGTGACTAAGTTTAAAGATGAAGCAGAAGCATTAGAGATTGCTAACGATACACTCTATGGACTTGGAGCAGGAGTTTGGACACGAGATGCACATCAGTTATATCAAATACCACGTGCTATTAAAGCCGGTCGTGTTTGGGTTAATTGCTACCATGCCTATCCAGCGCATGCGCCATTTGGTGGATATAAGAAGTCTGGTTTTGGTAGAGAAACGCATCAAATGATGATGAGTCATTACAGACAAACTAAAAACATGTTAATCTCTTACGATAAAAACAAATTAGGTTTCTTCTAGAAACATTTGATTAATAGCTCGTAAAGGCTGAATGGTTAGGGATTCAGCCTTTTTTAATATATTAAAGTCATGAAACGTGTAGAGATTACAGAAAATGCCAAAAAAGTTGTCAGACAATTAAAAGAAAAGCATGGAGAGTTAATTTTTCATCAAAGTGGAGGTTGTTGTGATGGTTCAGCACCCATGATTTTTGAAAAAGATGATATGTACTTGGATGAGAGTGACATTTTTCTAGGAGAAGTAGAAGGTGTTCCGTTTTATATGAACCAAGATCAATTTGAGTACTGGAAACATACACACCTTACTATAGATACAACTGAAGGAAGAGGAGCAAGTTTCTCGCTAGAGATTCCTTTGGGATTACGATTTATTATTCATTCTAGAATTTTAACTGAAGAAGAGGATTCTTATTTCAATCCAAAGTCTAGCTAAAAATAAGTTTCAACAATATAGCAAACCCTGAAAAATCTAATTTTTCAGGGTTTTGTTATATGTATAATTATTGGTTAAAAAAGATGATGATTCTTTAAAATATTAATAGTCATAATTAATAATTATTAAAAAATTTAGGTTTGAATTGTATATATATTGCTAAATTAATATATTTATGCTAAATTACTATATATGAAAATTGACCTGTGTCCTAATTGTGGTTCTGATAGTTACGTAAAAAGTGGAATTGTAAACGACAGACAGCGCTATAGATGTAAATCCTGTAACTATTATTTTACAGTCAATAAGTTAGGTAAAAAAATAGATGACTATTACGTTAATAAGGCTTTACAGTTATACTTAGAAGGATTAACCTATCGTGAAATTGAGCGTATATTAGGAATCTCACACGTTAGTATTATGAATTGGGTTAAGAAATACAATATTAAACGACCGTACAATTCAAAGTATCATCCTACTTACAAAATTCTCAACGCTCAAGAGCTTGCTACATTCTTCTCAAATGCTAAAAATTTGTCTGGTGCAGGTGCATTAGTAACTGAGCTAGGAGATAAATTCATGCTCATAAAATGGGAGCGTTTCAGAGATTAGATATATAATTAGCAAAAAGATATATTAACTTTTTTTTTAGAGATTGTTTTTTAGAGTTTAGTGGTGCACACAAAATCAATGTTTAACTAACTAAACAACTAATCTTTTATGAAAAAACTTAATTGTATCGTAGTGGTTCTTACACTATGCTTTTTTTCTGGGTTTTCTCAATCAGAACCTGAAATGGGTTATGGGAAGGGCTACAGGATTAATTTTAACGATGATGGTACCAAGTACATGAGATTCATTTCTTGGGGACAATTTTGGGCACAATACAATGATGATGCACCAGATGGTACCGAAAAACTCTCTATGAGTGTAAGAAGAGCCAGAATCCTGAGTTGGATAAAATTCAGTGATAGGTTCTCCTTGGTTGCACATTTTGGACTTAACAGTTTAAATGCTGGTAATGCTGGACCAGTAGGTAAAGATGATAGCGCACAATTATTCTTCCATGATTTTTGGGGAGAATACAAAGTGGCTAAAGATTTCTACGCTGGTGCCGGACTTCATTACTGGAATGGAGTTTCTCGTTTAAACAATCAAAGTACACTAAACATGTTGACTTTAGACAATAATAGATCGTCTTGGTCAACTCTTGGGCTGTCAGATCAGTTTGCGCGTCATATAGGTGTATATGTTAAGGGTAAATTTGGTAAACTTCAATATCGTTTTGCCTTAAATGAAGCTAACACAAATACTTTAGATAACGACGGTACACCAAGAGATGTAGGTACTGCAACTGTATATCGAGGTAGAGAAGTGCTTGGTTCTGCAGACGCTGGAAAGGTAATTCAAGGTTATGTAGATTATAATTTTTTAGATCAAGAATCTAATGCTTTGCCTTATAAAGTTGGTACATACATGGGAAGTAAAAAGGTTTTCAACATTGGAGCCGGATTCTTTAGCCATCCTAGTGGTGTTGTACTACCAAATGGTGAAGGTGACGATGTTCTGTTATTTGCTGCAGATGCTTTTTATGATGCACCAATAGGCGATAATGGTTCGGCTATAACAGCCTATGCTACATACCAAAACAATGATTATGGTGAGGATTTTTATTTAGGACCTTACGCAACAGGTAATATGATTTATGGTCATGTAGGTTATGTGCTTCCAGGCGATAAAACAAAAACTAGATTTCAGCCTTATGTAGCATATTCTACAAGAAGTATTGATGCTATAGATGATAATGCAAATCAATTTAAATTGGGAGCTAACATATTCTTCACTGGTCATCATTCAAAATTAAGTTTCGATTACACCAATGATAAAGTTGGAGATGGTGATGCAACAGGAGTCTTTACTGTTCAGGCTATGATATTTTTATAAGAATCATCTGATTTAACTATAACGAATAAACAAATCAATTATGACAGAAAAACAAAAAAACGCATCGGCTTATTGGAAGGAAAATGTAAAATACCTTTCAATATTACTGGTTATTTGGTTCTTGGTTTCTTATGGCTGTGGAATCTTATTTAAAGATGCTTTAAACGAAATAAAGCTTGGTGGGTTTAAGCTAGGCTTTTGGTTTGCTCAGCAAGGATCAATATATGTGTTCGTAATATTAATTTTTGTGTACGTACGCATAATGAATAAACTAGATAAAAAATACGGTTACGACGAATAGTCCTAACTAATAACCAATAAAAATTAAAAAAATTATGAGTGTACAAACTTGGACATGGATATTAGTAGGAATCACATTCGCACTATATTTCGGAATTGCAATTTGGGCTAGAGCTGGCTCAACAAAAGATTTTTATGTTGCTGGTGGTGGTGTATCACCACTTGCAAATGGTATGGCAACAGCTGCAGACTGGATGTCTGCCGCATCATTCATCTCAATGGCAGGACTTATTTCATTTATGGGATATGATGGTTCTGTGTTTTTAATGGGATGGACAGGTGGCTATGTGTTATTAGCACTACTTTTGGCACCTTATCTTAGGAAATTTGGAAAATTTACGGTGCCAGATTTTATAGGTGATCGTTATTATTCTAATACTGCGAGAACAGTAGCTGTAATATGTGCTTTAATTGTATCATTTACTTATGTAGCTGGACAAATGCGTGGTGTAGGTATTGTGTTTTCGCAATTCTTACAAGTAGATATTAACCTTGGAGTTATCATAGGGATGGCAATTGTTTTGGTATTTGCTTTCTTAGGAGGTATGAAGGGGATTACCTATACGCAAGTTGCTCAATATTGTGTATTGATTTTTGCTTTTATGGTGCCAGCATTTTTCATTTCAATGCAGATGACAGGAAATATCATTCCACAATTAGGAATGGGAGGATCAGTAGAAGGAGGAGAATTTCTTTTAGATAAATTAGATAAATTACACACACAATTAGGGTTTAATGAATATACAAGCGGAACAAAATCAACTTGGGATGTGTTTGCTATTACATTGGCTCTTATGGTTGGTACAGCTGGTTTACCTCATGTAATCGTACGTTTCTTTACAGTACCTAAAGTAAAAGATGCTCGTAAATCTGCAGGTTTAGCGTTATTGTTCATAGCTATTCTTTATACAACTGCACCAGCTATTGCTGTTTTTGCAAGAACTAACTTAATCGAAACAGTAAGTAATACCGAATACAATGAAGTTCCTCAATGGTTTAAAAATTGGGAAGACACTGGCTTAATAGCTTGGTCTGATAAAAATGGTGACGGTAAAATTCAATATGTAGCAGGTAATGCCTTAGACGGAAAGCCTAAATATACAGGTGAAGCTACTGATACTAGTGCTAGAGGAGCATTTGGGGAACGTATGGTCTCTAATGCAAATGCAGAAGAAAATGAGCTTTACGTAGATAGAGATATTATGGTGTTGGCAAACCCTGAAATAGCAAACCTCCCTAATTGGGTAATAGCACTTGTTGCTGCTGGTGGATTAGCCGCTGCACTTTCTACAGCGGCAGGTTTATTGCTGGTAATTTCTACATCAATTTCTCATGATTTGATTAAAAAGCAAATTAAACCAGATATTTCTGAGAAGGGTGAGTTAATGGCTGCTCGTATAGCTATTCTTGTAGCGATTATAATTGCTGGTCTTTTTGGAATTTATCCGCCGGGATTTGTAGCTGCGGTAGTCGCCTTAGCCTTTGGTTTGGCTGCTGCTTCATTCTTCCCAGCGATTATACTAGGAATCTTTGATAAACGTATGAATAGACAAGGAGCTGTAGCAGGTATGATTGTAGGTATAGTTTTAATGCTTTATTATATGATTGTATACAAAACAGGATTAATTGGAGTAATGGATCCAAGACCATCAAGCGAATGGTGGTTTGGTACTTCACCAGAAGGTTTTGGTACTGTTGCTATGCTTGTTAATGTTGTTGTATCGGTTGTAGTGTCTCGTTTAACGCCTGCGCCACCACAACACGTACAAGAAATTGTAGAAAACATTAGAATACCTTCAGGTGCAGGTGAAGCACAGAGTCATTAATTGACAAGTTTTATTAGTTGATAAAAACAGTGTTGCAATTGCAGCACTGTTTTTTGTATTTTAGTTAACTATGAAAAAACGACACGAACAAAAGTTGATTATACTTTCAATTACAGCTTTGGCAATACTAAATGTGCCATTTCTATTGATTTTTAATAATGATGGTCATGTATTCGGTGTTCCCACATTTTATTTTTCAATTTTTTCAATTTGGCTAGTGGTTATTTTGGTGTCTTACATTGTAATAAAGCGTCATTATGAGTAACTACGTTTTATTTTTTATAATAGTAACCTATTTGGCGGCTTTGTTTTTCATTGCGTATATAGCAGAGAAAAATTCTAAGAGCAAATGGGTAAATAATTCTGTGGTTTATACCTTGTCTTTAGCAGTATATTGTACAGCATGGACCTACTATGGTAGTATAGGTATTGCAGCCAATTCAGGTGTAGACTTTTTGCCAATTTATTTAGGGCCTGTGATTGCAGCACCACTCTGGATAGTCTTAATGCGAAAAATTGTAAGGATATCTAAGCAGCATAAGATTAGTTCTATTGCAGATTTTATTTCGCTACGTTATGGTAATCATAGATTTTTAGGTGCGTTGGTAACAATAGTATGTCTATTGGCAATTGTGCCTTATATTTCACTGCAACTTAAGGCTGTTTCAGAAACATTTCAAATTTTATCAGATGATACGAGTTATGTGTCAACGTCTGTTTATGACGACTCAACCTTTTATATTGCTTTACTATTAGCGGTTTTTGCAACTTTTTTCGGAACACAAACAACAGATGCTTCAGAAAAGCATAAAGGTATAGTGGTGTCTGTGGCTTTTGAATCTATTCTAAAACTGGTTTTCTTTTTGTTTGTTGGTGTATATGTAACCTACATTTTGTTTGATGGTACAGAAGATATTTATGCTAAAATGTCTACAGCCGATAATTTTGAATCGTTAACAACAATCAATGGTTTTGAAGGTGGTTTCAATTGGTTGTATACTATTATGTTGTCTTTTATGGCTATATTTTTATTGCCGAGACAATTTCAAGTTTCTGTGGTTGAAAATGTGAGAGAAAAGCATTTAAAAAATGCTATTTGGATGTTTCCATTATATCTTCTCTTCTTTAATGTTTTTGTAATTTTTGTTGCTTGGGCGGGCAATTTAACGATAGGTAATACAGGTCAAGCGGAGTATTATGCATTGCTATTGCCATTACAAAACGGTAATAATTTTATAGCAGTTTTGGTGTTTTTAGGAGGTTTTTCGGCAGTAATTTCAATGGTTGTTGTGGCGACATTAGCATTATCTACAATGGTGAGTAACAACCTGGTAATACCTTATGGCTTTTTAGATTATTTCATAAAAAGTCATCCTGAACGAAATGCTAAATACATTAAAAACATCAGACGTATTTCAATTTTCTTAATCATTATTAGTGCCTATGCATTTTATGTTAATTTTTCTTTTGAATTATCATTGTATTCTATTGGTTTAATGGCGTTTGTAATAATATCTCAACTGGCTCCATCTTTTTTTATTGGCTTGTTTTGGAATAGAGGTTCATCAAACGCAACCATAATTGGAATAGTCGCAGGTATTGCAGTGGTATTTTATACATTAATCTTACCTTTTTCTCTGCATGCCTTAAATGGTTCAGATGATTTGGTGCAATATGGTTTAGCTGGTATTGAGGTTTTAAAACCTCATGCTTTGTTTGGTATAGATTTCTTAAGTCCGCCAGCACATGCGTTTTTCTGGAGTATGTTGGTAAATATCTTTTGTTACATGACATTTTCTGTGATTAAAAAAGGGAATTACAGAGAGCGTAACTATGCAGAGATGTTTGTGGACAGCAAAAACTATACAGATTTGCAAGACGGAGCATTAGTTTGGAAAGGAGAGGCTTACGTTGCAGATATCAAGAAGGTTTTGGTTAAGTTTTTAGGAGATGATAGAACAGAGCGTGCGTTAAATCTTTTCTTTAGAAAATATGATTTACCATTAGACACACAAATGGCAGATGCAAGGTTGATTAACTTTTCTGAAAAATTGTTGACAGGAAGTATAGGTAGCGCTTCGGCTAAAATATTGATATCAAGTGTGGTAAAAGAAGATGAAGTAAGTTTGGTAGAAGTACTTAAGATTCTCGAAGAATCTAAAGAAACCATAGCCAGAAATAAATTACTCAGAGAAAAATCTAACGAACTCACAAAGCTTACTAATCAACTTAAGGATGCTAATGAAGAACTTATTGAAAAAGACAAGCAGAAAGATGAATTTCTAGATACAGTTGCGCACGAGTTAAAAACACCTATTACAGGTATAAGAGCAACAACGGAATTATTAATGGATGATGACGATGATATGCCTTCAGAAATAAAAACACAATTTCTAAAAAATATGCTTCAGGATAGCGATAGATTATCAAGACTGATACATAATATTTTAGATTTTGAAAAACTCTCTAAAGGACGTACACAGCTTAATATCAATAAGTACAATATTAGAAATACAATTCAAAAAACCATTGATAGTCTAAAACATATAGCAGATAAGAAGCAGGTAAAAATAGTTTGTTCAAATAAAAGTGATCTTAATGCGGAATACGATGAAGATCGTATTGTACAGGTATTAACGAATCTTATTTCTAATGCCATAAAATTTTGTGATGTTAAAAAAGGTGAGATTATAGTAGATTATAAATTTGATTTAGGATATTTGGAGGTAAGTATAAAGGATAATGGTAAAGGTGTGCCAGAGCAAGATTTACCATATATTTTTAATAAATTTTATCAATCAAAAAATCAAAATATCCAAAAACCAGAAGGAAGTGGTTTAGGTTTAGCAATTTGCAAACAAATAGTAGAAAACCACAATGGAAAAATCTGGGCAAAAAACAATCAAAAAAGTGGTGCAACCTTTGGTTTTAAGCTACCTTTTAAGTAAATTGTCAACGTGTTCGAAGAATGAAGAAAATTGTTATCGTCGATGACGAACCAAATATTGTAATGACATTAGAATACACTTTTAAAAAACACGATTTTGAAGTGTATATAGCAAGAGATGGAAGCGAAGCTTTAGAAATCTTACAAAGTGTAATTCCAGATGTTATTATGTTAGATGTTATGATGCCAAAAGTAGATGGATATCAAACACTTAAGTTAATTAAAGAAAATGACCAGTTAAAAGATACCAAAGTAGTGTTTTTAACTGCAAAAAATAAAGCTTCAGATATTGAAAAAGGCTTAAAACTTGGAGCAGATAAATATTTAACAAAGCCCTTTTCAGTAAAAAAAATAGTTTCAGAAATTAATGAGCTCATAGCTTAGCGGTTTCACTTTATTAAACATTGGTTTTGTGTGCAAAAGAAACTAAGTTTAATAAAAGTAAAACAAAATGAAACGTCTACGTATCAATGCTTTAACGTCTGATATTATTATCAGTATTTACGTTATAGTAACATTATATCTCCGTTTTAAATTAGAAAGTGAGACAGCAACAGGTGTATTTGAGTCAATAATAATGGGTGTCTGTTTTGTTGTGATTATATGGGCTTTAATAAAGTTGAAAGTATTAAATCCTGGTTGGTTTGGTTTGTTTAATTCTAAAAAAAGCTAAGCCATGAACTATCAAGAGATATATAAAGAAAGTATAAATCACCCTAAATCCTTCTGGAAAAAACAGGCAGAACAACTAGAGTGGTATAAGCAGCCAACTGATATTTTGGGTGCTGATGAATATAGTTATCCACAATGGTTTCAAGATGGAACGCTCAATCTAAGCTACTTGTGTATAGATAAGCATATAAAGGATGGTTTTGGAGATCAAAATGCTATCATATATGATTCGCCTGTAACCGACAGAAAACAGCACATAACTTTTAACGAACTGCACAAAGAAGTCTCTAAATTGGCAGGTGGTTTGCAATCACTAGGTTTGCAAAAAGGAGATACCTGTGTTATATATATGCCAATGATTCCACAAGCCTTATTTGCTATGTTGGCATGTGCGCGTTTGGGAGTAATTCATTCCGTAGTTTTTGGTGGTTTTGCACCTCACGAATTAGCAATACGAATAGACGATTGTAAACCAAAAGCTATCATTACAGCATCAAATGGAGTAGAGATAAAACGTATTATTCCGTACAAACCATTTGTAGATGAAGCTATTTCTCTGGCAGAACACAAACCAGACCATGTTGTTGTTTTTGATAGGGAATTAGGTGTTGAAATTCCATATCACGAAAGAGATGTAGACTATACTAAATTAGTTTCAAAATCAGAAGTAATAGAGCCAGTGGAGGTAGAATCTAATCATCCATCATATATACTCTATACTTCTGGAACAACAGGAAAACCAAAAGGGATTATCAGAGATACAGGTGGTTATGCGACTGCGCTTAAATTCTCAATGAAGTATATTTATGGTGTCGAAGAAGGAGATGTGTACTGGGCTGCAAGTGATGTGGGTTGGGTAGTTGGCCATAGTTATATTGTTTATGGGCCTTTGCTTAATAGAAATACCACTATTTTATTTGAAGGAAAACCAATTAAAACACCAGATGCTTCAACGTTTTGGCGCGTCATTAGTGAGCATAAGGTAAAAGTAATGTTTACAGCGCCTACAGCAATTAGAGCCATAAAAAAAGAAGATCCTAATGGAGATTTTATTAAAAAATACGATTTAAGTTCTCTTAAATTTCAATTCCTCGCAGGAGAACGTTGTGACGTCGCAACTTTACGTTGGACAGAGCAACACTTGCATGTTCCGGTAATTGATCATTGGTGGCAGACCGAAAGTGGTTGGCCAATGTTGGCTAATATGGCAGGAGTAGAGCTCATGGAAGTAAAACCAGGCTCAGCGTCATTACCAGTTTGTGGTTATGATATTCAGGTATTAAATGAGGAAGGAAAAGAAGTAGCGGCAGGAGTAGAAGGCTATGTAGCAGTAAAACTCCCATTACCTCCGGGAACACTCTTAAATCTTTGGGGAAATCCAGAGCGATTTAAAAACGGTTATCTTAGTAAGTTTCCAGGTTATTATTTTTCGGGTGATGGAGGCTATAAAGATGAAGATGGTTATGTCTTTATTACAGGTCGTGTAGATGACATTATTAATGTCGCAGGCCATCGTTTGTCTACAGCAGAAATGGAAGAGATTGTAGCATCTCACAAATCGGTGGCAGAATGTGCTGTTTTTGGAGTGCATTGCGATATTAAAGGGCAAAAACCTTTAGGACTTATCGTTTTAAAGTCTGGAGAGCATGCTGATGAAAGCGATATTTCAAAAGAAATCATTCAAGATGTTCGCCACGAAATAGGTGCGGTAGCTGCATTTAAAGATGTCTTTGTGGTAAAGCGTTTGCCAAAAACAAGATCTGGGAAAATTCTTCGTAAATTGTTGAGACATATTTCAGACGATTTAGAGTACAATGTGCCATCAACTATAGATGATGTTGCAATAATTTCAGAAATAGAATCAGTTTATAAAAAAAATCAAATAGGAATACATAAAAATATATAATCAATTATGAGTAATTATCATATTAAACACTTTGAAGAGTATTTTCAAGTTTATAGAAAGTCTGTAAGAAATCCAGAGGCCTTTTGGGAAGAAATCGCTGAAGAGCACTTTGTGTGGCGAAAAAAATGGGACAATGTATTGAGTTGGGATTTTAAAAAACCAGAAATAAAATGGTTTGAAGGTGCAAAGTTGAATATTACAGAAAACTGTATCGATAGACATTTGCATACAAGGGGAGATAAAACAGCAATTTTGTTTGAGCCCAATGATCCTAATGAGCCGGCAGAACACATTACTTACAAGCAATTACACGAACGCGTCTGTAAGTTTGCTAATGTATTATTAGACAAGGGTATAAAAAAAGGGGATCGTGTATGTATTTATTTACCAATGATACCAGAATTAGCAATTTCTGTATTGGCATGTGCTCGTATTGGAGCAGTACACTCGGTTGTTTTTGCAGGATTTTCAGCTACAGCATTATCAACACGTATAAATGACTGTGATGCAAAAATGGTGATAACATCAGATGGATCGTACAGAGGTTCAAAAACTATAGATTTAAAAGGTATTGTAGATGAAGCTTTAGAAGATTGTCCAGGAGTAGAAAGTGTTTTGGTGGCTAAGCGCATCAATTCAGAAATAAATATGAAAGAAGGACGCGATGAGTGGTTACAACCATTGCTAGATGAAGCATATAACGATTTAACAGCAACTGTTATGGATGCTGAAGATCCATTGTTCATTCTGTATACATCAGGTTCTACAGGTATGCCAAAAGGTATGTTGCATACCACTGGAGGATATATGGTGTATTCTGCTTACACGTTCAAAAATGTGTTTCAATATCGCGAAGATGATGTGTATTGGTGTACGGCTGATATAGGTTGGATTACGGGACACAGCTACATTGTTTACGGACCATTATGTAATGGTGCAACAACCGTAATGTTTGAAGGTGTACCAAGTTATCCAGATTTTGGACGTTTTTGGGATATTGTAGAAAAACATAAAGTAAACCAATTTTACACCGCACCAACAGCAATTAGAGCGTTAGCAAAACACGGTACTGAACTGGTTGATAAATACGATCTATCATCATTAAAAGTACTAGGTTCAGTTGGTGAGCCAATTAATGAAGAAGCTTGGCACTGGTACAATGATAATGTTGGTAAAAAGAAAAGCCCTATTGTGGATACATGGTGGCAAACCGAAACAGGTGGAATTATGATTACACCAATTCCATTCTCAACACCAACAAAACCAACCTATGCAACTTTGCCTTTTATAGGAATTCAACCTGCATTAATGAATGAAGAAGGCAAGGAAATAAAAGGCAACCAAGTTGATGGTAGACTTTGTATAAAATTCCCTTGGCCATCTATGGCAAGAACCATTTGGGGAAATCATCAACGTTATAAGGATACTTATTTTTCTGCGTTTGAAGACATGTATTTTACAGGTGATGGTGCGCTTAGAGATGAAGTAGGTTATTACAGAATTACAGGAAGAGTAGATGATGTTATCATCGTGTCTGGCCATAACTTAGGTACAGCACCAATTGAGGATGCTATTAATGAGCATCAGGCAGTAGCAGAATCTGCTATTGTTGGTTTCCCTCACGACGTTAAAGGAAATGCACTTTATGGTTATATAACCTTAAAAGATACAGGTGAAAGTAGAAATCATGAAAACGTAAGAAAGGAAATTAATCAATTAATAACAGATCGTATTGGTCCTATTGCTAAGTTGGATAAAATTCAGTTTACAACAGGATTGCCTAAAACACGATCTGGCAAGATTATGCGACGTATCTTAAGAAAAATTGCGTCTAATGATACTAGTAATCTTGGTGATACAAGTACATTGCTAAATCCAGAAGTTGTTCAAGAGATTATGGATAATGTATTGTAACAACACTAAAAGTTAATTTTCAAATCCCAGATTCCAGAAAAATATGTGTGCAATGGAATTTGGGATTTTTGTTTTCTGCTATGGTGCTTTTCTTGGCTTCTTTTCTAACTTAGCAAAAAATTAAATTGTTATGTTAAAAGCTGTGCTGTTTGATATGGATGGAGTTATTGTAGATACAGAGCCATTGCACCGAAAAGCCTACCATCAAATGTTTGATGATGTTAATATTAACGTAGATGAAGATTTGTATGCTTCTTTTACAGGGCAGTCCACAATTAATATTTGTAAGCGATTGGTAGATCACTTCAATTTAAATGAAACACCAGAAGAATTAGTAAGTTTAAAGCGTAAGCATTATAAAATCTTTTTTGAAAATGATGATTTAGAGCTTATTGATGGTGTGTTAGATAGAATACAGGATTATCATAGCAATGATGTAAAGTTGGTTGTAGCATCTTCGGCTTCAATGCTAGGTATTAAACAGATTTTTGAACGCTTTGACCTTAATCAGTATTTCAGTGCAAAATTTAGTGGAGCAGATTTAAAAAAATCAAAACCACATCCAGAAATTTTTATTAAAGCAGCCGAATCTACAGGCTTTAGTAAGTCTGAGTGTTTGGTAATTGAAGATTCAACCAACGGAATAAAAGCAGCACATTCTGCTGGTATTTATTGTGTGGGTTTTAAAAGTCCACATTCATCACATCAAGATTACTCTTTGGCCAACAAGATTATAACTAGTTTTGAGGAAATCAGTTATAGTGAAATTGCGAATATCATTTAGCTATATTTATTAGTAATCTCTTGTACAACCTCAGCTGTTTTAGCCTCTTTGTTTATGGATTCTAATACGGTTGGTGGTGATTTTCTAACGTTACAGTTAATTACTCCACAGCCCTCGCAAGTAACACCAACATGAGGTGTTTCTATGTCTTTATGGTTTAGAAAATTGACTTTTCGTTGTAATTGAGCATTTAACTGAATACCAATAGAGATACTGCGGTATCGGTTTTGCTTAAAAGGGTCTTTGGTTGCAGATGCCAGTACCAAATATTTCTTGTTTTCGGTGACATAATCAGAAATTTGAATTGAGAATTCATGATCTGTATTGTTGGCACTAATGGCTTGTAATACTTTAATAGAAGCCCATTTTCTACAATAGTGTTCATTGGTTTCTCTTGCTCTTGGTGATTGTTGTTTTTCTAAATGTAATTCTTTGTTAAGGTAAAAGTTGTCCGTTCCTTTTTTGTGCGAGAATCTTAAAAAGAACAAATTTTTCAACTTAAATTCTTTTGGAAGTATGTTCGTTAATCTTTGGTATATACTTTCTGGTGACGCATTATACTTTTGTAATAAGTCTTCAAAATCTTCGGTTTTAAATTCCTGTTGTTCAAACAGAATTTTTAGGTTTTCAACTATACTTTCTTTAGGTATGATTAGTGCTCCAGCAAAATAGGAAGCATAAAAATTATTTAAAACTTCATCAAAATTGTCAAACTTAATCCAAGAAAAAGTATACAAACGATCTTTTATATTTAAGTAATTATAAGCTAATTCCTTTGCGTAAATAAAAGCACGCTGTGCATCATCGATACTTTTGGTAATTAGTAATGTTTTTGTTTTTGGAACAAATATAGATCTAAGGTTGTCTAACTCGCTATGTGCTTCTAACTCGTCGTTGTTGATGTTGTAGCCAAACTCTTCTATTAAAATATCTTCTAATTCTTTTGAAGTAATTTTTTTTGAAAGATCTACATGGTAAGTTTTTGCAAACTTAAGAACCTGTTGTTCTAAATCTTCAAAATAATTATAGTTGGCTTCTTGAAAAGATCGAACCGAAGCCAAGAAAAAGTTTTCTCTACTAAAGTTATAGTTCTTAGCAATCTCAATAATGGTGCTAATAAAAGCGGTAACTTTTACAGGAGCATTAGATATAATATCTATAAGTGTACTTTCTTGAATACCGAATAGCTCTAAAGGTATTTCCTTTAGTAGTTTAGATTGTAAGATTTCACCAATTGGAGCTAGGTTTTTATCTAGTTTTAAGGATACCAATTCGTCATAACTTACTTCTAAATGTTCAGATAAGGCAGCAATTTTATCTGGTTTTGGATATTTTTTTCCTTTTTCAATCTCATTTAAATAAGACTTTGATAATCCTGAAAGCTTAGAGAGTCCAAATAATGAAAGCCCACGATCTGTGCGGATTTGCTTTAGTTTTAATCCAAAAATTAGTTTGATATAATCTTGTTCCATAGTTACAAATATAGTACTATTTGCGAATATATGTTTTTAGCGAAAAATAAAAAATAGCGAACGTTCGCTTGTTTTTTTAAAAAATACGTTGTAACATTGTTTCATCAAAATCAAAAGGTTATGGAAATTTCAACAACAAATCAACAAAACGTAAAATTTGCTCCAGCAGTAAAAAATGTTTATCCAGAAATATTAACAGAAGAGGCGTTAGTGTTTTTAAATGCATTGCACGAAAAATTCAATGATAAAAGACTTGCTTTATTAGAACGTCGCGAAAAGCAGCAGTCCGTTTTTGATTCAGGTAAGTTTCCTTCATTTCCTGTTGAAACTAAAGAAATTAGAGAATCTGATTGGACAGCAGCTCCAATTCCTGATGATTTATTAGATAGACGTGTAGAAATCACAGGTCCTGTAGACCGTAAAATGGTGATTAATGCACTTAACTCTGGTGCAAAAACCTTTATGGCAGATTTTGAGGATAGTAATGCTCCGAGTTGGGCAAACAATATAGAAGGTCAAATCAATCTAAGAGATGCCAATACTAAAACCATAGAACTTAGAGATGAAGCAAGAGGTAAGTATTATAAGCTTAAAGAAGAAACAGCAGTGCTTTTGGTGAGACCACGAGGTTTGCATCTCAACGAGCGTCATTTATTGGTAAATGAAGAAGAAATGTCTGGCAGTTTGGTAGATTTTGGTTTGTATGTGTTTCACAATACCAAGACATTAATGAAAAAAGGGTCTGCTCCATATTTTTATTTACCAAAACTAGAACACTATTTGGAGGCACGTTGGTGGAACGAAGTTTTTGAATATGCTCAAGCTTATCTTGGTGTACCTCAGGGCAAGTTTAAAGCAACATTGTTAGTAGAGACTATAACAGCAAGTTTTCAGTTAGATGAATTTATATACGAATTGAAAGACCATATTGTTGGTTTAAACTGTGGTCGCTGGGATTATATTTTTTCTTATATCAAAAAGTTCAGAAACCACGAAGGCTTTGTAGTTCCAAATCGCGATCAGGTAACAATGACAACTCCTTTTATGGCTGCGTATTCTAATTTGGTAATTCAGCGTTGCCACAAAAGAGGTATTCATGCTATGGGAGGAATGGCAGCACAAATTCCGATTAAAAATAATCCAACCGCAAATGCACAAGCTTTAGAAAAAGTAAGAATCGACAAAGAGCGTGAAGCTAAAAATGGTCACGATGGTACTTGGGTGGCGCATCCTGCATTAGTTGAAGTAGCTATGAAAGAATTTGATAAGTATATGCCAACACCAAATCAAATCTTTAGAAAGCGAGAAGATATAACTGTAACAGAAGCCGATTTGGTAGAAATACCACAAGGCACTATAACCGAGGCTGGCATTAGAAAAAACATTAATGTTGGTATACTATATATGGAAGCTTGGTTAAGAGGATTTGGAGCAGTTGCACTTTACAATTTAATGGAAGATGCGGCAACAGCAGAAATTTCTAGAACACAAGTATGGCAATGGTTAAAGAATGAAGCATTTCTTGAAGATGGTAGACAATTTAATCGAGAGTTGTTCGATACAATTTTTGATGATGAAGTTGAAAAAATTATCAGAGAAGTAGGAGAAGGTAAGATTAAGAATACTAAGTTTTGTGATGCTATAAACTTGTTTAAAAGATTAGTAACACAACCAGAGTTTGAAGAGTTCTTAACCCTTTCGGCATATAAACAATTATAATCAAAAAAATCCCGCTAATGCGGCAACATTATACGGGATTCATATTAAATCTAATATATCATTAATACACTTCAAAATTATGAAAAATTTACCACAATCTAACTATGCTTCTGCCTTGCAGACTGTTAAAGATTTAAAGAAAAAATTTGGAAACAACTGGGCAGCTATTAACCCAGAGAACGCTGCCAGAATGGCAACCCAAAACCGTTTTAAAACAGGTTTAGATATTGCTAAATATACAGCTGCAATAATGCGTCAAGATATGGCGGATTACGATGCAGATGCATCTAATTACACACAATCTTTAGGTTGCTGGCACGGTTTTGTAGCGCAGCAAAAAATGATTGCTGTTAAGAAGCATCATAAGACAACAAGCAAGCGCTACCTATATTTATCTGGTTGGATGGTTGCTGCATTACGTTCAGAATTTGGACCATTACCAGACCAATCTATGCACGAAAAAACAGCTGTGCCTGCATTAATCGCAGAGATTTACGATTTCTTACGCCAAGCAGATGCCATTGAGCTTAACGATTTGTTTAGAAGGCAAGCTAGTGGTGAAGATGTTCAAAATGAATTAGACAATTTTGAAACACATGTTGTGCCAATCATAGCAGATATCGATGCTGGTTTTGGTAATGAGGAAGCTACATATTTATTGGCAAAAAAGATGATTCAAGCTGGTGCTTGCGCTATTCAGATTGAAAATCAGGTGTCTGATGCAAAGCAATGTGGACATCAAGATGGAAAAGTAACCGTTCCGCATGAAGATTTTATAGCAAAATTGAATGCTGTACGTTATGCCTTTTTAGAACTTGGTGTAGATGATGGTATCATTGTAGCACGTACCGATTCCGAGGGTGCTGGATTAACACAAAAATTACCTGTAAGTAAGGAACCAGGTGATTTGGCTTCAAAATATTTAGCTTTTGTTGATGTTGAAGAAGTAACTATGGATGAAGTAAAAGAAGATGAGGTTTTATTAAAGCGTAATGGTAAGTTGGTAAGACCAATAAGATTACCAAATGGTTTATATAAGTTCAAAGATGGTTCTAACATTGATAGAGTAGTGCTAGATTGTATTACAAGTCTTCAAAATGGTGCCGATTTATTATGGATTGAAACACCAACACCAAATGTGAAGCAAATTGCACATATGGTGAATAGAGTGAGAGAAGTTGTGCCTAATGCTAAATTGGTGTATAATAACTCGCCTTCATTCAATTGGACTTTAAATTTCCGTAAACAAGTATTTGAAGAAATGCTAGCTGAAGGTGAAAATATGACAGCTTACGACAGAAACAACCTTATGAATGCTGAGTATGATGGTACAGAACTATGCCATAGAGCAGATGAAAAAATTAAGACATTCCAAATAGATGGAGCTAGAGAAGCTGGTATTTTCCACCATTTAATTACATTACCAACATACCATACCACAGCATTACATATGAATAATCTAACAGAAGGCTACTTTGGTAAAGATGGTATGTTAGCTTATGTTAGAGATGTGCAGCGTCAAGAAATTAGAAAAGGTGTGTCTTGCGTAAAACACCAAAGAATGGCAGGCTCTGACCTTGGTGATGACCATAAAACATTCTTTGCTGGTGATAATGCTTTAAAAGCAGGTGGTGAAAAAAACACCTCTAATCAATTTGAAGCAAAAGACAATGAAATTAAAACAAAAAAGAAATTAAGTGTAGTAGCTTAAAAATATGATGAAGCAGTTAATGTAACAATAATCTGTTGTTTAATTAATTTTAGTTAGGAGAAAACACATCCAATATTGGATGTGTTTTTTTATTTTAACATTTTGAGGGTTAGTAGTTTAATTTGCTTTTATGCGTTTGTTTGTCTAGCTCATTGTATTTAAACAAGTAATATTACACTTGGTCTAAATTATTCAAATTCTGTTTGAATTTTGATTTCTTTTGATATGCTATTAATTACCCCAAACAATTATAAACTTTGCGATTTAGATTACTCTACATATTATCTTTTGTGCTCTCAAGTACAGCTCTTAATGCACATGGTGATTTACACAAACGAATACAGGAAGTTACCGAAGAGATTCATAAGAATCCAGACAGTGCCAATTTATATTTCAAAAGAGGTAAACTTTATTATCAACACAGTAATTACATTAATAGTTTAAAAGATTTTAAGTCTTCAAGTAAATTGGGATTAGAATCTGTTGAGCAGGATTTCTATATAGCAAAAAGTAATTATCATCTTGAAAATTTTTCAAAGAGCATAAGAACTATCAAAAGAATCCTAAAAGAAGATTCTGGTAATGTTGGTGCTCTAAAGTTATTGGCAGATATATACTTCAAAAAAAGTAAATATGAAAAGGCCGCGAACTTATATGATGAAGCTATATTAAACTCTGAAGCAGCTCTTCCAGAGGATTACCTATACGCTTCAAAAGCATGGTATGCAATAGGTACTGAGTATGGTCATAAACGATCACAGTCTATATTGATTGAAGGTATTGAAAAATTAGGAGATATTATTGTTTTGTATAACGAACTTATTTCAAATTATATTGAGATGCAAGACCTAGATTCTGCTGTGAAATTCCAAAATAAAGTAATTAAAATAAGTAATAGAAAAGAACGGGCTTATCTAGAACTCGCTAATATTCAAATTCAACAAGAAAAATTTGAAGAGGCAAAGATTTCAATAGATAAGGCAGAAGATAGTTATAAAAAATTGCCTCATAGAATACGGAACGCCAAATTTATGAGAGAATTTTATTCAGAACTAAAGACAAAAAAAATTGAGCTTAAAAAATAAATATATGAAAAGAAATTACACATTATTGTTTTTATTACTAGTATCATTGTCTTCATTCGGACAAGCTATAGTAAGGGGACCATATCTCCAGAAAGGGACTGAGACAGGTGTTACTATAAAATGGAGAACAGATGTAGATGATACATCGGTTGTTGAATATAGTACAGATGTAACATTTACAACCTACTCAACGTTAAGCGACGCTACCCTAAAAGTAGATCATGAGCTTGAAATTACTGGTTTAGCTTCGGGAACTGTATATTATTACAGAATAGGAACTGGTGGTAGTATCATGTCAAATAACACAGATATTTATTTTAAGACTCATCCTACAATTGGTACAGCAGACCCTTATACGTTTTGGATTCTTGGAGGTATAGGTAAAGCTGGTTTTAGTTCTAATTCAGCTGCAGCAGCTGAGGTGAGAGATGCATATTATTCTTATATAGGGAGTAATATCACAGATGGCATTATTTTGACTGGTGATAATGCAGATTCAAAGGGAACTGATGCTCAATTTCAAAATAGTTTGTTTAATACATACTTTTATAAATTGCAAAGTTCAATTGTTTGGTCTACCATCGGGAACATAGATGGACAATACGTTAATAATACGACCGCTCCAATAGGAGCTTATTATGATATTTTTACATTTCCAACATTAGGTGAGTCTGGTGGTGTAGCATCTGGTACTGAATCGTATTATTCATTTGATTATGGGAATGTTCACTTCATAGTATTAAATTCTTTTGATGAAGACAGATCTGTAGGTGGTACTATGTATAATTGGGCTCTAAATGATATTCAAAACACGACACAGCAATGGGTTGTTGGAATCTGGCACCATCCACCATATTCAAAAGGATACCATACTTCTGAAGGCGTGCAATATAATGGTGATCCAGCAGAAATACAGCTAATAGAAATGCGAGAGAATATTATACCAATGCTAGAAGCAAATGGAATAGATTTAATTATTGCAGGTCACACCGAGGTCTATGAAAGATCTTATTTTATTAATGGACATTATGGAGAATCTGCATCTTTTGATTTTGCAACACACGCCGTTGGTCCAAATGGTGATGGTGATGGAAGATCTACTAATGATGGTGCATACAGTAAAAGTAATGTTGGAGAAAATGCTGGACTAGGAACAGTATATTCGGTAAATGCAACTGCATCTCGTGTTGCTAATGGAGAACTTGATCATAACGCTATGTTTTATGCTGTGAAACAGTATGGTACAGGTATTTTAGAAGTTGATGGCAATAATCTTTCGATGAAGTTTTTAAATAGATATGGAGTTGTTGAAGATAATTTCACCATCCATAAAGGTCCAGATTATGTATATGATAATGGTTGGCAAGATGGTAATGATCCTAATGGTGTAGCCACAGATCTAGAAGATTTAGTTGTGGTTTCTGGTGATGCCAACATAACTACAAACACAACATTTAATACTGTTACTGTAAATCCTGATGGAAACCTAATCGTAGATTCGGGTGTGAGTTTAACAGCGAATAGTATCGTTTTAGAGTCAGATTCTGATGCTTACTCTAGTTTAAATCCTTCATCTACAAGTACTGTAACTGGTAGAGCGAGGTATAAGAGATATGTTAACCAAATCGGTACATCTTCAGGAGGTGGAAATGATTTAATATCCTCTCCCGTAACAGATGGAACTATGGAGGCTTTTAGTGACTTCGCTGATTGGAATAAAAACATAGCAGCCCTTAACAATATTAGAGCTTTTGCACCATTTAATAATGTTTCTGGTAATTATGAGAATTATGATATCGTTGTGAACGAAACCACACCGCTTGAAGCTGGTAAAGGCTATCGTGGAGCAACAGTAGACGGAAGTCCTGTGGTATTCACAGGTGCTGTTAATGTTGGTAATGTTAACACAACAATTTCTGCTGGAGCTTCTAGTTCGTGGAATTTAGTAGGTAATCCTTATACTAGTTATATAGATGCTCAAATGTTTATAAGTGAAAATGGATCAACTGGTAATGATGTTCTAGATTCTAATTATAATGCGGTTTATGGTTATAATTCAGGTACGGACGGTTCAGGTATATGGACAATTATAAACAATATTCAGAATGTTGGTAAAAATATTGCACCAGGACAAGGATTTTTTGTATTCTCTAATGGTACTGGAGGAACAAATAACTTATCTTTTACGTCAGCAATGAGAACTACTAATGGTAATGATGATTTTATTTTAGGAAGAAATAATTCAATTTCTCACCTTAGTTTGAGAGTTGAAAGTAACGCAAATAACTACGATACAGATTTTTATTTTTCCGATAATTGTTCGTCTGGTTTAGATGTTGGATACGATGCAGGATCTTTAGATGCTAGTGACGCTGATTTTTCATTGTATTCTCATTTAGTTACTGATAATGTTGGTGTTGATCTTGCTATTCAATGTTTGTCTTTTGAGGACATGGAAAGTGTAGTGGTTCCTTTAGGAATGAATGCTTCTGTTGGTGACAATATTATTATTAATATCCATGAGAACGATTTATCAGAAGACATTAATATTTATCTTGAGGATAATTTAGATAATACTTTTACATTACTGAATTCTAATACCTATAGCTTTACAGCAATAGAAGATTTGGAAGGTACTGGTAGATTCTTTCTGCACTTTTCACCTTCAACTTTATCTAACGATTCTAACGCTCTTAATGGACTTGAAATCTATACAAGTACCAATCCAGATTTACTTAATATTAACGGTATGTTGGTTGGAAAAACACAATTAGATCTTTATGATGTACAAGGTAGATTAGTATTGTCTAGAGTATTGGAAAGTGGAAGTAATACCAATTCAATAAATGTTGAGGCTCTACAATCTGGTGTTTATATTGTAAAACTAGATGTTTCAGGTGCTATAAGAACAGAAAAAGTGATTATTAATTAATAAATTTCATAACTTTCATAAACAAAAAGCACATTCAATTTAGGATGTGTTTTTTTGTTTATTAATAAATCTTAAAAGAACTCAAACTATAGCAACCCAATACGTTTTTGTGTCTTTTCTAAATCTTTTAAGTTGAATTTTGAATTTGTATTTAATTTAGAAACAAGCTTTAAAAATAACAACGCTGTAATATATGCATCACCAGAAGCTGTATGTCTATCGTGAAGTGGGATTTTAAACCTGTCAGATAATTCGTCTAAGCTGTAATGTGTTTTACTTGTGTCTATTTTTGTTTTCTGAAAAATATGTCCAGTATCAAGAACTTTGTTCCTTAGTTTTGGTAATCCCAATCTTGTAAGAGCAGCATTAATCATTGCAACATCAAAAGCGGCATGATGAGCCACTAAAACGGCATTATTTATATAGTCTAAAAAGAGTTCTATTGCTTTAGATTCTTCAACTTTTGTGAGTTTACCTTCTTTTAATAAACCGTGTATTTTTACAGTATCAGCATTAAATTTATCTTGTTTTAAGTACAACTCTAATTGGTCTGATATTTTAATTTTTAAATCTTCAACGGCAACGCAACCTATAGATAAAATCCTATCATTTTTAGTGTCTAGACCTGTGGTTTCAGTATCAAAAACGACAAATCTAATCTGTTCAATATTCTGTTCTTGAGTTTTTGAGAAGTAACTTTTGTATGCTCCCCAAAATTCGTGATAAGATTTGCGTGTAAACCAATTCATTATTAAAGTAATTGAGAAAGTTTAAAACGCATTTTTATTAATTCCTGAACCTCTTTTACAGCCTTAAAACTACGTTTTAGTTGTAGACGATTTCCTTTATCTAAAGATTCTAAGTCTATAAACCTACCTGAGTCACCATGTTTTAACCCTTGTGTTGTTCTGAAGGTTAAGAGGTTTTTATAAGCTTCAATACAAAATAGATATGTGTCTTTGTTTTGTGGTTCTAATTCTGTTAGTTTTTCATAACGTTCTATTGTGTTGTTAATAGCCTTAATGTTATGGGATAGAATTAATAATCGTGCAGCATCTACTAGAGGCATCATAGCGCGAGCTTTAATATCAAATTGATCTTTATGCTCTCCATTATCTTCTACTAAAAATTGTCTAAAAAAGCTTAATGGAGGTGGATTTTGCAACGCATTTCTTCCTAAATAGGTTAAAAAAATATCATAACTGTCAATACTTTTAAATATACTTTCAGATAATTGACTTACAAGTTCTTTGTCTCCGTAGACATGTTCATAATCAAAGAAAATAGTGCATAGCATAAGGTTATCTTGATCTGGCGTTGTAATCCAACTATTAAATTGTTGCGACCATTCCGAAACCGATTTGCACCACTTAGGATTATTGGCCATCATTTTGGCTGGACATAATTCAAAACCTACTGATTCTAAGTCTTTATTGATGTAATCTGATAGTTTTAAAAAGTATGATTTTGTAGTATTCAAGTTTTCTGAATTTCCATCTTCAAAAACAAGAGCATTGTCTTGGTCTGTCATTAACAATTGTTCTTGTCTGCCTTGACTACCAATGGCTAACCATGTAAATTTAGCAGGTGGTTTACCATTCATTTTAGCCATAGAAAACTCAATAATTTTTTGTGTTATGGTATCATTTATAGCAGATACTAATCTTGATATAAAATCTATGGGAATATCCTGTTCTAGGTAGCGCGCTAATAGTTTTTCGGTACGCTGTCTTATATTTTTTAGTTGCTCTGCAGAACGACTTCGTTTTATTTCTTTTATTAATGCTGAGGCATTATTTTCTCTTAAAACAATTATGTCGTGTTCAGATAAAATACCTGTTAGTTCAG